>DATJAK010000282.1:0-9045 GCA_035516375.1 Bryobacteraceae bacterium
CCAGTGCTCGAAGTGCCTTATCCCGGAAGGTGGGCTAGCCATCGCGAAATTTTTCTGCGTGCGCTGGTGCCGCGCTTGAAAGTCTTGCTACATAAGCCCTAGCCGATTTCCGAATTGCGGCGCCACTGCGAAACAGCCACAACGAGGTTGCGAATGCGTCGATGCGAAATTCGCGTTCGCCGATCTGGTTCCACGACGGATTGCGCACAAAGACGTCCTGCATCAGTGCGTGGAGCAACTCATGCACGCAAGTGTTGACGGAAACGAACGGTACTTGATGCCCATGCGCATAGCGCAGGGCGAGCATCGAGAGGTGGTAGCCCTCGTGTATCGTGGTGACGCCCGCCAGGGCACGGCTGTTGTCCCAATAGAGGGGAAGGTGATCGGTCAAGATCAGGTTCACCACACCGCGCTCCAAACCGATGAATATCGGTCGATCCCCGGCCGATCGGCGGATCTCGCCGGCCGCGTCACTCGTCTGCAGGCGAATGCCGCATCGGTTGAAGTCCCGGACTGCCTGCGGCCAAATATGCCACCAAAAGCGGTTGAGCTGTTCCGGCGTACACTTCGCGCGGGCATCCACGATTCTGCGAACGGGCACCGTCACCGGCAATTCCGTGGCGGATGGGGCGCTGGTCGCAATTGCCGCCGTCCCAAGAAAGTCGCGCCGTGTCATTTTCTTCTCCCGATCCTCCCACCTTGAAGGAAGAATACGGTGTGCGAAACCCACAATGGGAACAGTCGATGCGGCGGTCATTTTATAACACGCTCGTGAAGGTGTGGACGGGCCTTGGCCAGCACCCTCAGCGGAAGGCACCCGATATTTACTAAAATGTTTCCTTGCCCGGAACCGCGCAGAGGTCGGTTCTGAGTCGCAAAACTGGAGAGACAGCGTGGGTATTGTTGCCGGTGTAGTCACCGAGTCGGCGCCCGGCGAGCGCCGGGTGGCCGTGGTGCCGAGTGCGCTTACTGTTCTGAATAAGACAGGCGCGCAGATCTTAATGGAGCCGGGCGCGGGAGCCGCTTCCGGGTTTCCGGATTCCGAATACACAGACAAAGGCGTAAAGCTGGCGAGCAGCCGCGCCCAGGTATTCGCGGACTCGGATGTCATTTTACAAGTGCGCAGCCTCGGTGCCAATCCCGAGACCGGGGCCGACGACCTGCGCCTTATGCGCTCCGGCCAGGTGGTGATCGGTTTTGGCGAGCCGCTCACTGCGGGCGATGCGGCGCGTGCGCTGGCCGAGCGGCAGGTCAGCTATCTCGCCATGGAACTGATGCCACGCATCACGCGCGCTCAGAGCATGGATGCGCTGTCCTCGATGGCGACCATCGCTGGTTACAAGGCCGTGCTCATCGCGGCCGATTCCCTGAACCGCATGTTCCCCATGCTGATGACGGCAGCCGGAACGATCGCTCCCGCGCGCGTGCTGGTGATTGGCGCGGGCGTGGCGGGATTGCAGGCCATCGCGACGGCACGGCGTCTAGGGGCGGTGGTCAGCGGCTATGACATCCGCGCCGCGGTGAAGGAACAGATCGAAAGCTTGGGCGCCCGTTTTGTGGTGCTGAACGTCGAGGCTGCTGGCGCCGAGGACAAGGGCGGCTACGCCAAGGCCATGGACGAAGAGTTTTACCGGCGGCAGCGCGAGGCCATGGCGGGGGTTCTGGCCGAGCAGCAAGTGGTCATCACCACGGCGGCTGTTCCAGGCCGAAAAGCACCGGTTCTGATCACGCGCGACATGATGCAGCGGATGTTGCCTGGCTCGGTGATCGTCGATATCGCCGCCGAGCGCGGCGGTAACTGTGAAGTGACGCAGCCGGGGAAAGTTGTCGAGCTGAACGGCGTGCGCGTGTTCGGACCGGTCAACCTACCCTCCAGCATTCCCTATCACGCCAGCCAGATGTACGCCAAGAACATCCTCACGTTCCTGAAGTTCATGCTCAACAAAGAGGGCAACCTCACGCTGAACCGCGAGGATGAGATCGTCAAGGAAACGCTGGTCACGCACGGCGGCGAGGTCGTCCATCCGCGCGTCCGAGAACTGCTGGGCTTACCGGAAATGCAAGCTGTGGGACAGGAGAAATAATGACTTTCGATCTTTCAACCGGATTATTTGTTTTTGTCCTGGCGACCTTCATCGGGCTGGAGGTCATCCGCCGGGTTTCGCCCCTGCTGCACACGCCGCTGATGTCGCTCACCAACGCGATTTCGGCCATTTCGGTGGTGGGCGCAATTTTGATCACCAGCCGGGAAGATGCGACGACCCTGACTAAAATCCTCGGCTTCATTGCCATCACCGCGGTAGTGACGAACATCGTCAGCGGTTTCTTGATTACCGATCGCATGGTGAAGATGTTCAAGAAGCGGGGGGCGCAAAAGTAATGCAGAACCTGGTCAATTACATCTACATCATTTCAGCGGGGCTGTTTGTTCTGTCGCTGAAATGGCTGAACCACCCGGACACCTCGCGCCGCGGCGTGTTCGCCGGCGAAATCGGCATGCTGCTGGCGGTGACGGGCGCGTTTATCAAGGCGTACCCCATCCATAACATCGAATGGATCGTCGCCGCCATCGTGATTGGTACAGCGGTCGGCATACCCATCGCATACATCATGCCGATGACCGCGGTGCCCCAACGAACCGCGCTGTCCCATGCTTGCGGCGCACTGGCGGCGGCCCTGGTAGGCACTGCCGAGTTTTATCAAAGGCAGGGACAAACCGGCACCGATGCGCTGAGCGGATTCGTAATGGTAGCCCTGATGCTCGAAACGCTGCTCGGCTTTTTGACGTTCACGGGCAGCTTGATGGCCATGGGCAAATTACAGGAGATCCTGTGGCAGCGCCCCATCACCTATAAGAACCAGAATGCCGTCAACTTCGTGCTCTTCGCCATTGCGTTGGGTCTGGGCATCCGGCTGGTCATCGTGCCCACGGACACATGGATCTTCCCGATTTTCGCGGGCCTGTCGTTGTTGTTTGGCGTGCTTCTGATCATTCCGATCGGCGGCGCGGACATGCCTACCGTAATCGCCATCTTGAACTCTTACGCCGGTCTCTCCGCGTGCGCCATGGGTTTCGTACTCGGCAACAATCTACTGGTAGTCGCCGGCGCGCTCGACGGTTCTTCGGGCTTGATCCTGTCGATCATCATGTGCAAAGCCATGAACCGGTCGTTCACCAATGTGCTGTTCGGAGCGTTCGGCCAGATTCAGCACGTTGCTGGAAAAGCCGAGCAGCGCAATTACCGCAGCGCCAGCCCCGAGGAAGCGGCGTCCATCCTGGAATCGGCTTCGAGCGTGATCATTATTCCAGGCTACGGCCTGGCCGTGGCGCAGGCGCAGCACAAGATTCGGGAGTTGTACGACAACCTGATGAAGCGCGGTGTGGACGTGAAGTTCGCCATCCACCCGGTGGCGGGCCGCATGCCCGGCCACATGAATGTGCTGCTGGCCGAGGCCGATATCCCCTACGACCGGCTCGTCGAAATGGACGAGATCAACGGCGAGTTTCCGCAGTGCGACGTCGCCCTGGTGATCGGCGCTAACGACGTCACCAATCCCAAGGCGCGCACCGACAAGACCAGTCCTATTTACGGTATGCCGATCCTCGACGTGGATAAGGCCCGCACCGTGATGGTGATCAAACGGTCGATGAACCCCGGGTTCGCCGGCATCGACAACGATCTGTATTACCTCGACAAGACGCTGATGCTGTTCGGTGACGCCAAGGCCTTCACGGCAGAACTGGTGAAGGAACTGCCAGCGCGGGTGGCCGCATAGAACTTAGACAGCGATTGCTTAGGATTAAGCACCACCTTTAAGGGGTTGTCGGCTGGCAGAGATCGTGATAAGTTGAAGGCAGGACTCGGAGGGTGTCATGCCTCAGACTGTCACAGCGTCCGGATTGACCACCGGAAGCGCCCCCTTTGTAGAAGAGGCGCGCAATCGTCATCAGCTTTATATTCAGCAGGTTTACGAGCTCTATTCGCAAGAAAACCATGAAGCCTGGAAGAGGCTTTTCGCTCGCATGCGGCCGCGCTGGGAGCAATACGCCAACGACCATTTCCTGGCCGGATTAGGGGCGCTGAGCCTGCCTGCCGACCGCGTTCCGCGCCTGGCGGACGTAAACCGGCGGCTTCAGCCGTTGACTGGATTTCAAGCCAAACCGGTAAGCGGATATGTGCCTGGATTTCTGTTCTTCGATTGCCTGCGGCGCCGCGAATTCCCCACCACCATCACCATACGGCCCGTGGATCGCATGGACTATCTGCCGGAGCCCGACATCTTCCACGACGTGGCGGGTCACGTTCCCATGCACACCGAACCGGCGTTCGCCGATGTCCTGGTGCGCTTCGGCGACTGTGCCCACACGGCTGTCGAGCGCACTTCCGCGATCCGCGATGAGAGCGAGCGCGTTCGCCGCCTCACCAGCATTATCCGGGCGATGTCGCGCTTTTTCTGGTTCACGGTGGAGTTTGGGTTGATGCGCGGCCCGCGCGGCGTTTGCGCATACGGCAGCGGGTTGCTGAGCTCGTACGGCGAATTGCAGCACGCGATTGAATCCGACGAAGTGCAGCGCTACCCCTTGCAAATGGAATGGGTGATTAATCAGGGCGCGGAGATCGACCGCTACCAGCCGCTGCTATTCATCATCGATTCCTTCGACCACTTGTTCGAGCTGGTGGGCAGGCTGGAAGCTCGGATGCGCGAGGGCAAGCTCGACAATGTCGCGCCGGGTTTGCCGGAGATCAGCGAGTCGGACCTGCACAGCTTCCTGGACGCGTAGTAGCACAGGCCTCCCGGCCTGTGGGTTCGCAGGCGTTTTGTACCAATCGGGCGCATTTGGACTGGTACGACGCGCGGTTGTATTGATCAAAATGAGCCCGTAAAATCGACGGATGCCGTCGCCATCGCTCTCGATTGCCTGCCTGCTTTTCTGCGCGTTCACCTTCGGGGCTGACCCCGCTCTTGCGAACCCCATCACCTGGAACCTCCAAGGTGTCGAGTTCACCGATGGTACTCAAGCAACGGGGTCTTTTGAGTACGACGCCGACACGAATACGGTCAGCAATATCGACATCGTCACCGCCTTGGCCACGTACAGTTCTACGGCTCCAGCGTTTCCAATTAAGCCCTTTGAGTTTGTGTTTGTTCCATCGGTTCCCTTGGTCACCGGCGCCAACGTACCGGCCCTGGTTCTGTTCCCGGCTTCGTCTCTGACGGATGCGGGCGGGACGGTTTCCGTCTCCTCCGAGGTGAACGGTTTCAGCCTCGAGGGAGTGATTTGCGACAGCGCCTGCGACGGCGTGACCACCGCGCATCAGATCGATGCCGGGGCCCTGACCAGCACCGCAGTAGTGCCAGTTCCGGAGCCGGAATTCGCGCCAATCTGGGGCGCCGTGAGCTTGTGCCTCCTTCTTTGGAAGCGCTCGGCGTAGGCCAGACCATCGCAGTTTGTGGTCTGTCTTGCGCTCGCAGGAGGGCTCCGGCAGACGGCACAAACCGACCGTCTGCCCTACTCAAAGCCCGTGATACACTCCCTTTCATGCCCGGTCTTCGCGAGGTCCCGGACGAACCGCCGCCGTTTCTCGGCACGTGGAAGAACGTGTATGGCGCGGTTCTGATCTACCTCGTCCTCATCATCGCGGCCGCCTACGCCTTCACGCAGGCGCTCGAATGAGCACCATAGACTGGATTGTCCTGTTCGCCACGCTGGTCTCGATCGTTGCCTACGGTCTGTACCGCAGCCGCGGCAGCGACACCGTCGATCGGTTCCTTCTCGCCGGCAAGACCATGCCCTGGTATGCCATGGCGCTCTCGATCATGGCGACCCAGGCGAGCGCCGTGACCTTCATCTCCACCACCGGCCAGTCGTACGTGGACGGCATGCGCTTCGTGCAGTTCTATTTCGGCCTGCCCATCGCCATGGTCATCCTGTGCGCGACCGTGGTACCGGCGTTTCACCGCGCCAAGGTTTTCACCGCGTACGAATACCTGGAGCAGCGCTTCGATTCGAAAACGCGCGCTCTCGCGAGCGTCATCTTTCTGTGCCAGCGCGGCCTTTCCGCTGGTCTGACGCTCTATGCTCCGGCCATTGTCCTCTCCGCCATTCTGGGCTGGCCGGACCGGGTCACGATCCTGCTGATGGGCATCACCGTCATCACGTACACCTCACTCGGTGGCGTCAAGGCCGTCACCTGGTCGGATGTGCAGCAGATGTGCATCATCTTCTTCGGGTTGATCGCGGCCCTGGTCGTCATTATCCGGTTGCTGCCGCAGGCCGTCTCCTTCCCCGATGCCCTGTACCTGGCGGGCGCGGCCGGCCGGTTAAACGCCGTCACCACACGCTTCGATTGGAACGACCGCTTCACGCTCTGGAGCGGATTGATCGGCGGCACGTTTCTGTTTCTGTCGTACTTCGGCTGCGACCAATCCCAAGTCCAGCGCTACCTAACCGGCAGTTCCATCGCACAGAGCCGGCTGGGTCTGCTGTTTAACGCTGTGGCCAAGATTCCAATGCAGTTTTTCATCCTGTTTATCGGCGCGATGGTCTTCGTGTTTCACCTTTTTGTGCAGCCGCCGATTCTGTTCGAGGCAGCGGAAGCGGGGCGCATTCAGGCCTCGCGGGCCTACCGTCCCATCGACGACCAGTACTCCCAGGCGTTCCAACGGCGGCGCCAGGCGGCGATGGATCTGCTGGCAGCCCACCATGCGCGGGATACCGCCGGCGAAAGGCAGCGCGTAGACGAATACCGCTCAGCCCAGCGTGATCTGGATGACGTGCGCACCCAGGCGGCGATGCTGGTGGAAGACACTGGCGGCGAACGCGGATACAGCGATACCAATTACATCTTTCTTTCCTTCGTGACCCGTTATCTGCCGGTGGGGCTGGTGGGTCTGATCATCGCCGTGATCTTCGCCGCCACCATGTCGGCGAGCGCCGGCGAAATCAATTCATTGGCCACGGTGACGATGGTGGACTTGTACCGCCGCTATTTCCGCCGCAGTGCCCCCGACCATCACTACCTGATGGCCTCGCGCTGGGCGACGGTCTTCTGGGGCGCATACGCCATCGCGTCCGCGGGCTTAGGCAGAAAGCTCGGATCGCTGATCGTAGCGGTGAACGTGATGGGGTCGCTCTTCTACGGGTCGCTGCTGGGGGTTTTCGTGCTCGCGTTTTTCTTCCGCAGAGTGGGAGGCACCGCCGCATTCCTGGGAATGCTTGCGGGCGAGGCAGTGGTCTTTTGGGCGTTCTTCTTCACGGGGATTTCGTTTCTCTGGTACAACGTGATCGGCTGTGCGGTGGTGATTCTGACGGCCTTTGTGATTACCTACTGGATCGCACCTGGCCGGCGGGCGGAGGTCTAGGCGGGGCTCCGCCACGCCGGCCGGTGCTGAGCTTTATTGCAAAAAGTGCACGCCGACGAATATGCCGCCAAAGATGGCCAGGGATAGTACAACGACTGCGGTCCAGCGAATCGCCCGCTCCATATTGCTGATCTCCAGGTGGTCATCGCGCCGCATTTGCTCTGCAAGACTGTCGAACATGGCAACCTCCTAAGTGTTGCGATTTTTTGGAGTTACTGCCCCGCCTGCACCAGTTTTACTATTGAGGGCCTTTAACTCCTAATTGATGGTCGCACCGGACCGTTTTTCGTTCAATAGCCATTTCGAGCTTCGCGGAAGTGTCCGTTAGAGCTATTGGAGTGACCCGATGATTGCGATGGCACTCGCGATTCGTTGAGCGCTACGCGTCGTAGTGATTGCCATCGTGGGGTCGGGCCTTCGGCCCGCCGCCGGGCTTCTGCCCGGCGCGCTGCGCGGAAGCGCGGCGCCAGCCCGGAAGGGCTGGCCCCACACCTTGACATAGCTATCGATATCACGGGACATCCCACCAGTGTGCAATTACCACGGCTCGCCGCCGTTTCCCGCACGCGAATCCCGTGCTTCGTACCGTTACATGCACAGTACCGATCCCCCCGGAAACGGCCTCTTAGTTGGATGGGAAAATTCTGCTCAACCGCTATACTCACTTCAGTGAAAGCTCTCTGTTCCTGGCTGGCTGGTTTTGCTCTGGCAGTTTCGCCTTTAGCTGCTCAATCGACCGAAACCTCTATCATTCCTCAGATCGCCGATGGCGGCGCGTGGCAAACCACTCTCGTGGTGGCCAATACCACCACCACTTCGGCCACGGCGAGCTTCAGTTTCTATCAGGAAACTTCTGGCGGAGCGACTGAAGCCTGGAATCTAGCTTTTCTCGAAACTGTTTCCACCCAGAACTTCACGCTCGCGCCGGGCGCCACTCTGTTTCTCCACACACTCGGAACGGCGTCCTCTACCGCTGTCGGATGGGCGCAACTTCAGGCGCCGGCGGGCGTGGTTTGCTATGCCATCTTCACCGAGCGCGTTCCAGGCCGGGCAGACCAGGATGGAACCGCGCCGGCCGCTGCCAGCACGACCCGTGTCCTGGTGCCGTTCGACAATTCTTCGGAATTGGTTACGAGCATCGCTTTGGCGAACCCTTCCAACGCAAGCGAATCCGTCCTGGTCTCCATTCAGACCCAGACCGGATCGATTACTCAGCAGACCCCTCTCACGATTCCGGCGTTGGGACACATGGCGTTCACGTTCCCGCAACAGTTCCCCGCCACGAGCGGTCAGCGCGGTCTCGCTGAGTTTTACACGGCTAACGGCGCGCTCTCAGCAATCGCCCTGCGGTTCAACCCGACGGGAGCATTTACGACCGCGCCAGTCTACCCGGAATCTGGTTCGCCCATTATCGGCGGCAATAGCTCGACCCCGCCGAAATCCGCGTCTTCTATTAGAAACTGATCAGCAGTTCGTTATAGCAGGGGTTACACTGAGATGCATGTCGAGGCAAAGGGCCTGTGCAGCCGCGCTGTGCTTCCTATCTGCGAACCTATACGCTCAATGGCTGAATTATCCGGCCCCGGGCATCCCCCGCACTCCGGATGGAAAGCCGAATCTGGCTGCGCCTGCGCCTCGCACATCCGACGGAAAACCGGATCTTTCCGGCGTCTGGAGGGG
>DATJAK010000283.1:0-50119 GCA_035516375.1 Bryobacteraceae bacterium
TAGAGGGTCTTGGCGCCGCCGCGCGTGGCTTCGTACGGCAGGCCATACCAGTCGGCCACTTCGTGCAGGAATGGGTTCGTGCCGGGAAGGTGATTCGGTACAGCGCCCGGAGCAGCGGGTACTTCCGGCTGGTACTCACACAGAAACCGCAGCGTCTTCTGGCCCGGGTCGAGCGTCCAATTCTGGCTCCGCACCAGAGGTTCGGTGAGAATCACCGGATCGTCTACGTAGGTGACCACGGTCAGATAGTCGCGGTGGCGCGTCCAGTATTCCGTAACCGTGCGTTTGTCGCTGCTGGGAATGCCGTTGCGCCGCAGATAGTTGGCCTTGAGATGAGTGGTGGTGATCACCAGCGTGTTGCCATCCCATACGCCGGTGGAGAAGCCCTGCCAGGTGTGTTGCAGGTAGGGCGCCGGGTGCGGGCGGCCGTCCATATAGACGGTGCGCTCGCTGCCCCAGGCGGGCATGTAGGTATGAAAGGCAACCAGTTCCTGCGAGATGGGATTGATTTCGCGGGTCACCCGCAAATCGCCCAGACCGCGCATTCCGTAATCGGCCGAGTGCGGCCGGCACTCGTATTCGGGAACCACCGAGATACGGTCGGCATCGTAGCTATCGGCCCGCAAGCGGGCGTTGTCGTTGATGGGGATGCCCATATAGTCGCCGAGTTCAGGGCCGGGCAGACGCTCGGGACCGTCCTCGTGATAAGCCGGGGACCATTCGCCGCTGAAATCGATCTGCGCCCACGCGGGCGCGGCTAGCGCTACAGCGAGTGCCAGTGTTGCTCCCGGAATGATTTTCATGAATACGGGTCTCCTTACTTCGCCGAGCATGGTTGCGGGTTCCAATTCGTGGCGTCGCGCTGCTTCTTGAAATCGGTGCTGGTGATGAATGGCACTCTCAAATACTTCGGATCGTGTACGACCGTGGTCACCGTAAACCAAGGGTCGCCATTCGGCGCCGCGTGGTAGTCGTAGAACTCCTCCAGTTCGGTGGCTTCGCTGTAGGGAACACCGTTCTTGCGGAGGTAGCCGGCGCGCAAATGCGTAGTGACGACCTCGAGCGATTTTCCGCGCACACCCGTTCGCGTGGAAAAAATAGGGATCGCTCCGTTGAGCGGGTCGCCTTCCCCGCGCAGTGGCCGCTCCCAATTGGCTTCCGAATACCCCTGCCAGCTGGCGGGCGCATTGGCCGGGGCCTTCCCGTTGAACTGGAACAGGCGCGTCTGCGCGCCGGCGTCGGCCTCGATCTTGAGTGTGTTGTCGTCCTGCCAGGTGATGTGCAGGCGGCCCGGAATGCGCATGAGCGCGGGCGCGCCGTAGGCTTTGCAGGCCAAGCCGGCGCCTTCATCCTTCGCCGGGTCCCAGGCCATGCCAATTTTGTAGGCTTCGCCATTGATCGGCACGCTGGCGAAATCGCCCTTGAGCGGCGTCACCATGCGCCAGCGCCAGTCTTCCATGACGGGCGAAACCCAATAGCCGGTGAAATCGACGGGCGCGGCAGCCTTGGCGCTTCTCGGGGGTTGCGGCGGGCCCGGCGGACCTTGCGCGAAAAGTGAGGTGGCGATGAGAATCGTGGGGCAGACCATCGCTCGTTGTGGTCTGCCTTTCGGCGTGCCGCGGGATCGGCAGACGGCGAAAAGCGACCGTCTGCCCCACATGCATGTGTGTATCCACGGTCTCACTTCGACCCTCCTGCCGGCGGCGGATTCTTCAGGCTTTTGTAAACCGCTTCGACCAGCGCATCTCCCGAGCCATATTGCGTGTCGTAGTCGAAAGTCGGCTTGGCAGCTTTGACCTCTTCCAGGGTTTGGCCTTTCTTGATGAGATCCTGGATGCGGTCGCGGATGATGGTGATCATGTCGCGGTACTCGACCACGTCGGCCTCGTCGCATAGTCGCCCGTGTCCCGGGATTACGCGCGTGCCACCCTCCTGCAAGCGCGCGGGGACGGTCAGATGCAGAATGTCGTTCAACGCATCGATCAGGCCTTGGACGCTGCCGCCGCGTTCGAGGTCGATGAACGGGTAGCGCTCGGGAGTGAAGATGTCGCCGGTGCTGATGACGTCGGAGCGGCGGAACAGGACGATGCTATCGCCGTCGGTGTGGGCGCGCGCCTCGTGGATCACGAAGACCGGCTCGCCGTTGAAGTAGAAATCCTTGGTCGGGGTGAAATATTCGTCGTTGGGCAACCCGGGCGTGGCCCCGGGGGTCTCGCCTTTCGCCGCGGGCTTGGTCATGCGATTCACCACGTTGCTATGAGCGATGATGGTGGCGCCGCCGTTATCGGTGGGCGCTGCGCCGGGTGCGCCCATTTTGGCGAGCGCGGCGTTGCCCCCGATGTGGTCGGGGTGCACGTGGGTATCGATAATGAAGCGGATGGGCAGCGGCGAGATTTTCTTGATCTCGCCGGCGATGCGCGCGGCCAGGGGCTCGAACATGGTGTCCACCAGCAGAACCCCATCGGTACCGACCTGCACTGTCATGTTGCCGCCGGCGCCGACCATCATGTAGACGCTGCCCTGAACGGGAAATAGATGGAGCTCGACGTTATCGAAATTCTGCGGCTGCGTGGGGCGGGCGGGTGGCTGCGCCCACACCGTACCTGTCGCCAGAGCCGCGCATATACAGGCCATTCGGAACTTGTGCAAAAGAGGTTCGTCCTCCAGGAAGACCGCTCCCTCTGGTTGCGGCTCAGTAATATGCCGCCTCACTGAGCCGCGACCAGAGGAAGCGGTGTGTTTGATTATATCAGCGGCATCCGAATCACCCCCCGCCGCACGCGGCGCTGTGCAGTAGTAATCTAGACAGAACCGGAACATCAAGGAGTTTTGCATGAGAAACCTGATCGTGGCAGCGGCGTTCGTGTTGACCGCTTCCGTTTCCTTTGCGTCCGATGCACCGCCGGCATGGGCTTACGGGGTGCCTCTCACCGGCAGCCCTCCACCGAACACGCCCGCGCCAGATGACGGCAGCCCGAAGCATCTCCCGGGAAGCTCGCTGGCCTTCACCATCCCGCAGATTCGTGACGCCTTCGGCCCCGCCGATTGGTTCCCCGGCGACCACCCCACGATGCCCGATGTCGTGGCGCATGGCCGGCGCCCGGATGTGCGCGCCTGCAGCCTCTGCCATTACCCCAATGGCAAAGGCAGGCCTGAGAACGCAGGCGTGGCCGGGCTTCCGGTGGAGTACTTCCTCAAGACGATGGCCGACTTCCGCAACGGCGACAGGCATAGCGCTGAATCGCGCAAGGCCAATACCAACGTGATGATCGCCATCGCCAAGGGCATGAGCGAAGATGAGACCAGGCAGGCGGCCGAGTATTTCGGCGCGATGAAGTGGACGCAGTGGATGAAGGTGGTGGAGACCGATACGGTCCCCAAGACGCGCCTGGCCGGCGGCATGTTCCTCACTCTCGAAGGTAACGAGAAAGAGCCGTTGGGCCAGCGCATCATTGAAACTCCGCTCGATGCAGAAGGCACCGAGGTGCTGCGCAATCCGCATTCGGGGTTCACGGTGTATGCGCCGGTGGGCAGCCTGAAAAAGGGCAAAGCGCTGGTGACCACGGGCGCGGGGAAGACGCAGCAGTGCGGCACCTGCCATGGTACCGACCTACGCGGACTGGGTCCGGTGCCTGGGTTGGCCGGCCGCTCGCCGAGCTACCTGGTTCGGCAGTTGTATGACATGCAGCACGGAACCCGCAAGGGGACGTGGACCGAGCTGATGAAGCCCGTAGTGGCAAAGCTGAGCGACGAAGATCTGGTAGCTATTGCGGCTTATACGGCATCGCTGGAACCGTAAGCCAGCGGGCAGCGTACGGCGACGCTCCACATTTTGGTCGAATGTTAACTACTCGCTATCTTGATGGGGTATCCCCCGAGTGGGTACCATAGAAGAGCATGAAACTTCGCACTATCGCACTGGCCGTCGCTTTGGCTTGCGGCGTAACCGGTGTCGCGGAAGCCAAGCCGAAATCGACGCATTTCAAACCCAAGTACAAGCAGAAGAAATTCAAGAAGCACAAGTTCAAATACAACGTGAAGTCCAGGTAGTAACGTGATGCCGGCCCCGGAAGTCGAAATCCGGCGCGCCACCGAAGCGGACCTTCCCGAAATCCTCTCGATGATTCGCGCCTTGGCGGAGTATGAAAATGCCGCTCCAGGCGCGGTGACTGCCACCGAAGCTCAGCTGCGCGAATCGCTATTCGGCCCTCATCCGGGCGCGGAAGCTTTGATTGCTTCGAGCGGGGGTGTGGTGGCCGGATGGGCGCTGTTCTTCCATAACTTCTCCACCTGGCGCGCGAGGCGGGGCATGTACTTGGAAGACCTGTACGTGAAGCCGGAAATGCGCCGCCGCGGAATCGGCCTGGCTTTGTTGCGCGAATTGAGCCGGATTGCGCTGGAGCGCGGCTGCCCGCGCCTGGATTGGCTGGTGATCGATTGGAACCAGCCGGCGATCGCCTTTTACAAATCGCTGGGCGCTATTGTGCTTGACGAATGGACCACGTTTCGCCTCGGCGAAGCCGCCATGCGGGCCTTGGCGAAGAGCTGATTGGCCCAGTCCTGGCTGCCGAATCCGGTACCAATCCAGTACCATAAGTACAGGCGAATCGCGCCGTTTCCGCTGATCATCAATATAAGGGCACGACTTATGTTTCGAACCATCCGGGAACAGTTCGACACCATCTTCCGCGAAGATCCGGCGGCCAAGAGCGTGGTGGAAATTCTGCTCTGTTACCCGGGCTTCCATGCCATTCTGGCGCATCGGCTGGCGCACAAGCTGTACCGCTGGCACGTACCGCTGGTGCCGCGCGTGATTTCGCAGATCAGCCGGTTTTTCACGGGCATCGAAATTCACCCCGGTGCACGCATCGGACGGCGTTTCTTCATCGATCACGGCATGGGCGTGGTGATTGGCGAGACGACGGAAATCGGCGACGATGTCCTCCTGTACCAGGGCGTGACTCTGGGCGGTACCGGCAACGAGACCGGCAAACGCCATCCCACGCTCGGCAATAACGTGGTGGTGGGAACCGGCGCCAAGGTGCTGGGCAGCATCAAAATCGGCGACCATGTCCGGATTGGCGCAGGCTCTGTAGTGGTCCACCCCGTTCCCGACTATTCGACGGTGGTGGGCGTGCCCGGCCATGTGGTCCGCACCCGCAACGGCGAGGGCGTCCTGGAACACGGCAAACTGCCCGATCCGGAAGGGCAGGCCCTGGAAGAGCTTACTCACCGGGTGGCCGAGCTCGAAGGCATGCTGCGGCAGGTGATCGCCGAACACGAGCTGGATCGCCAGGGCAAAACGCAGCGCTAAGACAAACCTCAGGCCCGTATTGCCTCCCGCTGGGGCCAGCAGTCATACTGGAGCGAGGGGGAACGCTTTGGCTGATAACGGCCATCTTGAAAACCTGATCGTAGATTTCAAAGAGAGCCTCGAGCGCGAGATGCGTCAAGGCTTCGATGAGTTGCGTCAAGGCCTTAACGACCTACGTCAACGGTTTGACCGTCAGGATGCGCGGTTGCACAGACACGGAGGGCAACTCGCGGCAGGTGCGCGCCAACTGACGCGGGTAATTGAGTGGTCGGAGGCTGCCGACGATCAAGCTGCGAAGCACGATACCCGAATCGCCGAATTAGAAAAGCGCGTCACCGAGTTGGAGAAAAGACTCGGTTCCTGAAGGTTTCCGAGCCGCGAGCTAAACGGAGCGGCGTTTGTCCTCAGGCCCGTTCCCACCCCAAAAATCCCATACACTAGGGGGATGCGAAAATTACTACCCTTGTTGCTGCTATTGGGCGCCATGGCGTTCGGCGAGGGCGGCCGCGTGTACGAACTGCGCACCTACACTTGCTACGAAGGCAAGCTGGATGCGCTCAAAGCCCGCTTCCGCGACAACACCATCCGCATTTTCAAGAAGCACGGAATCGAGAGCGTGGGCTACTGGGTGCCGGAAGACGAGCGGTCGAAAAACACCCTGATCTACATCGTGGTGCATCCCAGCCGCGAAGCCGCCGACAAGAACTGGAAAGAATTCCAGGACGATCCGGAGTGGAAGAAAGTCGCGGCCGATTCGGAAGCCAACGGCAAGATCGTGCAGAAGGTCGACCGCGTCTTCATGGACCCGACCGAATTCTCCAAGCTGAAATAACCGGGCCACGCCCATGATCCGCATCGCCAACGGCCAGGGCTTCTGGGGCGATTGGCTGGAAGCCCCGGTGCGCCTGGTCGAGCAGGGCCCGATCGACTATCTTGCGCTCGATTACCTAGCCGAGATCACCATGTCGATCCTGCAAAAGCAGAAGCAGGCCGGCGCGAACCTGGGCTACGCGCGCGATTTCCCGCCCCTGGTGGCGCGCATTGCCGCAAGGATCCGCCAGAACGGAATCAAGGTGATTGCGAATGCCGGCGGCGTGAACCCGGTGGCGTGCGCGCGCGAAGTGGTGCGGCTGGCGCCAGGCCTGAAGGTGGCCGTGGTACTGGGCGACGATGTGTTCGCGCGGCTGGACGAGTTTCGCGCCAAAGGGTACGAGATGCGCGACATGGATACGGGCGAGGCGATTGACCGCATCCGCGCGCAGATTCTCAGCGCCAACGCCTATATCGGTGCGTTCCCGTTGGCCGAAGCGTTGGCTACAGGGGCCGACGTGGTGGTTGCCGGCCGTTCTACGGACACGGCACTCACCCTCGCGCCGATGGTCCATTGGTTTGGCTGGGGGCCGGACGACTTCGACCGCCTTGCCGCCGGCACGATCGCCGGGCACATCATCGAATGCGGGGCGCAGTCGACGGGCGGTAATTGCCAAGTGGACTGGCAGACCATTCCTGACATGGCGGGCATTGGCTATCCAATCGTGGAAGCCGAGCCGGATGGCACGTTCACGGTGACCAAGCACGCGGCCGCGGGTGGACGCATCAACACCCATGTAGTCAAGGAGCAGTTGCTATACGAATTGGGCGACCCGCGAAACTACATCACCCCTGATTGCGTGGCCGACTTCACCACGATTCGCCTCGAGGACTGCGGGCCGGACCGGGTCCGCGTTAGCGGAATTCACGGCGGTTCGCGACCGCCGACACTGAAGCTTTCCATTGCGTACGCCGCCGGGTGGAAGGCCATCGGCACGCTCGTGTACTCGTGGCCGCAGGCGCTCGAGAAGGCGGAAGCCGCCGACCGCATTGTGCGCGACCGTCTGCGCCAGATCGGCTTGTCCTTCGATGAGATCTACACGGAATACTTCGGTGTGAACGCCTGTCTCGGCCCCGCTGCTTCGCCGAATCCCGATCCGCCTGAGGTACAGGTGCGCATCGGCGTACGCGGGCCGGACCGCAAGGCCGTGGATCGCTTCACGCGCGAGTTAATCCCGCTCGTGCTGAACGGCCCGCCGGGAGCCACCGGATTCGGCGAAGGCCGTCCCGCGGTGCGCGAGATCATAGCGTATTGGTCCGCGCTGGTGCCGCGCGAAGAGATCCAGACGCGCGTGGAGGTGGTGACCGCATGAAGGTTCCGCTTTCGCGCATCGCCCACACACGTTCCGGAGATAAAGGCGACACGTGCAACATCGGCGTGATCGCGTATGAGGAGCGGCACTATCCGGTGCTGGTGCGCGAGGTGACTGCGGAGCGAGTCAAGAAGCACTTCGGCGGATTCGTCCTGGGCGAGGTGGAGCGGTATGAATTGCCGAACCTGAGCGCGCTGAACTTTCTGCTTCACCGTGCCCTGGGAGGCGGGGGCACCGTTTCGCTGCGGACGGATGCGCAGGGGAAAACGTTTGGGGCGGCGTTGTTGGCGTTGGAGGTGGAGTTGGGAGAGGAGTAGACGGCCTCGGCCGCCCACCCCTCAGCTCGCCAGCTGCAACAACCGTACCGCATTCTCCTTCAAGATGAGCGGCCGCACCTCGTCCCGGATGGCGATTTTCTCGAAGTCGGCCATCCAGCGATCGGGAGTGATCAGCGGGTAATCCGATCCAAACAGCATTTTGTGTTTCAGTAGCGTGTTCGCGTACTGGATCAGGATCGGTGAGAAGTATTTGGGCGACCAGCCGGAAAGGTCGATGTAGACCTGCGGCTTGTGGAGACAAACGGAGAGTGCCTCGTCCTGCCAGGGGAACGAAGGATGCGCCATGATGATCGGCATGTCCGGGAAATCGACAGCCACGTCGTCGATGTCCATGGGGTTGCCGTACTTCTGGCGGACGCCGCCTCCACCGGGCATGCCGGTGCCGATCCCGCTGTGGCCGGTGTGGAAAATCACCGGCAGGCGCGCTTCGTTGATCACTTCATAAAACGGGTAGGCGATGGGATCGTTGGCATGAAACCGCTGCAAGGGCGGATGCAGCTTGAACCCGCGCACACCGAGTTGGATGAGGCGCCGGGCTTCGCTGACGGCTTCGGCGCCGCGTGTGGGATCTACACTGGCGAAGGCCAGCATGATATCGGCGTTCTCGGCCGCAAGCGCGGCCACTTCGTCGTTGGGGACCTGGGGCCTTCCGGTGAGGCGCTCATCCACGGAGAACACCACGCAGCCAATGTTGCGCGCGCGGTAGTATTCGGCTAGTTCCTGCGGCGTGGCCCGCTTGCCGGTCTCGCCGAAATACTTCTTCGCGGCCTCATCGGCGGCATTGGCGGTATCCGATTCAATGTGAACGTGCGTGTCGATCGCAACCAGTTTGTTAGCGTCTAAGCGCTTTTGAGTTTGCATAGAGGGGAAGAAACTATTATCGGCTAACGTGGACGCTTCACAGGCCTGGATTCTGTCGGCCCACTGGCCGCCCGGGCCGACCTGCAGCGAAGAACGCGCCCCCTGATTGGTGGTGTCGATCACGGTTCGAGCAGTGTTGGCGGGAGAAACTATCATAGGAGACGGCAAGGAGCTTCGATGTCCAACCGAAACATTGGCGTGCTTCATCCGGGAGAGATGGGCGTGGCGGTTGCAAGAACCGCCCAAAACAGCGGCTGCGAAGTCTACTGGGCTTCGGAGGGCAGGAGTTTGGAAACGTGCCGCCGTGCGTCGGTCATCGGGCTTTCGGATGCTGGCACCCTGCGGCGGTTGGTGGAACTCTGTCCAGTGATCGTGAGTGTTTGCCCGCCGGAGTTCGCGGAACCTTTAGCGAGTGACGTGGCTGCCTCGGAGTACCAAGGGCTGTACATCGATGCCAACGCCATTTCGCCGGAGCGCGCACGGCGCATGGGCGAATGCATGGCGGCCCGTGGGATCCGATTCGTGGATGCCTGCGTGATTGGGTTACCGGCAACCAAACGAGGCGAGACGTGGATCTATTTCTCAGGACCGGACGCCGAGGATGCGGCCGCCTGTTTTTCGGGAGGGCCGCTCGAACCGGAAGTTCTGGCGGGCGGTGTCGGGCGGGCTTCGGCGCTGAAGATGTGCTTCGCGGCGCATACCAAGGGCCTCGCCGCACTGCGGGCCGCCGTGCTCGGAACGGCCGAGGAACTCGGTGTGCTCGGGGATCTCCAGCGGCAATGGGAGCGCACCGGATCTACCTTTGAAGCCGCGGTCGGATCGCTTCAGCACACGGCACCCAAAGCCTGGCGATTCGTGGCCGAGATGAAAGAGATCGCCGCGACCTTCGAATCGGCAGGGATGCCCGGAGAATTCCATCTGGCCGCTGCCGAAATCTTCGCGCGGCTGGCGCCGTTCAAGGGAGTCAGCAAGCCGGAACTGCGGGATGCGCTGGAAAAGCTGACGACGCGATAGCCGGTGCGTCGATCGAGGCCCTACTTCTCTTCTGTGGTCTTTTTGTCGAGATACTCACGAACGCGGAGTCCCATGGTGCGAGTATCGATCGGCTTGGTCAGGTATCCGTCGAATCCGGCCTCGCGCGCGCGCTCCTCGCCTGCCTTTAGTGCCAGCGCGGTGAGAGCAACCATCGGGGTATCGCGAAAACGTTCGTCCTGACGGACGCGCCTGGCCAATTCGAAACCGTCGATTATGGGCATCTGAATGTCGGACAGGATGAGATCCGGGTGCAGCGTCTCGAGCATATCGAGTGCCTGTTGCCCATCCTCGGCGAACTCGATGGTGTACCCCTCGCGCTTCAGGATTGCGCCTGCCAGCTTCAGGTTTACGGGCACGTCATCGACGATCAAAATGGTTTCGCCAGCCATGGGCGTTTCGTGTTGCGATCAATGTAGGAACTCAGTATGTGACACGTTGGGTTTGCCTGCAATGCTTACTTCGGTGGGGTGATAGGTTTCCGGCGATAACCAGGGTTAAGCGTTAGCAAGGAGACATATCAGATAGTGAACCCTTAAGGGTGCGCAACCGCCTTTGGCGGGGCGGCGGAATGCAAAACCAGGTGCGCTGCGAACAGATCTTCCACTGCCAGGCCCAACGACTTAAATACCGTGACTTCACGATCATTCGCTCGAGCGGGTAACTCCCCGAGTTCTGCGGCGATGTGGTCCGCCGTCCAACGTCCTTCTGTGATCCCGATCATTACGTCGCCGGCTTCCTGAAGCGCTGCCGCACGCGAATCGACCACCAGCCGGGCGCGTGCGACCAGTGCCGGGTCGAGTTCCCGTTGCGACGGCACGCAAGCTCCGACGGCAATGACGTGGGCGCCGTCACCGACCCATTCACTTTGCATCACGGGCGTGGGCGACGCTGTTGCCGCCACCACTACATCCGCTCCGCGCACCGCGGCTTCGGCATTTTCCATAGCGCGCGCACCCGTTTCTGCGGCGAATTGCCGCAGACGCCCCGCGTTGGGACTCCAGACTCGCACCTCGCGAAAATTCCGCACCAGCCCGAGTGCTTCCAAATGGCTGCGGGCTTGCACTCCCGACCCCAGAATGCCTAGCACGCGCGCATCTTTGCGGGCTAAGAGCCGCGCCGACACCGCCGAAACAGCGGCGGTCCGAACCTCGGTAATGTAACGGCCATCGAGGATGGCTGCAGCCACGCCCGTTACCGGGTCGAGCATCACGATCATGGCCTGGTGCGTGCCGAAGCCTCGTGCCGCGTTGCCGGGGCACACCGTCACAAGTTTCGCGCCGAGTGCGGGCAGCGAGGGCACGTAGGAAGGCATCAATCCAAACAGCGACCGCTCGGCGCCGAATGCGAACACAGTGCGCACTGGCTGCTGGACTCGTCCAGTGGAAAATTCAACCAGCGCACGTTCCATGGCATCGATCAGCTCCGGCATGCGTAGCCGCTCGCGCACAGCGTGTTCATCGAGGAACTGCGGGGTGGTCACGCCACGTTCGAGTTGACGCTGATATTCGGCCGCGTCAAAGTGGCCCTGCGACTCGGCAATGAGACCGTCCGCACCAATCTTCCATTCCTCGAATCCGCTGATGCGAACGCGTTGGCCCGTCCCGCCGGGCCCGCTATTGGTGCCAACCAAAGTCCAGTGGTACACGGACACGTGCTCCCGCGTGAGGATCTCATCCATGATCACCCGCATATCGGGAAACGCGGTCATGAAGGATTGAGCCACTTCCCTAATGGCATCGCGTCCTATTGCCGGAGCACCGGCGTTGATCGTGAGCGAGCCACTGGGTGAGAAAAAGACCGCCACACTTGCGGCATTCTGGCTACACCACGCAGCGGTATAGCGAACGGCGAAACCGCGTAACCTGGCAGGATCAGGCGTCACTGGCCGAGACCGTCGTAGACAACCTTGCCATCCACCACCGTCAGCACCGAGTGCAGTTTTTTGATTCCTTCATCGGAGACCTTCCTGGGGTCGAGAAAGTCGTCGCTCAGCACCACCACGTCGCCCAACTTTCCGGGCTCGATCGATCCCAGCCGGTCTTCTTCGTGGAAGAACCAGCCGTTGGCTGCCGTGTATAAGCGCAGCGCTTCCATGCGTGTGATTTGCTGCTTGTCGTTGGCCATCGCTCCTGAGGCGTTTTTCCCGGTCACCATGTAATAGATCATCAGCCAGGGATCGAGCGTGGAGATCTGGGCCGAGTCGGAGCCTGCCCCCACGTGGATTCCGCTATCGAGAATCATGCGCAGCGGGGGCCCGCCGGCTTGCGGATTGAGATACGCGAAGGGATGAACCGCAATGCCCGCGCCTAAGGCTTTGAACCGGTTCAC
This sequence comes from Bryobacteraceae bacterium, assembly GCA_035516375.1. Lineage (GTDB taxonomy): Bacteria > Acidobacteriota > Terriglobia > Bryobacterales > Bryobacteraceae > PSRJ01. The sequence continues at coordinate 12,060 of DATJAK010000283.1, forward strand.
GGTGGCTTGATCGATGCGCGGCACATGCGCGATGGACCAGTGCAGGCTGGCAATCGGCGTGGCCGCATTCACCGTTTCGAAGGTGTTCGCGACAAGCTGGTCTTCCGCAAGCGAGAGGCTGTGCTGCTGATAGGCCCAGCCCTGCCTGGCGATGAGTTGGAGCGCGGTCGTATAGTTGGCGGGCGGGGTCACCTGGCCGAATAGCGGCCAAACGGTGGCAAACTCGCCGATTCCCGAAACGCGCAGCATGTCGTCGCCAAAGCCCGAGAAGTTGTTCAGCATGCGCTCCTTCAGCATGGGAATGTCCGGCTGCGTATCCATGCTGAGAAAGAAAATGCGCAGGCGCGTTGCCAGTTTCTGTTCTTTGCGCACGGCCAGCACGGCATCGTACATGCGGAAGGGATCGGCGCTGGCCAGCGTGTCAAACGTGAAGGAGTCCTGGATATCCGGCAAGCCGGGGATCACGAATGCTCCCATGTCCACGCTGGTAGTGACACCCATGCGGGCCGAATAGGCCAGGGCGTCGCGCGTCCCGCGCTTTTGGTCTTCTAAGGTTTGTGCGGCGCGCAGAGCATCCAGCGCGGCCACCGAGGGTGCGTTGGCCGCAATGGCGCCCGTATCACTTACGGCGATGCCCTTGGCCGTGAAGAAGGCTTTGCCTTTGGTATTGGTAGCGGCGGGACCTGTGAAGGCTTGATATACGATCACGGGGTGATCGGGCGCTGCGGCATCCAGCTCGGAAAGGGTCGGCAGGCGCTTTTCAGCGAACTGCGAAGGGCTCCATCCGCCCATGGCCGTGAGGAACTCGCCCGGCGGAACATTCTTCGCTCGCGCGCGGAATGCGCCCTGCACCTCTTCGATCGATCCCGCGGTTTCGAGGCGCGTATCGTGGCCCGGCCGCAGACCCAGCAAGACGATGTGGTTGTGGTTGTCGATCAGCCCGGGAACGGCGGTACGCCCGTGGAGGTCGATCGTTTTGGTGCATGGGCCAGGCTTGCCGCCCTTCCCGACCGTCTCAAAGCGGCCGTCTTGGATGGTCAGTTCCGAAACCGTGGAGTTCCGCTGATCCATGGTGACGATCTTGCCGTTGACCAGGCGCAGATCGCGTGCGCCAGCGCAGCGGTCTTGAGCGGGAGCAAGGGCCACTGCTGCCAAAAGCAGCGCGCCGAGAAGAGCCGTTCGTCGTGTCATGAGTTTCCTCAATGGAGTATACTCTCTCAGTCTGTGAGACTAAAAACACTCTTAGCTTTGCTCTGCTTCGTGCCGGGGTTGGTGACCGCAGCCACTGCCGTTTCCGGCGAAGCCGTCTATAAGCAGCGCTGCGCCGGCTGCCACGATCAAGACAACCCGCGCATTCCGCGACGCGAGTTGCTCCAGAAACTGCCAGCCGCGCGGATTCTGCGGACGTTGGATTTTGGGGTCATGATTGCGATCGCGTACCCGATGAGCCGCGGAGAGCGGGAAGCGGTGGCGTCGTACCTGGGTACGCCGGGAGCAGCGGTCGCGTTTCCGCCGAACGCTTTCTGCGCCGATCGCACGGTGCGGGTTGCGGCCACGCCCAAAGTTCAGTGGAACGGCTGGAGTCCCGACGAAGCAAACAGCCGCTTCCAGGCTGCCGAAGCCGCCGGGTTGACGCTCGATGGTGTGCACCGGCTGAAGCTCAAATGGGCGTTCGCCTTTGATGGCGACACGACTGCGTTCGATCAACCCACGATTCTGGATGGCAATCTATTCACCGGCAGCGCGGGAGGTGTGGTGTACGCACTCGACGCCGGTACCGGCTGCATCCACTGGACGTTCGACGGCACCGGACCAGTACGCACGTCGATTCTGGCGGTGCCCAACCGCGGAAACCGCACGCTTCTGTTCGGCGATCAGAACGGATGGTTCTATGCTCTCGATGCCGGCAGCGGCCGTTTGCAGTGGAAGAAGCACGTGGACGAACACGACGCGGCGCGGCTCACCGGCGCCCCCGTAGCGCAGGATGGCGTTGTGTACGTGCCCGTAGCGTCGTGGGAGGAAAACCGCGCGCTCAAAGCCGACTACCCCTGCTGCACAGCCCGGGGCAGCGTCGTGGCGCTGCGCATTCGCGACGGCGCCCAAGTGTGGAAAACGTATATGGTCGGCACACCTAAGGAGACTGGAAAGACCAGCACAGGCGTGGCCAATTGGGGGCCGTCGGGCGCGGGAATCTGGTCGGCGCCTACGATTGATTCGAAACGCAAGCTGCTATACGTAGCTACGGGCGACAACTACTCCGCGCCGGCCACCGAGACGAGTGATGCCGTAGTGGCGCTCGATCTCGAAAACGGACACATCGTTTGGTCGCGCCAACTATTGGCCGACGACATTTTCAGCGGCGGATGCGCCACCCGCGTTCCCATGTGCGGCCCCGATTACGACTTCGGTTCTTCCGCGATGCTGGTGAATTTGGATGGCCGCGACTTGTTGATTGCCGGCCAGAAATCCGGTGTCGTCTACGCGCTCGACCCCGATCATGGCGGAGAGACGGTGTGGCTGGCACGCGTCGGAAAGGGCAGCACCAACGGCGGCGTGCAATGGGGCATGGCCACCGACGGCCGCAAGATCTACGCGGCTGTTTCGGATATCGTCCGCACTCCGGTGAAGGATCACGAACTTGCCGATCTCCGCACGGCCACACTCGACCCGCAGCAGGGCGGCGGGCTCACGGCTCTACGCATTGATGACGGCAGCCAGGTTTGGCGGACGCCGGCGCCGCACACCTGCGATCCGCCCAAGCCGGGATGCAGCCCTGCACAGCCGGCCGCCATAACAGCCGTTGGACCAGGAGTGATTTTCTCCGGCTCCGTGGATGGCCACATGCGCGCCTATTCCGCCGAAGATGGCGCGATCCTCTGGGACTTCGACACCGCGCGCGAGTTCGAAACAGTGAACGGTGTCAAGGGCCACGGCGGCTCCATCGACGGGCCGGGGGCGGTGGTGGTGAACGGGATGGTATACGTCAATTCAGGCTACGCGCGTCAAAACGGCATGCCGGGGAATGTGCTGCTGGCGTTTGGGGTGGAGTAGTCGCCGGCCTTCTCGCCTGGGCCAATTGCCATGGGAGCATCCCAGATGTAATCCTGGTCTGGTGAATGCTCCCGCCAAACGGCGGTTTACACGAGGCGACCGTTCATGACCAAAGATGAGATCATTCTGGCGAATCGGGAATTTCTGTTCCCCTCGGTGTTTCACTACTTCCAGGAACCGCTGGTCATCGCGCGCGCGAAAGACCAGTATGTCTGGGATGCCGATGGCAACCAGTATTTGGACTTCTACGCCGGCATCGTCACCGTTAGCGTAGGGCACTGCAACGATACGGTGAATGCCAAGATCCACCGTCAGGTCGATACCCTCCAACACATTTCCACGTTGTACGCGAACGAGCCGCAGGCGGCGCTGGCCAAGAAAATCGCCTCGGTGACGCCGGGCGGCCGGCTGACGAAATCGTTCTTCACCAATAGCGGTACGGAAGCGAACGAGACCGCCATCTTGACGGCGCGCTGCTACACCGGCAATACCGAAATCGTGGCGCTGCGCCACTCGTATCACGGCCGATCCGCCATGGCCATGACGCTTTCCGGCCAGGGGACGTGGCGTATAGGCCAACCGCAGGCCGGCATCGTGCACGCGCACAACGCCTACTGCTACCGCTGTCCCTTCGGGCTTACGTATCCGTCCTGTGAAGTGAAGTGCGCCCAGGATGTCGAAGAACTGATCCGCACCACCACGAGTGGCCCGATCGCCGGATTCATCGCCGAGCCGATTCAGGGCGCCGGCGGATTCATCACACCGCCGAAAGAGTATTTTCAGATTGTGGAGCGCATCGTGCGCAACCACGGCGGCATCTTCATCAGCGATGAAGTGCAGACCGGCTGGGGCCGCACCGGCGGGAAGTGGTTCGGTATTGAGCAATACGGCGTGACGCCCGACATCATGACCGCGGCCAAAGGGCTGGCCAACGGCAGCCCCATCGGGCTTACGGTGGCAAAACCAGAAGTCGCGGATTCAGTGACCAAGCTGACCATCTCGACATTCGGCGGCAACCCGGTAACGGCTACCGCAGCCAAGGCCGTAATCGATTTCATCGAAGAGCAGAACCTGCTGGCGAACTGCACGCAAACGGGAGGGTACCTGCGCGCTGGCCTGGAGGACCTCAAACAGAAGCACGAACTGATCGGCGAGGTCCGCGGCATGGGACTGTTGCAGGCAGTCGAACTGGTGCAGGATCGTGAGACGAAAGTTCCGGCCGCCACCGAAACCGCAATGGTCATGGACGCCGCGCGCCAAAACGGCTTGCTGATCGGCAAGGGCGGCATGTACGGCAACGTGCTGCGCATTTCCCCTCCCATGAACGTAGGGCGCGCGGATGTGGACCAGTTCCTCGGTCTGCTCGACCGCAGCTTCGCGGCGTGTAGTGTTTTGGCATCCAAATAGAACGAGTACTCTGGTGTAAGACATTCAGTCGGGAGGAGAGGCATGATCGCTGCTGATTCCACGGTTGGTACCGCTTCGTTTTATATCGATGGCGCTTGGGAGAAACCGCACGGCCGCACCACGGCCGCGATTACCAATCCAGCCACGGGTGCCGCCATTGCCGAGGTGCTTTTTGCCGAAGAGACCGACATCGATCGCGCGGTTCAGAGCGCGCACGCGGCCTTTTTGAAGTGGCGCGAGGTGCCGGTGGTAGAGCGCGTCCAGGTGCTATATCGCTACAAGTCGCTGCTCGAAAAGCACGTAGAAGACCTCGCCGGCACGCTTACTCGCGAGAACGGAAAGACGCTCGAAGACGCACGAGCCGAGGTGCGCCGTGGCATCCAGATGGTCGAAGTGGCTTGCGGCATGCCGAGCCTGATGATGGGCGACTCGCTCAACGATGTGGCGCGGGACATCGATTGCAAGACCATCCGGCAGCCCATCGGTGTTTGCGCGGGCATCACCCCGTTCAATTTCCCGGCCATGGTGCCGATGTGGATGTACCCATTCGCCATCGCCTGCGGCAATGCGTTCGTGCTGAAGCCATCCGAAAAGGTCCCACTAACGCCGACTCGAGCCATCGAACTGCTCCACGAAGCCGGCCTGCCCGCGGGCGTGCTGAACCTGGTGCATGGTGCGAAGGGCGCTGTGGATGGGTTGCTGCATCATCCTCTGGTCCGTGCCGTCTCGTTCGTTGGATCCACGCCGGTGGCCAGGTACATCTACACCACTGCCGCCGCCCAAGGCAAGCGTGTGCAGGCGCTCGGCGGTGCCAAGAACCACCTGGTGGTCATGCCCGATGCCGACATAGCTAAAACGGTAGAGGCGATCATCGGCTCGGCGTTCGGCGCCGCCGGCGAGCGCTGTCTGGCGGGAAGCGTGCTGGTTCCGGTGGGCGATGCCGCCGGTCCGTTGCTGGAACGCCTGGTAATGCGCACCAAGGCGCTGGCTGTGGGCGATGGCTCGAAAACCGGCATGGAAATGGGGCCGCTGGTCACATCCGATCACTGCCGAAAAGTTGCCGGCTACATCGAAAAGGGTGTTGCCGAAGGCGCCGAACCGATCTGCGATGGCCGCGAATTCCGAGGCGCCAGCGGCGGCTTCTTTCTGGGGCCGACCATCTTCGACCGCGTGACACCCGAAATGACCATCGCGCGCGAAGAGATTTTTGGGCCCGTACTTTCGGTGATTCGAGTCAAGACGCTCGACGAGGCAATTCAGCTGGTGAACCGCTCGCCCTTCGGCAACGCCACGTCCATTTTTACGGGCGATGGCAAGTCCGCGCGCGAGTATTCCTCGCGGATCGAGGTCGGTATGGTGGGGATCAACGTGGGCGTTGCCGCGCCCATGGCGTTCTTCCCGTTTGCCGGCTGGAAGAGTTCCTTCTTTGGCGATTTACACGCACACGGGAAGGATGCCATTGCCTTCTACACTGAGCAAAAGGTTATCATGAGCCGCTGGTTCTGAGCCTGCGCTACACTCGGGTAGAGTCGAGGGCCCGTAGCTCAGGTGGATAGAGCACCTGCCTTCTAAGCAGGGGGTCGCTGGTTCGAGTCCAGCCGGGCCTACCAAGTGTTCAGCCAGCACGCAACCTGTTTAATCCTTGAGGTCCCTCTAAGGGTCATGCACCTCCCTTAACCGTCAGAGTAAACGTCGAGCCGTCCTTAAGCGTCTGAGGCTGATTCAAGTTGACTTTGGCCCCATCATAATGGAGAACTTCATCCTTGGTGGACATCCCGTCAATCCAGGCTTTGTGAGGTACCCGCGCAACCACCTTTCCCGGTAGCATCAGCTCGTAACTTTGGCTTCCGGTATCATCCTTAAAAGCCTGGATACCTTCGGCAGACGACGGCTGCTCGCCCGTGACGACCCACTGGTGAATGATGTCATGCGCTTTGGTGGATGCTTCGGCGGCTTCTTGAACGGAAGAGTTGGGCGGCACACTGATCTTGGACTTGGCGAGCACCAGCGCGGTCGCGATCTGCTGGGCGTAGTCTTTGACCGTCACCTGGTTTTCTTTGTTGGCGGATTCGGGATTGACGGCGATATCGAAGTGGACGGGTTGGTCGGCGAGAACGATCGGATTAGGCCCCTGTTTGCCAGGTGTTCGGAGAGTAGGCACTGCTACCAAAACCATCGCGGCTGAAGCGATGAACGTAAACGCTGTGGCAGCTGCTCGCCAGTCCAGAGGCGCGGGGGTTAGTTTGGCGGTTTGCGGCGCTGCCAGGCGGCTTTCACGGGCCCTATCCATGAATTGTTGGAGACGAGCGCTATCGACCTCCACAGCCCTCCGAAGGGCCGCACAAACCTCACACCCAGCCAGATGATCCAGAGCCTCGGGGTCCACGTCCAAACCGGACTGCAACGCCAGAATCTCATCTGCCGACAGGCAAGCGGCATAATCTGTGGAAGCTGCGTCCTGGTACAGATCAGCCTTGAAGTCTGCACGTCGTTGGCTGACCGTCTTTTCCCTGTCTGGCTGAGGTTTAGTCGACATGATGCCTCTAACCTGAAAACGCAACAGCAGGGTTTTCTCCAACTTCTTTTTTATTGGTTCAGGCCGGTTTTTCTCCCCTCAGCCGACTTAACTCCTTCTGCAACTCAAACATACGGGTCTTAATCGCGCGTTCGTCGGTCTTGCAGAGGGCGGCAATTTCGGCGTATGTTCTCCCTTCCACGTAAAACATTCGTAACAGATCGAACTCAGGCGGCGGAGGGCGGAGGCGAGAAGCGGGTCAGGCAGATCACCATGCGGGTCGGGAGGTCTAGTGTTTGCGGGTCCCACTGCTGGGTACGGAGCAGCCGCCGAACATTGTCGATCGCCCGGTTCGCGACGACCCTGGAAGCGTAAGCCAGGAATTCCTCGAGCGTGGCCAAAAGAGCGATCAAGTCCGGCCGCTCGAGGATGGACAGAAGCGCGGACTGGACGATATCGGGGGCGAATTGCGAAGGTCCGCGGCGGGACGCTTGCGCTACCACGATCGGCCAGACTGCCCGGCGAAGGCCAGGGACCGGCGCTCGAGGCTGATTGGGAGGCCGTGTATCGCGGAGCGGATTCGCGCAAACGCGGCAGAGGCGCTATCGGAAGTCACCGGGTTCCTTTGATTGCGCGTTTGGCACAGAACCGGATAGCGTGCAGCGGAAACAGGAGCCGCTGTACGTCAGTATCCTCAAGAGCGGTTGGATTCGGCGATGGTGAGAAACAGGTCCGTCGCCAGCGACCGCACGTTTTCGTCGTCAGGCTGCACGCGCAATTCTCTGAGAATTCGCGCAAGGAAGTCGTGAAGGGAACCGTGGGTCCAGTACCAGCAGCCCGCCAACAGTTCGTCGATCTTACCGGAGAGATCCGGGTTGCCCTCTTCCTCCATGCGATCGCAAGTTTCGCAAAGGTTGACAAAACTCTCGAACCGATCGGGTGGAATGTCCCAGAAATATGGGAGCTAGCGCTTGCGGGCGCGAAGGGTGACGGCCGTCAGATCGGTATGCCGGATGAAGTCCCTTGATGTTGAGCACGGGAAAGTTCGCCTTGCCAACGCAGACCGCGCAGTCACACTGCCTCCATGGGCCACCGCCCATTTGCTGGCTCAGGGTCAGAACGTACTCCGGAGGTCTTCGAAAACCTCGTCTCCCGCCCGGACCCATCTCGTGAATAAACGGAGCGAGCAATCCCGATATCAGAGAGACCCAGTCTTTGGCGCCAAGCTCGTTTCGGACCACCTGGAACTGATCGCGAACGGCTCCCCAATCGAAATCCGGCCGCAGGACACAGCCAAAGAAGACCAGCTTTTCACCCTTGGCCTCGGCATAGCGGCGCAACATGCGGCCCATGATAAACGATCCGAGGCTGTGCGCCAGGAAGTGGCCGGCAAGCCAAACCCAACGGCTTTGTCGACAAAGTTGACGAGTCCTTGACGACGCGGTCCCGGCGGAGATCCGCGAGAAGGCTGGCGATCAGGAAGAGGCCAAGGCCTAATAATACGGCAAGCGCCCAGTGTAAAAGAGCGGTCAGCTGTAAATGAGCGGTCAGCCAGCCTCCATGCCAGAGAATCACGATGCCAGTGACGCCCGTGCCAATGGCGAGCCACTCCATGGCGAGAAACAGGAACGCTACTGCCTAGCCTCGGAATTGGCTGTAATGAAACGGCTCGTAATGAAGATGCGGATCAAAGACTCCCCGGCACCATTCCTGCCACTCCCCCTTACTCCACATGCCATGAATCGAGATGAGCGTGCGCTCTCCGCGCCGGGGCTTCCGCGTCGGCTCTGGCATCTCGTCCTAGCGTATAACGCCCTGACGAGCGATTGGCGACGCCGGACACGTAAATGAAGCCACCACGAAGAACTGCTGGCAGGGAAGGGTTCAACTCGGGCGGACGCCCAGCCCTTCTTGACTCACTGGCGGAGGTATCGAATTTTGGAGGGCGCCGATCGCGCCTGCCACAACGCAGGGGCCGCTGGTTCGGGTCCAGCCGGACCTAACCAACGACCCAACGACCCTGACAGCCTTCGCGAGGCTGCTCCTACTGTTTCGCGGCGCCAGCGGCACCAGGGCTGCACGACTTGCAGATACCGTAGTAACTGCCGTCCGCTTCGATATATCCGCAATACCTACCCAGCTTGTCGAGTTCGTCGGAGTTACCCAATTGCGCCGGAAGGAAGTGGTTCTCAGTTACGCTATAGCCGCCGCCCGGCGCTGCGTGAATTACCGTGCCCCACGCTCGCATACCCGCGGCCAAGTTAGCGTGATCTATGGCGCCGGCATCACAGGCCCCCCCGGTCGGGTTCTCGGTGGCCAGCAAGCCCACCGTAATCCCCGAGGGTGCGCCGGGAGTCAGCGTGTTGCTGATCAGATCCGTCACGGAAACAGTTTGTAAGTGGTTCGGTGTCAGATTGCATGAGCAACAGGAGATCATCTGCTGATCTTCGGCGAAAACATAGATGTTGACGCAGATGTCCCCAGTTGGTTCATAACCATTCACACTGCCTGCGTTCGTTATATTGATGTTTGAGAAACCTACGGCCAGGTTCGCCGCATAGCTCACCTGGAACGCATCGTCAGGCGTATCCGAAAACAGCGGATGCGCGATGCTCGCTAAAGTAAGAAGCGTGCTTGCGGCTCTCCAAAAGATCTTCGTCATAGTGTCCTCGCCTGGGCTGGCTTGATTACCAGCCAGCTCTCTCCCCTCGGTCCAGGAATCCATTTTAGGTTAACTCATCGCGCCGAGTATATACCGGACGGCGCACTAATCACGGCTTCTTTACTAGCTATCTATCGCTCTTATACCGGTACTAAGTGCGCTGTTGCGCTTAGACCGAAAATCGTTTTCTATTTTATCGAATAAGTCCTACGTCAATGAAGTCTTACTAGCACAATGATTAAGGGAGCTGCCTCGTAAGACGGGCTCGAATTTGAGCCAACGTACCCCAACTAAACTTCGATTTTTTCCATTACTCCGAAGCACCTTCGTGGCGCAAGAACTATTGCTCTCATGACAGTTTGGGGAGATGATCGAAGCCGGGGCGAAAACTACATGTGGAGACTGTCGAGATTACCGTTTCTGCTGGCCGCAACAGCCGCATTGTGCTTTGGTAATATCGATATCTCCGTTACGGACCCTAACTTCGGCAAAGTGGGCGATGACGTTTTCGGCGACCCATTGAGTTATGCCGATCAAAGCTTCAATCTCGCCGGGCCAGCCGGCGGGGGCGTCGTAGGCACGTGGACCCTCACGATCCTTACGAACTATGGAATAAACACCTTCGAAACCAGCAAGGCCAACCATGGCAGCATCGCGGGCGATACTTCATTACCGGTGTTTTGTGATGGCGGCGGGATCGTCCAGTCTGGCTCCAATCCTTGCCCGGGGAGCACGCCATTCTTCATGTCGGACTTCCTAATCCAGCAAGGCAACAATACCTTTGGTATCGTTCTGTCGACGGGCCACATCGATTATTCGCCGGATTATATCGGCCCAAATGGCGACGGCTATGTTGCGGGCAACGTGTATGAAGTGACCAGCTCCACCTCGGGCGTTCTGGACTCACAACACGGCAACCCTGCGGCCGGTCCGGTGATTTTGGCCGAAGGCGGCACGAAGGTGGATGTAGGATCGTTGCTTGTCAGCGTGAATACGCCTCCTGGAGGAGGGACGTGCTACGGCACGACGCACGGTTCGGGTGTGAACGCGACGGATTGCGCGGAGTATAAAATTACCGAGACCTTCACCGTAACTTCGGCCTCGAACTTCTTCAACCCCAACCAAGCCTACACAATTGACTGGTCTTCGGCCGATTGCTTCAACGCATCCTTGACCTACCAGAACGTGCCCGAGCCGGCCGGCCTCGTTTGGCTGGTGCCCGTGCTGCTTTTGTTGGGCGCGTATTGGCGCCGGCGCTCGCTTTTGCGCGTCAACTAAGCCGCGCCCTCACCTTTTCGCTGAGCGCTTTTCCGTCCACTGACTTGCCGGCCAGCTTAGCCTGCGCCGCTTTCATCACCACGCCCATCTGCTTGAGCGACGTGACGGCGGTTTCACTGAGGGCGGCCGCAACCGCGGCTTCGATCTCCGCTTCGCTGGCGCCTGCCGGCAAATAGGTTTCAATCAGCACACGCTCCGCTTCTTCCTTGGCGGCTTGCTCTTCGCGGCCGCCTTTGCGGAACATCTCGGCGGCGTCCGTGCGCTGCTTCATGAGCGATTTCAGCACCTGCATTTCCGCCGCCTCATCGAGCGGTTTGGGCGAGTCCACCTTCTGCTTCATCAAAGCGGCTTTGATCATGCGAAGCGCGCTGAGGCGGGCTTCATCGCGGCTCTTCATGGCCGCCACCATATCCTGCTGCACCTGATCGATTAAGGCCATAACGTCTGTTATTCTAAAACATAGATCCCGACATGCACATTCGAAAACAACGTTTATTGACACCGGGCCCTACGCCTTTATATCCGCCGGCCTTGCATGCCATGATGGCGTCGGATATTCATCACCGCACGGAAGATTTCCGCAAGGCGTACCGGTCCTGCCTGGCCGATCTCAAGGAAGTTCTGGGGACCTCAAATGATCTGTTGATGTTCGCCGCCTCGGGTACCGGAGCCATGGACGCTTCCGTGTCGAATCTGTTCTCCAAGGGCGACAAGGTGGTTGTCTGCTCGGCAGGGAAGTTCGGCGAGCGTTGGGCCGAGATCGCAAAAGCCTACGGGCTCGATGCGACCGTGCTCTCCGTTCCCTACGGAAAAGTGGTATCAGCCGCCGAGGTGGAGGCTGCTTTGACGATGCAGCCCGGCACCAAGGGCGTTTTTGTCCAGGCTTCCGAGACCTCCACGGGCGCGGCGCACGATGTTCGCGCCATGGCCGCGGCCGTTGGCAAAACCAATGCAATTTTTGTCGTTGACGCGATTACAGGCCTCGGCACCATGCCGCTCGATATCGACGCCTGGGGCATCGACGTGCTGATTGGCGGCTCGCAAAAGGCGTTCATGATCCCGCCGGGATTGGCGTTTCTCTCGATCAGCCCCAAGGCGTGGAGGTTCACGGAGACTGCCACGCTGCCGCACTATTACTTCAACCTCAAGAAAGAGAAGAAGAGCGGCGATGCTGGTGAATCGAGCTGGACACCCGCCACTTCGCTCATCTTGGCGTTAGCGGAAGCATTGCGGTATATCAAGCAACTGGGCATGCCGAAGCTGATCGAAAATGCGCAGATGCTGGCTCATGCCACGCGCGCGGCGGTGGTCCGCATGGGCCTCGAACTGTTTGCGCCTGACTCGCCGGCCGCTTCCGCCACTGCTGTCAAAGCGCCGGCCGGCATGGATTCCGGTATCATCGTCAAGGAATTCCGCAACCGCTTCGGCGCCGTGATCGCCAACGGGCAGGGCTCCATGAAGGGGCAGATCTTCCGCATCGCGCACCTCGGTTACTTTGATTTCGCGGATCTGTTCGCCGTCATCGCCGGCCTCGAAATCATTCTGAACGCGAATGGATTCCCGGTGAAGTACGGGACCGGCGTGGCCGCGGTCGAGGAGATTTACGAACAGGCCGCGGTGAAACAACCCGTTAACGCCTAACGTGGATATGTTTACACCGCTGAGGCGCCGAGCGCGCTTGTATATGGTCGTGGTGGACCGCGCTCAGCTGTGAAAAATCCGAGAATCTCTATGAACATTTTGATTGCCGAGCCTCTCGCGCCGGCCGGGATCGAGTTGTTTCAATCCCAGCCGGGATGGAAGACGATCGTTTCCAATCCCAAGGAATATGCGAAGTACCTGGCCGATGCCGACGCGTTGCTGGTGCGCAGTGCAGTTCAGGTGGGTAAAGCCGTGCTCGACCAGGCGCCGAAACTACGCGTGATCGGCCGTGCCGGTGTAGGTGTAGACAACGTGGATCTGGACGCCGCCACCGAAGCGGGCGTGCTGGTCATGAATACTCCCGGCGGCAACGCTGTGTCCGTGGCCGAGCACACCTTCGCGCTGATGCTGGCTATGGCCCGCCACATTTCTCAGGCCGACCATTCCACGCGCGCCGGCAAGTGGGAAAAGAAAAAGTTCATGGGCAACGAACTGCGCGGCAAGATTCTCGGCGTGGTGGGCCTGGGCAGCATCGGCCGTGAAGTGGTGAAGCGGGCGCGCGCCTTCGAAATGGGCATTCTGGCGCACGATCCTTATGTAACACCAAAACTGGCACGCGATCTCGAGGCCGAACTGGTGGATCTGCCGCGGCTTTATGCCGAGAGCGATTACATCACTCTGCATGTGGCCGCTACGCCGGAAACGCAAGGCATGCTGTCCCACGAGGCCTTCCGTCAAATGAAGAAGGGCGTCCGCATCGTCAACTGCGCGCGCGGCGAATTGGTGGATGAAGCCGCGCTTCAGGAAGCCGTGGCATCAGGAAAAATAGCCGGCGCGGCTATCGATGTATACGGAACCGAGCCGCCGCCGGCGGGCTATCCGCTCTTCGCCGGGGAAACCGTAGTCGCTACCCCGCACATCGGAGGGTCCACCGAAGAAGCGCAGGAAATCGTGGGCGTCCGCATCGCCGAGCAGGTCGTGGAGTATCTCAAAAGCGGCGTCGCCATCAACGCCGTGAACATGCCCACCATGAGCCGCGAGCAATATCGCGCCCTCGGGCCTTACGTGGCACTCGCCGAACGGCTGGGGAATCTGGCGGCGCATCTGGCTGCCGGCAATCCGGCTACTGTTCGCCTGGTGTATTTCGGCAAGCTTGCGGACAGCAATACCAATCTGCTGCGCAGCGCCGGACTGGCTGGGGTGCTGGCGCGCTCCACTTCCCATCGCGCCAACCTGGTGAACGCGGCGCAGATCGCCGAACAGCGCGGCTGGAACGTGGCCGAGCGCCACGAGCAACGCGCCGGGAATGCCGATAGCGTTCGTCTCGAGGTGGAGACCGATCGGGGAATCACCTCGGTCGAAGGCGCCATTGTTTTCGACAAGCCGCGCCTGATCCAAGCCGATGGCATCCAGTGCGATGCAGCGCTGGCCGGACACCTGACCTTCATGAAGAACCAGGACGTGCCGGGGGTGATCGGCCATGTGGGGACAGTCTTAGGACGGAATCGCGTAAACATAGCCAACTTCTCGCTCGGCCGCAGGGATGCCCCGCTACATCCTGGCGAGCCGCTCGAAGCGCTCGCGCTGGTGACTACCGATGAGCCCGTGTCGGAGCAAGTCTTGGCGGAGTTGCAGGAAAATCCGGCCGTCCGGTTTGCGCGCTGCGTCGAGTTCCGAGATTAGTTTTTCTACGCACCCGCCGCCATCGTGCGGCGGCTGCCATCGAGCACTCGCCGGACCTTGTCCGCCAGCAGACGCATGGTGAAGGGCCGCAAAAGCACTGCCTTTGTGCGCGTCTCGATCCGGCGCGTCAAGCGGCGGTTCTCCGTGTCGGAAAGATAAACCACCGGCAGACCGGGATCTTTGGCCTCCAGGACTCGCGCCAGTTCCGGACCGTTCACGTCGGACCGAAAAACTTCGGTGAGCAAAAGGTCCACTTGTGTTCCCGATTCCTGATAGTGCTGGAAGGCTTCCGCCGTGTTGCGCGCTTCGAGGACCGTATAGCCTTGCTTGGCAAGCATGAAAGCTGCGAGCTTGCGCGTTTCGGGATCCGGTTCCACCAGCAAGATGGTCTCGCTTCCGCGAGGGACCTCGTTGAAGGCCATTCCTCACCTCCGGCTAGGATTCTAAAACTCCGGTGTTCCGCATGCAAATACAATCGGCACGAACAACGTTCTAGAAAAAAGTGCCTGCGCAATTTTCCGCTGCGTGCACTCTGGCGGCGAAAGTGATTGATTCAAGGCGCAAACACCAACCTCGGTATGGTAACCAAAGTGCTTATTGCTGGATATCGAATAGTTAACATGCACTTACCCGTTGTATGGAACAGCACGGAACGATTAAGCTTGGGCGAGCGACATCGGTTTCGCTGCATCTGTTCCGACCCGCATAAGGAGCCTCCAATCGGCGATGAAAACGACTAGCGAATACTCTGTTTGTGCTCTTTTGGTGGGCCAACACGAAGAAGCCCGCGTACTATTGCACGAGATCTTTCGCGAAGCGGGATGGACTCTTTTGGAAGCACCCGACCGGCGCCGGGCGGCGGAATGCATGGACCGGCACGCCGTACAAGTGGTCATTGCCAGCCGGGAAGTGGGCCGGTGGAATTGGAAGAGAGTGCTCGATATGCTGCGCAGCCGGCAACCTCAGCCACAGTTGATCGTCACGTGTCGAACGGCCGACGAACGGCTGTGGTCGGAGGTTCTGAATTGTGGCGGCTACGACGTATTGCCGCAGCCGTTCCAGCGCGAGGAGGTCGAACGCGTAGTAGCCTCAGCGCGCAGGCAGTACGATCGCCCGCGGCGCGCGGTCGGGAGCAATAGCGCGGCGTAACTCGCCCTCACCCGATCGTGGCTAGGGCTTCGCCTGCCGTCACGGTGGCTCCTTCTCGAACGTGGATTGCCACTACTCGCCCCAAGCGTGACGCCTGGATCTCATTCTGCATTTTCATGGCTTCGACCACCACGATGCCCTGTCCTGGCCCCACAGCATCTCCGGGGGCGGCCAAAATGCGCACGACTTTTCCGGGCATTGGCGCGGTCAGTGTTTCCTGTCCCTGGCGATCGGCGCCGCCGGAGCCGCGCGTCCACCGGCGCGGATCGCGCACCTCAATTTCAAATCGGCACCCTTCCACCGTGACAATCAATTGACGTTCCGTGCGTTCTACGCTGGCGTCATAGCTGCGGCCATCCAGCAACACCGAATAAATGCCCGGCTCTGGAATCTCCACGTCGGCCGCGTGCTCCTGTCCGTCGAATCGAAACCGGCACGCGGGAGGGGTGGCCAGAATTTCGGTCTCGACTTCGCTCCCGTTGATCACCAGAGTCAGCTTCACCGCAGCCACTCCTGGCGGCCGGATGCCAGCCAGGAACTTGTTCCGTGGGCGCCCGCTTGTGGCTGTTTGGTCCCGCGCGCCATGTGATCGAGAGCCGCAGCCAGCGCAGCAACCGCCGCTCGATCCGGCAGCGCCGAGGGCGGCTTATGGCGGGCCAGAAATTCATCAATGAAGCCCGTGTGCAGAAGGCCTTCGCGAAACTCCGCGGTTTCGAAAATCTGCCGAAAGAACCCCACGTTGGTTCGAATGCCCCCCACGTCGTATTCACCTAAAGCGCGGATCATGCGGGCAATCGACTCCTCGCGCCCAGCGCTCCACACTACCAGCTTGGCCAGCAGCGGATCGTACTCGAGTGGCACCGTCCAGCCCGGATACACGCATGCATCCAAACGAATTCCCGGGCCCAACGGGCGGCGCAGCCGCGTGAGTTTACCTGGAAATGGAAGGAAGCCGTTGTACGGGTCCTCCGCATAGATGCGGCATTCGATCGCCGACCCGCGCCATGTAATCTGATCCTGCGAAAACGGCAGGCGCCCGCCGGCGGCAATCTGCACCTGCAGCCGGACCAGGTCGAGGCCGGTGACGAGTTCGGTCACCGGGTGCTCCACCTGCAGCCGCGTGTTCACTTCCAGGAAGTAGAAATTGCGGTTTTGATCGACCAGGAACTCCACGGTTCCCGCGTTGTAATATCCGGCTGCCTTGGCCGCCCGGATGGCCGCGTCGCCCATAGCGCGCCGCATTTCCGGATATTCAGCCACCAGTGGTGATGGCGATTCCTCCACCACCTTCTGATGCCGGCGCTGGATCGAGCACTCGCGCTCTCCCAGATGCACCATGTTGCCGTGGCGATCACCGATCAGTTGGATTTCGATGTGGCGCGGCCGCTCGATGAGCTTCTCAACATAGATTTCGGGATTGCCAAAAGCGCGCTCTGCTTCGCTTGCGGCCTCGCGGAATGCCGCGTCGAGTTCCTCCTCACGCGCGACGCCACGCATTCCTTTGCCGCCGCCACCGGCCACCGCCTTGAGCAAAATCGGATAGCCGTGAGCACGCGCGAAGGCGTGGGCGCCATCCAGGCCGACCGATCCTTCCGTGCCGGGAACAACCGCGGTTCCCGCCGTGACCGCATGGCGGCGCGCTTCGGTCTTCGATCCTAAAGCGCGGATGGCCACTGCTGGTGGACCGATGAAGACAATCCCCGCGTCTTCACAGGCCGCTGCAAAATCTGCATTCTCGCTCAGAAACCCGTAGCCCGGGTGAATCGCCTCGGCGCCATGTTTACGGGCCGCGTCCAGTATCCGGTCCATCCGCAGGTAGCTTTCGGCGGACGCGGAAGGCCCAACGTGCTCCGCTTCGTCCGCCATGCGCACGTGCAGTGAGGTGCGGTCGGCGTCGGAGTATACCGCGACGCTGGTGATACCCATCTCGCGGAGAGTGCGGATGACGCGGACCGCAATCTCGCCGCGATTGGCAATCAGAACTTTTCGAAACATACAGGCGTTCTCTCAGGGTAAACGATTCCCGATGGGAGAAACCTGCCGGCGCTAAGCCCCGCTCAATGGCGGTCGTGCTCGTCGTGGAAGCGGTTATAATCGCGTTCTCGCTCGCGGTCCCATTTATGTTCGTGCGCAACACGGCCCCGTCCGCCTTCCCAATAACCTTGGAACCAGTGCCCGCCTTCATGGTGGGGGACCACCCACACGGCGCCCGGATATGGTGGACGGCTCCAATAGCCTGCATGCCAAACGTAACGGCCGTTCACCGGATACCAGTAGCCGTCAACCCACACATAGTCCGGTCCTGGGGCGGGCGGATGAACGGCAAGCACGCGCGGAGGCGGAGGCGGGCCGATATTGATTCCCACAGAAAAATCTATGGCGAAGGCTGATCCCACGCCGACAAGCGCCACGAGTAGTAGTCGTTTCATAATCGACTAATCAGCACGGCCTGGACCGAACTCCCCGTCCAATTGTGTGGGGGTGTACCCTTTCCAGTGCGCGTCGCGTTGGCTGTGCATTGCGTCTGGACCGCCCGCCGGGCCTCCGCTCCCTACGGTCGTGGCTCGGTAACTGCTGTGAACTCGATTGCCGCGTTTCCGAGCCGCGCGCGTAGCAAGCGGTTCTTGGGTTTGGTAGCCCGGCCATCTTCACAGGCCGCTGCGAACTCCGCATTTTCGTTCAGAAAGCGATAGGACGCGGATCGCAATCTCCCCGCGATTGCCGTGCCAGCAAAATTAGCAACTGGCCCCAATCCGATTCGGCGCCACCCTCGTATATCCAATATCACTTCGATCGAAGCCAGGGCCATATCGGTCCACAAACAGGAGAAAGAGAGCATGAAGCGAATTTACAACGGATTAATTGCGGGGGCTTTGTTCCTGGGGGCGGGAATCACTATGCAGGCGTCCAGCCATCGCGAGGCGCTCGCGATCCTCAATGAACCCTGCGCCGACAATACCGACACCTACGCATGGGTGTCCAACACATCACACGACAGACTCTACTTGATCATGGATTTCTACCCGCTCCACGAGCCGGGTCAGGGGAATCAAGGCTTGCGTGCGTGCAACGGCTATCGCTACGAATTTCACGTTGCCCACGGGGCGAATCTCCACAACACCATCGTCTACCGTGTCGAGTTCACGAATACGCTTAAGCCGGCGAATCCTCCCACTGCCGCCGACAAAATCGGGGGCGGCAACGAGATCCTGTGGCAACTCACCGGCGGGACAGAAACGATGACCGTCAAGCGGATTTTTGGCAACGATGGCCTAAACCCGTCTGATGACTCGGTCGACGAAGCGTCTCGTACCACCGTTCTGGCCACGAATGTGCCGGTCCTGCCGAACAATCACGGACCGCAGACCGATCGCCTGATCTATGGCCTCGGTCCGTTCAAGGGCTATGACTCTGGAGATCCGACCAGTCGCGAAGTAGGCCTCTACGATCAGCCTTTCGTCGATAAGTATATTCAACCGCTCGCCAACGGCGGACGAATCATCGCCGGTCAGTTTGACGACCCGTACCAACTCGATGAGAAGGGGATCTTCGATCTGGTCAACCTGAACACCGACGATTTGGGCGGAATTCCGGGCGCGCGCCGGCCCCCCGGGAAAGACGTGTTTACTGGATTCAACGTTTTTTCAATCGCCATGGAAATCCCTATGCAAGACTTATTTCCGCACGGAATCCCGCACAATGGGGTGCTCAATGCGGATTCAACCGATAGTCTGTTGCGCGTGTGGGCAGTCATCAGCCGGCAACAAACGCAAATCGTGGATCCAACCAACATCATCACGGGCCTCCGCGGATCGGGAGACTACGTGCAAGTGGGCCGCAATGCCATGCCGCTGTTCGACGCCGGCCTGGTCGGCACGCAGCGCCAGACACTCTACCTGCACACCCCTCCGTTGCACGATGTAACCAATTTCGGGAATGACATTTTGTACCCCGTGCTGGTGCGCGATGCCGACGCTCTTGGAATCTATAAAGCCCTGGGCGTTCCGGATTCTGGCGTTGCGACGCTCAGAGGCCCACGGTTCGATATCATCAGCGCCATCAATTTAGGCAGGCCGATCCCCGTGGAAGATGGCTTCACGGCTGACGTCATCACGCTGGACGCTGCGATCGATTCCATGTTTCCCAACGGCCGCCGCATGGGTGGCGGCACAGCCCCGAATCGCAATCAGGTGAACGTCAACAGTGTGTTGATCAGCCTGATCGTGGCAGGCGACCCGAATGCCGGCCTGGCAAAGGGCGTCGAAGTAAATGACAAGGATTACCTCGACCGGTTCCCGTTCCTCGCACCTGCTCATCAGGGCCTGCTGCAAGGCCATGGCGGCGTGAACGTTCCGACCGTACCGAACATTCCCATCCCAGGACAGTAGTACCAACCGCGTAGGGCAGATGATCGTTTGGTGTCGTCTGCCCTCGCACTTTACCGAGACAGCCATGCAACCTATGATTCGCCTTTCCGCTGCATTCGCCGCGATCGTTTTGTGCGCGCCTCTATTTCCGCACGACATGTGGATCGAGCCATCGTCCTTTTCCACGGAGACCGGCCGGATCCTCAGCGTGCGGCTGCGAGTCGGCCAAGACCTGCTCGGCGACCCTCTGCCCCGCGACCCAGCGCTCATCAGAGACTTCATCGTCGAAGATGCCGACGGGCGCAGGCCGGTAATCGGCCGCGACGGCGCCGACCCCGCCGGCCTTCTGCGCGTAGCGAGCCGAGGCCTGCACGTGATCGGCTATCACAGCAACCCGAGCACAGTCGAATTGACGCCCGAAAAGTTCAATCAGTATCTGAAAGACGAAGGTCTCGATGCGATCATTCAATTGCGCGCCCACCGCAACGAAACCGGCGCTTCTGCCCATGAGATGTTCTCGCGCTGCGCCAAAAGCTTGGTGCTTTCTGGATCGTTACCTGCGGTGGAAGGCGACAGACCACTGGGATTCACGCTCGAATTGGTCGCTGAACGGAATCCCTACACGATGCGCCCCGGACAAGACTTTCCCGTTCGCTTGACTTACGAGAAGCGCCCCCTCCCGGGCGCGCTGGTAGTTGCCATAAACCGTCTGAATCCTTCCGAGAAGCAAGCCGCTCGCACCGATGGCGATGGACGCGTACGGTTTCATTTGCGGCCGGGCGGGATGTGGCTCGTGAAAGCGGTTCACATGATTCCTGCTCCAGCGGGCAGCAATGCCCAGTGGGCGAGTTTTTGGGCATCGCTGACCTTCGAAATGCGCACCGTTGTAGCGGAAGCAGCCGATTAATATGCGGACGTTCCTTTTTGCCGGCGCGATGGCCGTCCTGGTTTCGAGCACCTCCATTCGAGCGCATGAGATCGGCACATCCCGTGTCTCTGCAGTCTTTCGTGCGGATCAGCCATACAAGATAGAAATTGTTACCGATGCCGTCGCACTGTTGGAGAAGCTCGAAGCCACAAACGGCCGCCCGCTACCCGCCGATACCAGTCCGGCAGTCGTCCAAGCGCTGCTCATCGGCTTCGATCAGCAGTTCCGCCGCCGCGTGGCGGTCATGTTCGATGGTGTGGAAGTCTCGCCGCGAATCTCCTATTCGGTGGTCCCTCCGGTCGACTCCACGTCGGCCACAGTCGCAACCATCCGATTGACAGGCGAGATCCCTGCATCCGCCCGCAACTTCACCTGGAAATACGCCTGGACATTCGCCTCGTATGCCCTGTCCGTGAGAACAACTGCATCGGAAAATCCGTCGATCCAGTGGCTCGAAGGCGGCGATGGCAGCAAACCCATTATTCTGGCGGCGGCGCCAAAACCAATAAGCCGGCTCCTCACGGCCTGGCGCTATCTCGCTCTAGGTTATACGCACATCCTTCCGAACGGTCTGGATCATATACTGTTCGTGCTAGGCATCTTTCTCCTGAGCGGCCGCGCCCGGTCGGTTTTGTTACAAGTGAGCGCGTTCACCGTCGCTCACTCCATCACTCTCGGGTTGAGTACGTACGGGGTGGTGACGGTGTCACCCAGGATTGTGGAGCCGATGATCGCCATTTCCATCGCATATGTCGCTCTGGAAAACGTATTTCTTTCAGAGCTCAAATCGTGGCGCGTCGCTCTGGTATTTGCATTCGGTCTACTGCACGGGCTGGGCTTTGCGGGAGCCCTGCGCGAACTCGGGCTACGACGCTCGGAATTTCTTACCGCATTAGTGACTTTCAACCTCGGTGTCGAAGCGGGTCAACTTTCGGTAATTGCTGCGGCTTTCGTCGTTGTCGGCTGGCATTGCGCCGATCGCATTTGGTACCGCAGCCGGATCGTTGTGCCAGCTTCGGCCCTCATCGCGCTTACTGCAATTTATTGGACCGTTCAACGGCTGTTGCTGTAAGCACCTCAATGGCGATCACGTTCCTCGTGCCGCCGCCGTCGGGCGGGACAACGGCCAGTACGCCCGGCACTTCCTGGCCAACTGCATGGAACCGCACCTTTTCGACAGTGCGTGGCGTTGCCCTACTGGGACTGTTAGAATCAAATGGAGTTTCTCTATGGCCCTCGACTCCATGCAAGGATCGTTGAAAGAGCGGGGCGTCCGCCTCACTCGCCAGCGGCAGATCCTACTCGAGCTGATCGACAAGACCGGCGAACATCTCGACGTCGAACGCCTCTTCCAGATGGCTAAGGAACGCGACCCCAAGCTCAACCGCGTAACGGTCTATCGCACTCTGAAGATGCTCAAAGCCGGCGGCCTGGTGGATGAACTGGACCTGATGCACTATGGCGGCGACCAGCATTATTACGAGACCCGCCTGAAACAGGAACACGCCCACGTCATCTGCCTGCGTTGCGGCAAGGTGGAAGAATTTTTCGGTGACCCCCTGCAGAAGCTGCGGAAACAGATCGAAACCCATTTCGGGTTCGAGATTCTGCTCACGCGCACAGAGGTTGGCGGATATTGCGCCCATTGCCAGGCCCTGCGCGCGCGCGAAATCGAAGAGTTGCGCCAGATTCCCGCGAAAGTCAAAGGGCGCCGGCGCGCCACCCCGCAGCACGCCTGACAATGGAGTCGACCGGAACGGCTGCTTCCGGCCCGGAGCCGGCGTCGCTGATTGTCACCGATCCCAACGGTCACCGCAGCCGCGTGTCCGTCACCCCGCTTCCATTTTCCATTGGCCGCCAGCCGGAGAATCACCTGGTCATTCGCGATAGCCGCGTGTCGCGGGCGCATGCGCGGATTCTCGCGGAGAATGGGGGCTATGTCATCGAGGATGCCGGCAGCCGCCATGGCACGTTTCTAAACGGCAAGCGTATTCAGAGAGAGCCGCTCCACAACTCCGACCGCATTGAATTCGGAGCGCAGGACTCGTTCCAGCTCGTCTTCGCGCTGGATGGCGCCGAGTTGAAGCGGATTATGGATCAGGTGGGAGCTTCGGAGAGGTCAGCTCCGGTGCCCGGCATGGGCGGAAACCTGGCCAAGCTGCGTGCCATCCTCGATTTGGCCCGCACGCTGCAAAGCTCCTTTTCGATTGACGACGTCCTGGTTTCCGTAGTGGACACGGCGCTCGCGATCACCGGCGCCGAGCGCGGGTTTCTGCTGCTGCGCAACGATGGCGGCTTGGAGACACGGGTGGCGCGTCACCGCGATGGACGCCACCTGCAGCAGACCGATCTGCGCGTGCCGCGCGAAGTGATTCGCCGCGCTCTCGAGCACCGCCGCGATCTGCTCTCCATGAATTTCGATCCTATTGGCACTGCGGGCACGGCTAGCACGGCGACCGGCCCGCAGAGCAGCATCGCCGATCTGGAACTACGCAGCGTCACCTGCGTTCCCCTGGTCCGCATCCGCACGGGACAGGGCGAAGTCACCAGCATGCTTTCCACCGGGAGCGAAACCGTGGGTGTGCTCTACATGGATTCGCGTCTGGCGGCCGCGGACCTGGCGGGTGGAAATCGCGAGCTGCTGCAGACGCTCGCCATCGAAGCCTCCACTGTGCTTGAGAATGCCCGCCTGCTCGAAGAGGAGCGCGCCAAGCAGCAAATGCAGGAAGAACTGCAACTGGCGCGCACCATCCAGCAAAGCCTGCTGCCCAAAGCGCTGCCGCTCCAAGGCTGGCTCAAGGCCTGTGGCAGCAGCCTGGCTTGCCGCGAAGTAGGCGGCGACTACTTCGATGTCACCGAAGTCAATCCGCGCTGCTGGTCGGCAGTGGTAGCCGATGTATCCGGCAAGGGCGTAAGTTCGGCTCTACTCGCTTCGCTGCTACAGGGGGCACTAATTACCGCTACGGACGAGCCGGAAACACTGAAGCCGCGCATGGAACGGCTGAATCAGTTCCTCTACGATCGCACCGGGGGCGAGAAATATGCCACGGTGTTCCACTGCCTGCTCCACTCCTACGGCCAGTTCCAATACATCAACGCTGCACACTGTCCCGCGGTCCTGTTGCGGCCGTCCGGAAGGCTGTCAGCATTGGACGCCACTGGAATGCCGGTCGGTCTGATGGAGGGGGCAGAATTCACGTTGGCGGACGCGACTCTGTTCAATGGCGACAAGCTGGTGATCTACAGCGATGGCGTCACGGAATCCCAAAACACGCAAGGCGAGTTCTTCGGAAGAAAGCGCCTGAACGAGTTGCTCGTCGCGCACGCTGCCGAATCCTGCTCCGCCATCCACGACGCCATTCAGGAAGCCGTGGCGGCCTTCTCCGAAGGGGCGCTACCGTCCGACGACATCACCGTGCTGGTACTGGAGTTCGGCGGAACAGCGGGATAGCCGCGTGGCACAGGCCTCCCGGCCTGTGAAGTCGGCCAGTTTTCACCGGAGGCGGAGGGAAGAAGCGCTCGACAAAGCTCTCGGCGCCGGTTCGCAAAGAAACTCCTAAGGTGACGCGACGACCCGTTCCAGCACTTGTTCCCTTTGCCTCCTCTGCGCGCCAATCTCATGGAGCACCGAAAACCCTCAAACTCCATGCGCCCCCAATGAGCCTTGCTTTCTCTGCGTCTCCGTGTCTCTGCGGTGATTCTGCCCGGCGCCCCCGCCGGCCCCCACTCGTCATTCACCGGTAAATGGCCGTTTTCCGCCGAAAATCGAGGGACACTTCGGTGCACCCGGGCTACCTTAAGACTCGGAAGGAAGCTTTTGGAGAAGGAGAAAACAATGGCTTGCCGTGGTGAATTGCGAAATGCCGGAATCTTCGCGGGTGTTCTGCTCGTCGTGATCGGCTCGTTTCTGCTGCTGGGACAGATGCATCTGCTGGGCGATATTACTCGATATTGGCCGGTAGCTCTGATCGCCCTTGGCATTGCCCAGATATTCGGGCGCGCCCGCCATTTGGGCCGGCCGCGTTCCGATAATGGGGAGAATCGCTATGGATCCGCAAACTTCTAGTCCCGATCCCCAGCGGAACAGCCGCAATACGCCGGGTGTGGTGGTCAGCCTTTTGCTGGTCGCCGCCGGGGTGCTTCTGCTGCTGGATCACATGGGAATCGTTGAGGCAGCCTACCTTTTCCGGTTTTGGCCGACTGGTGTGATTCTACTCGGGGCGGTGATTGCGGCGCAGCCCGACCCTTCTTCGCGGATTTGGGGCGGCACGATCGCGCTGGGCGGAGTCATTTTGCTGCTTCGGAGTCTGGGCTATGTGAACGTCGAATTCTGGTCCATCTTCTGGCCCCTGGCGATGATTGGAGGTGGTATCAACCTGCTTTGGGCCGTCATCACCGGCCAGCCCATCCGTTCGATGACAGGACACCGGTTCAGAGTCCATCGCAGAGGCCATTTGCGTGGCACGCCTTTTTTCCAACCCGGCTATTGGGAAAAAGCTTCGGTGATGAACGAAGCGGCCGTGTTCGGCGGCGGAGACCGAAGTCATGTCGGAGAGTTTGAGGGCGGCCGTCTTTCGGCCGTTTTCGGCGGGTACCAGGTCGATTTGACCCAGGCTGAAATCACGGGCGACTCAGCATACCTCCATATCGCTGTGGTATTCGGCGGCGCCGAAATTCACATTCCGCACAATTGGGATCTGGTGATGCGCGGCGTGCCCATTTTTGGCGGCTATTCCGACCGCACCCGGCATCCCCAAAGAGGCCCCGGAACCAAGACTCTCTTCATCGTCGGCGCAGCCATTTTCGGCGGCGTGGAAGTGAAGAACTGATCCCGCATGCATCCGATCCTTGCCAGACGCGAACGGTTGGTGATTTACCTTCTCGTCTGGGTCGTGATCGGCGTCCTACTCGAAGCCCTGCTCATGACGGCGGGTCATACGGGCTGGCTCGAAACCCTATCCCTGGTGGCGCCGCTGTGCGTAATCTACGCGTTGTTTTGCCTGGCCGCCTGGTACCCGGTGGCAGCCATACCGATCGAGGGTATGGATGTCGTGCCGCGCGCGCTCGTCGCCCATCTCACGGCCGCGCTTCTGCTCAGTATCGTGTGGACCGCGCTGGGCGCCGGATTGGCGTACCTGCTGGGCCAGGCGCGCTATTTCTCTGGCTTCTACACACGTTTCCGGGCGCAAGTGCCGCTCTTACTGGGTGCTGGCGTACTGTTGTACCTGCTGTCAGTGGTATTGCACTATGCGTTGGTCGCATTCGAAGCCTCGCGGCAAGCCGAGAAGCGCGAGGATGAGGCGCGCGTGCTGGCGCGCGATGCGGAATTAAAAGCGCTCAAGGCGCAGGTGAACCCGCATTTCCTGTTCAACAGTCTCAACTCCATCAGCGCGCTGACCAGCGTGGACCCATCCAGGGCACGCGAGATGTGCATCCTGCTTTCCGAGTTTCTGCGAACCACCCTCGGCCTCGGTGAAAAGGCGGCCATTCCACTCGAAGAGGAACTTTCCTTGATCCGCTCATTTCTGGCCGTGGAAAAGGTTCGCTTCGGAGCGCGCCTGTGCGTGGAGGAAGCGATTGCGCCGGAGTGCCTGTCTTTGTTCGTTCCTCCATTGCTGCTGCAGCCGCTGGTGGAGAACGCCGTCGGCCACGGCATCGGCAATCTGCTCGAAGGAGGCGTCATCCGCCTGGAGGCACGGATCGAAGGCGACCGGCTGGTGATTGTGGTGGCCAATTCGTACGATCCCGATTCTGTGCGTTCCCACCGCAATGGGCTTGGCCTCGCCAACGTCCGCAATCGCATCCAGATGCGTTACGGCTCGATCGGCGCTCTGCACGTGCGCACCGCGGACGACCGCTTCGAAGTCGAAATTGCCATCCCTGCCGAGACCGAGGCCTTATGAGTTCGCCCGAAAACAGGCTGCGGGCCATCGTGGTGGACGATGAGGAGTTGGCACGCCACGCGCTGCGCGAGTTGCTTCGCGCGCACCCGGAAATCGAAGTGATTGCCGAGTGCGCCAATGGATTCGAAGCCGTCAAAGCCGTTTCCGAAATGGCGCCCGATCTGCTGTTCCTCGACATCCAGATGCCCAAGCTCGATGGATTCGAGGTGCTGGAGCTGCTCAATCCCGGCCCGGCCGTGATCTTCGTTACGGCTTATGACCAATACGCCATGCGCGCGTTTGAGGTGCACGCCGTCGATTACCTGTTAAAACCCGTGAGCGCCAGCCGTCTGGCCACGGCGATCCGGCAAGCCCACGACCGTATCGGCAAGCCTCTGCCCCCAGCGCTGGAACTGGCATCCGCGGCACGCCCGCCCTCGGAATACCTGGAGCGCCTGGCCGTGCGCGATGGCACCCGCGTGCACATCATCCCTATCGCCAAGCTCGACTACGCCGAAGCGCAAGACGACTATGTCGCGCTGCACAGCGGGGGGAAACAGTTCCTGAAACAGCAAACGATTTCGAGTCTGGAAAGCGCTCTCGACCCCGCACGCTTTGTGCGCATACACCGGTCGTATCTGGTCAACCTGGAGCGCGTGGTGAAGATCGAGCCTTATACGAAGGACAGCCGCGTAGTGGTGTTAACCGACGGCGCGCAGTTGCCGGTGAGCCGCGCGGGGTATACCAGGTTGCAGGATTTGCTGGAAGGGAAAGGGTGAGTCGGCTCTAGTCCGATGCAGCCGCCTTCGTCGCCGCAAATCGTAAACGCACATAATCGGCGACCCAGGTTCCGGAGCTGTCGCGCAGTTGCGGTTCCAACCGGCCCCGGACCTCGCGCAGGTATTCCGCACGATCGCCGTCAGAAAGCCCTTGAAAGAAACTCTGTGCAAAGGTCTCCAGCCAGCCGATCAGGTCGCCGGGCAGAGGGGTCGGGCGAGGGATCAGCGCAATGCTATCGACGCGGAACCCGACGCGCTCCAAACGCGTCGCGTAGTCGCCGGGTGTCGGAAAGTACCAGGGAACGCGCGCTTCTCCGTTCAGCCCTCGTCGCTCCAGGGCCCGGACGAGAGCGGTGCGGATCTTGTCGACGCATCCATACCCGCCGCATTCCGCGACGAACCGCCCTCCCGGCCTAAGCGCGCGAGATACAGCGCGAAGCATCGGGTCGGCATTCTGGATCCAGTGCAGTACCGCATTGCTGAAGACGGCGTCGAATTCCTCACGGAACGGCAACTCGTCGGCGTTCATCAACCGCGCGTCCAGACCGAGTTTCTGCGCGGCTTCGATTTGTTGCGGGCTGGAATCGATGGCAACCACCTCACAACCTAGATCGGCCAACTTTTTCGTTAACGCTCCATCCCCGCACCCAAGATCGAGGATGCGCTCACCCGCTTTGGGCGCCAACAGCTCGACTACCGGCGCCCCGAGTTCGGAAACAAAGCGGGCGTTGGAGGCGTAGGATACGGGATCCCAGGTTTGCGAAGCGGACACACTGCGATCTTACCAGTGCGTGAGCACGGCCACGAACCAGCGGCCGGCGTGCAGCACCGTCCCGCCCCCGAGCTCCGTACGTAATTGCTCCGGCGTGAAATATCGTTTGAAGACGGTGTGGCGCGAGCCGTCATTGAGCTTGCGCTCCTGCATCGATTCCGGCGGTACTTCGTCGCGCCAGGCCGCATCGATGACCAGGAGCCGTGGAGCGACGCGACGCGCTTCGGCAAGGAACCGCTCTCGCGCCGAACCCTGCAGGTGTCCATAGAAATGACCGCTTGCCACGCAATCAAATGCTCCGGAGCGAAACGGCAACCGAAACGCGTCGGCTTGGATAAACAAGCTCCCGGGCAGCCGCGTGTGCGCCACCAGAAGCATTTCCGTGCTCTGATCGCAGGCCACGATCCGGCCCGGCAGGTGCCGAGTCAAGAAACCCGTGCCACAGGCCACATCCAGCGTCTTGCGCGGCGGCAGCGTGCGCAGAGCAGCTTGGAGCGCTGCGACCTCCTCGTGCCAGCCGGGCCGCTCGCGCTCGGCGAACAGCCCTCGGCCCAACCACCAATCGTCATATTCCGGCGCGCGCTGATTGTAATAAGCCCGCTCCGCTTGGGTCATCCTTTCCAAAATACCAATCGGCGCGCGACGTTTGCTTCCTGATACATTGAATTCCGATGACCCCCGCCAGGATCTGCGTCTTCTGCGGTTCTAGCACAGGCGCGCGATCCGCTTATGCCGATGCAGCCCGCGCGTTGGGTGAGTTGCTGGCCGAGCGCAGGATCGGGGTCGTGTACGGAGGCGGCAGGTTGGGCTTGATGGGCGTGATCGCCGATGCCGCGCTCGCTTGCGGAGGCGAAGTCATCGGCGTCATCCCGCAAGCCATGGTCGAGCAGGAGAGAGCCCACACGGGCCTCACCGACCTGCGGGTCGTGGTCTCGATGCACGACCGCAAGGCGCTGATGTCCGACCTGGCGGCAGCGTTCATCGCCATGCCCGGCGGCTTCGGCACTTTCGAGGAATTCTGCGAAGTCCTTACTTGTACTCAACTAGGATTGCAGCGCAAGCCGTGCGGCATTCTGAATGTCTGCGGGTATTTTGATCCGTTGCTCAGGCTCTTCGATCATGCTGTGGAAGAGCGCTTTTTGCGGCCTGAGCACCGGCGATTGGTCCTCTCGGACGAAGATCCGGCGGTTCTGGTCGATCGGCTGTCGCAGTTTGAAATACCGGTTGTGGACAAGTGAGCACGGCCGCGGTGGGGCAGACGATCGGTTTTTGTCGTCTGCCACCTTCGCACAACCGGCAGACCACGAAAAGCGATGGCCTGCCCCACCGGCCTACCGCGCTTTGCAGACGGACACCTGCGGATACGGACATTGCGGAGGATGCTGCTTCTGAGATGCCGGTTGTGGACAAGTGAGCACGGCCGCGGTGGGGCAGACGATCGGTTTTTGTCGTCTGCCACCTTCGCACAACCGGCAGACCACGAAAAGCGATGGTCTGCCCCACCGGCCTACCGCGCTTTGCAGGAAAAATTCCCTGCGTCGTTGGTTGAGCCGCTGCCTTTGTAGACGGCTACCTGCGGATACGGACACAGGGGACGCGTCAGATCGACCTGTCCATTCGTCACATGCGACGCGACGATCTGGCTCGGAGCCGCTCCTTCCTCGCGCCAGCGCTCGATCGCGGCCATCTTGTTGAACTGGTCCGTGCCCGGCCCGCCGGAGCAGTGCAGCATTCCCGGAATCATGAACAGGCGCAGCCAGTCGTCTTGTTGCGGGCCCATGTTCGCGAGCACGCCGTTGTAGAAGTTCACGGTGTTTCTGGGCGCAATGCCCGGGTCGGCCCAGCCGTGGTAGAGCAGCAGCTTTCCGCCGTGATTCTTGAACGCGGAGAGATCGTAGGTGTGCGCGTCGATGCCCGATTTGTCGGCCAAGGCAACGTCGCTATCCAGGTCGAACTTATGAAAATCGTAGTTCGCGTCCTGATGGCCTAGGATTCGAATGCTGTCCCACCCGCCGCCGGGCTGCGCAGGAACGTTCTTCAGAGAAGCGTACTGGAGTTCGCCGCCCGGCTCAAATCCGGTCCAGACGATTTCGCCCTTTTTCGTTTTCACATCGGCGTACACGATTTTGACGGTCTGGATTTGGGCGGCTGTGAGGCACGCGTCGGAATCCTCGCCTTTGCACAACAGGGATGCCGGATCAAAGTGGCATTTTTCGGGATCGCCGATCAGGCCGTCCTTGACTCCGTCCAGCTTGTCGCAGGCGGCCAGCACCGCCTTGTGCAGCGTTTCCACTTTGGCCTCCGAAAGAGGAGCCTGGTTCTTCATCAGCTCCATCGATCGCTCCACACCGGCCGCGTGCAGATGGATGTGGGGATTGGCGGGCGCTCCGGCAAGCACACCATCGAAATCGTTGGGGAACTTGGTCACTTCCACCAGGGCTTGCCGTCCTCCCGTGGAGCAGCCGTTCCAATACGAGTACTTGGGGTTCGCTCCGTAGAATGCCGCAATCAGAGCCTTCGATTGAACGACCGTATCGTGCACCGCGCGCCAGCCAAAATCGACGATCTTCTCCGGGTGGTCGAGCGCGAACATGCCGTTGCCGCCTTCGTGGCCGGTGTCTGTGGAGGAGGTCGCGTAGCCTTCGCGCAGCGCCGCGGCCATCTGCGGGAAACTGATGATGCCTGCCCAGCCGCCGTTGCCCACCATTTGGAATTTCCCATTCCAGCCATCGGCGGGCAGCCACAACTCCATTTTGATGTCGGAATCGGCGGAGGGCTTGAGCGTAGCAGCCACGCGGCAATGCGCCGGCAGCAGGATCGATTGCGGCGCCTGTCCAGCGCGGCCCGGGCCCTGCCGCAGCTCATACGGGCCGGCAGGAACGGCCACAGCCGCCGTCACCGTGGTGTCGGGAAGCGAGAGCGACTTCAGTTGTTCGCAGGGAGTTTGCGCGAGAGCGACAGAGGCCGCTGCGCACAGAACGGTCGACAGCACGAGGAACGTCGAGGTTCGCGTCATTTCGATATTGTGTCACAAGCCTTTGGCCGTTTCCGCCACGGCCGTTTGGTGCGGCATATGCTGCTAGCCTGGTTTGCAGCCAGAGCGGTCAGAAGGGCTGGCCTCGATGGACATTAAACTCGATTGTATATGCCCGCTGGTTTCCGGTATCGGCGCTATCGATCGGAACCGGCCACTTCTCACTGCCGGCGACGATACGCCCGGGTGAGTCCAAGAACGTCCCAGAACCGGACTTCGAGGGAGTTCGGGAGCCTGGGCGCCCACTTCTACGCAATGGGGCGTGCTCCCAAGTGATTCGTGCGCCATCCCTTTCGTCTCCACCGCGCACCAAAGCGGTGGCACTGTTGCTATTGCAGGTTGAGGTCGAGTCGGCACCT
Source organism: Bryobacteraceae bacterium (assembly GCA_035516375.1). Classification (GTDB taxonomy): domain Bacteria; phylum Acidobacteriota; class Terriglobia; order Bryobacterales; family Bryobacteraceae; genus PSRJ01. The sequence continues at coordinate 43,567 of DATJAK010000283.1, forward strand.
ATCATCCAAGGGTACACTGCGAGATGTCTTCTGGCCATCGATTTCAGTAGGCAGTCTGGGCGTCGCAGGCGCGAAGAGTTATCGGTTTCGGCGCGTCTGGCTCTCGCCGTTTCCGGGCAGTCTCCGCTGCCTTTCCACGCCCGCTTCGGCGCCAGCGATCACTCTCGTGAGGCTTGCCAGCAACGCTTTCTGGCTTCTGTAAAGATGCGGTTTGAGGACCCAGGAGAACTTGCGGAAAAAGTCGAACATCCCTGGAACGGCCTGCGGCGCCAGCAGGAGAGGCTGTATGACAACCGAAGGACACCTTGGGACGATCTCCTGCAATTCCTGGAGCACACTCCTGGCATCCGTGAGATCCGCGATGACAAACCTGGCCATGTGAGCCAGCGTGGAGATGGTTTCGACCGTTGTCTGGTTGGCTGGCTTCTCGAAGTCAAACAGGACCGGCAAATAATCTCGCGTCCGAAGTTCATCCCTTATCCTTGTGAGTACGGCGAAACGCTCCTGAGAGAAGCGCCCCAGGATTAGAACGACTTTTGAGGTGATCGTGTCGATTACGTGGCGGATCTTCTCGTTTTTCAGCAGCAAGTAGATAAACTGCGCCACCTCCAGACTGTCGACGGTTATTTGCGGCTGATCGGCTGGAGTGATGATCAGGTTCTCCTGGGCGCACGGTATGCCTTTGATGTCCCAGACCGACGCGCCGTAGATCGCGGCGCCGGAAACGGACGCACCAGCCATCTGCGTCTCCACCAGCCGGACGTATCGCAAATTGGCACCTGTAAGATCCGCCCCGTTAAGGTTGGCTTGCCACATGTTAACCGCGCCGAGATCGGCATCGCGGAGGTTCGCGTTTTCCAGGTTGACACCCCACATATTAGCTCTAAACAGATTCGCGCCATGCAAGTCAGCCTTTCGCAGCCAGTGGTTGCGCAGGTCGGCCCTGGAGAGGTCAGGTCTTGCGTGCGGGTGATCCCTTCGCCACTTGTTCCAGGCCCCAACCCCAATACTGAGGATGCGGCGAAATTCAACGCGCTGTTTTTCGGCGTCGGTCACAGCTGATCACGATACCACCATGTCAGGCCCAGCAGTGCTCCAGTCATCAGTCCGTAGACATCCATCGGTTGTGGATGGGCGGGACCTCGGCCATCGGGATCAACGCTGATGTTGGACGCGTAAGTGCAGCCCAAACTACTCAAAGGATTAGAGGCTCGCCCCGAGAATCCGGAATCGTAGCGGAACCCAAGCGGACTTCTCGGACTTTCCGCGCCCTTCCACTCAATAGGCGATAGGTTCAGTTCACTCCTTCTGCCCAAGTGTCGCAACCGGAAACGATTTAGGTACTCTATAAAGAGCATGGCCCTGAAACTCCCGCGTGGAGGCCTGGCCGACGGCCGACGAGCCGAACGGGTTCGAGCGCAAAATATCGAAATCCTGAAGCTTGGCTCGCCGGCATGGTGGATCTGGCGAAACAAGCACCCCAACTTCATACGAATAGATCTAAAGGAGGCAAAACTGGTTGGCATTGATCTCCGAGGCGCGGAACTGGCTCACTCTGATCTCCGAGGAGCAGACTTGTCGAATGCGAACTTGGATTTTGCAACCTTCGGTTGTGCCATTATGTGTGGCATCGATCTGCGCCGTGCAAGCCTTAGAAACGCAATGTTAAACGGCTGTGACTTGTTAGGCGCACGGCTGGACCGCGCTAACTTAGAGGAGACAAGCTTGCAGGGAACAAACTTGTCCGGTGCAACACTAAAGCGAGCATCCTTGCAGGGTACGAGTCTTTTTGATACGAAGTTTTGCGGGGCAGATCTAACCGGAACTAGTTTTCGCCATGCATCCTGTGGACAGACTATCTTCTCCCGCGTTGACTTGAGTAGCGCTCGGCATTTAGAAACGGTACATCATCTTGGCCCCTCGAGCATCGATTTTGACACATTCGTTCTGTCCAATGGAAAGATTCCCGAACAGTTCTTGAGAGACGCTGGCATACCCGATCCTTTCATCGTCAACATACACTCGTTAGTTGGAGCTCTGGAGCCGTTGAAGTTCCACTCTTGTTTTATCAGCCACTCTACCTTGGACCGGGACTTTGCCGACCGTCTCCATGCTGATCTACGCAATAATGGGATCCGTTGCTGGTTCGCTCCGGAAGACCTAAAGATTGGCGACCGGTTTCGCCAACGAATCGACGAAGCCATCCACTTGCACGATAGATTGCTTCTTATTCTCTCGGAGCATTCAGTGGGAAGCAATTGGGTACGCGACGAAGTGGAAGCCTGTTTTGAGCGTGAACGTAGTGAAAACAGAGTAGTGCTCTTTCCAGTGCGGATCGATGACGCGGTTATGGATACTGACCAGGCGTGGGCGGCGGCAATTCGCCGCCAACGCCACATCGGCGATTTTCGGAAGTGGAAGCAGCACGATGCGTACAAGCTGAGCCTGCGCCGGCTGATGACCAGCCTAAAGAGCGACGTGGCGAAAAGGTAAAGACCTGTCGAGTCCAATAGACCTTCTTTCTTCCTGGCGGCAAATCCTTTTCATAAACAGCTCTTCTTATCTGGATTCCACGTCGTCGTATTGCTGTCTCGTAGACCTGCCTGCTCGCCATGAACTCCCCAGGTGTCACCTGGCTGGGGGAGAACTAGAGTAGATCCAATTCCTACGCGGCCACGCGTCGGTTTGGACGGCCGAGCGCCAGCGTCGCTGCTGATCGTTAAGAAGGGACAAAAGCCTACGCTACAATCGACGTTTGTCGATGCCGCTGACCGTCTTCAACGCCGAAGCCATACTGTCCGATAGTTTCTTTCGCATCGATGAGCGTTTCGTTTTCAGGATAGACCGATGCGACCGGCTTGGCCACGCCGCGCTATCCGTCACCTCCGTGGAACGGGCTTCGCGGAGATTGCCATCCCTCGATCCAGCCAAAGGAATGGAAGCGGACTTCGCGGGCGCGTCGCCGAACCAGCGCCGAGTCGGGTGTTAAGCCGCCATGTGGTCGGATGAAAATGGATGGTGCTTGGCGTGGGCCGCCAACCGCCGGGTTAGGTGTCAACGTGGGCGACCTTGTCTTGCATCTGCCAATAGCAGCGATACTCAGTGGCTGATGTCGTCCATGAGCTGTCGGAGAAAGGTGGGCTCCAAAGCCGTGACGAGTGCCGTACCGTATTTTGGCGAGGCCACTGGAGTCCGGAAGAGACGATCGGTTTGGCCCCGATACGCAATATCAAAGACCACCTCACCACCCACAATGGAGATCTTCACGCCAACTCTACCGCGTATCTGTTCGCCAATGGGCATGAGAGCCGCTTCCGTTGTTGCGATGCCTGCCTTAGGATCGATCGCGACGCCGACTTCCATCCACGAGAGATTCACCCGGTTTCGGATATCAAGAAACGCGCGACTGAATTCTTGGAGTGCTTCTCTTAGAAGCTTTTCACGCAGTTGTGTTGCCTGGACAGAAGCCGAGTTCCGATATGCCTCAATCTCAGCCCAAGTGGCTGTGTACTCGGCAGGCATTTTCAACCCTAACGCTGCAATCCGACTGAGTTCTCCTTTCATCTCGGAAGCACTCTGCCACCGATTTATTGGATTTAACTCAAACGCCTTGTCAAAGAAATAGAGTAAATGGCGCATTTGGTGCCCGTGCACGACCTCCGCTAGTCTTGCGAGAGTTTCTGGATGCTGATGGGGGCGCTGAGACCGATGGTCAATGAGGTTTCGCGGTATCAAGCCGGTAATGGAATACAACAATACCGCTGCACAAAAGGTGATATCCGAACGGGGATCACGCTTCATCGCAGTGTTATCCGAGAGCTCCGGTAGGCGGAGGAAGCGATTACCAAGTTCGACGGCTATCTCTGTTTGTAGTGGGTCCCCCTCGGCGTTATTGAAGGAAAGGCCGAAATCAACCAAGACTGGATCGGCGAGTGAATCATCACTAAGGATAATATTGTCCGGCTTGATGTCGCGATGCACGACGTCGTTTGAATGACAATATTCCACCGCCTCCAGGAGGAGCTCAGACATAGCCAGCGCGCCCGCAAAATCTAAAGGTCCCCGTGCGGAGATGAATTCACCCAGGGTTCTCCCAGGCACGTATTCGGTAACGAGATAAAGTTTGTAAGTTTGATCCTCGAAAAGATCTGCGTTCGTATCTATGAGGCGTGGAATGCGCGGATGTTTGATCGTACGATAAGCCGCTACTTCCCTGTACATGCGTTTCCGGCGTTTAACATCGTTCTGCTGTCGCAACACTTTGAGGAAACGTGGCGTGCCGACACTCCGCGCCGATTCGCGAACAATCTTTGTGTCGCCCTGTCCGCCGCCTGCTAGGTCGCTGACGGGGAGCCACTTCTCTTTCCAGTTCTTGGGAGGCATAAATATTTAGCCTAATAAAGACAGGATACCTAGCGGTTCCACGAATCACCCGCAATCAATACAGCAGGAGTACCAGATGGCTGGTCAGTCCACGGATTGGGTTTATCGCCAGCAAACTTCCCAGATACGGCCTTCGAGGAAGCGTCGCCAGGTCACCTGTCATGTGCGCTCACGTCAGTTGACGGAAAACGCCCTAACCGTGGATTTGGTTCCCGCCAGACTGGAGATTTTATGGTCTTGAAGTGGCGTTATCGGACAATGAAGCCGAGCGGCGCCCACAAAAAATCCCCGGATTTCCTAAATGAGCGTCTGTGGGGGCTGGCCCCCAGTCACGCCCCCATCTTCGCCGCCAGGTCAATCATATTCTCCGCCACCACATCGAAGTCGCCCGGCTTGGCCTCATCGCCGCGGCGCGCGGGTCCGTACTCGTCGGGACGGTGAATGAATCCGGTGCGCAAGCCGAAGCCGCGGGCTGCTTCCAAATCGCCGCGATGCGCCGCCGTCATCATCGTCTCTTCCGGTTTGAGGCTGAGCAGTTCGACTGAGGTCAGGTAGGCCTCGCGGTCCGGCTTGTAATGCCGCGCCACTTCCGCGCCGAGGATCAGGTCCCACGGTAACCCGGCATTCTTCGCCATGTCCGTCAGAAGCGATACGTTGCCGTTGGAGCACGGAGCGATGGTGTACTTCTTCTTGAGACGCGTGAGCCCGGCAACGGAATCCGGCCACGGCTTGAGGCGATGCCAGACGCGGTTCCAGTAGTCCTTCTCCTCTTCGGTGAGGCCATTGATTCCGAATTCCTTGAGTAAGTCGTCCAGCAGCATGCGGTGCAGCGCGTCCAGCTTGGTCCACGGCAACTCGCCCTTGCGGACTTTGTTCATCGACGGCCCATAGCCGCTGCGCCAGCGGTCGGCGAAGCGGGCCCAGTCAACGGTCAGCCCTTTCTCTTTGCCCCACGCCGTGCCCTCCGCAATGATGGAGCCGCGCCAATCCACGACTGTTCCGAAGGTGTCGAAGATCAGCGCCTTCACGCCTTGCGGCTCGGCGTGCCCGCGGCGCGCGACCATAGCCACGAGACCGGTTGCAGCCGTGCCAAGCACTTGCCGGCGATTGATGCTCATCGAGCGTCCCCAGTGAAGATCTTGCGGCCATCGGCTAGAGTGACCTTTCGGCCGTCGATGCCGTGGGAGCTATCGCGGGCCTGGTCGCCGTGGACGATGACCTTGTCTCCCGGCTTCATGGAATCCTTGTTCCAGCCATTCCGCTCCAGCCGGTTGGGGCTGCGCGTTTCGCAATTCCAGTTCACCACCGAGCCATCCGGCTGCTGGACGTCGACATAAAAGTGCACGTGCGGGTTCTGCCACTCGACGCGCGTCACCACGCCTTCCAGGGTGACCGGCTTCGAGGAATCGTACTCGTTCGAAAACGAGTGGTGAGCGACGGCAGGAAGGCTGCCGGCGAGAATGAGGGCGCTGGCAATCAGGGGCAGTCGTTGGTGGCGCATAGCAATAACCACAACAGTATAGCTTTTTGGGGCGCTATGCACGGGGAGGATTGGGGTAGAATCGTTGGCCATGCGAGCTTCCTTTCTGCTAGCCGTATTCGTCTGCGCGGTTCCGGCCGTCCACGCTGCGACGGACTGCGACCGCGAATGCCTGCGCAGTTTCATCACTCAGTATCTGGCTGCGCTCGTGGCTCACAATCCGGGCGCATTGCCGGTTGCCGACAAAGTGAAATTCACCGAGGATTCCGTCCAGGTGCCTTTGGGCGAAGGTTTGTGGAAGACCGCCTCGCGCCCCCACGGATACCGGCAAGACATCCTGGATGTACGGGCGGGAGTCGCCGCTTCACAAGTGGTGATGGACGCTGGCGATTCGCCCGTCCTGCTGGTGCTGCGGTTGAAGGTGGTTGGCCGGAAGATCACGGAGATCGAGACGATGGTGACTCACACGCAGAAAGAGGGCGCGCTGTTTAAGCCGGACGCGATCCAACCGAAGGCGATGAACGCCGCACCGGACCCGTCACAGCTCCCGTCCCGCGAAGATGCGATCAAGCTCGCGGAGTTCTATCCCGCGGGATTGAAGGTGGGTAGTTTTGTCACGGTGAACGCACCATTCGCGCCGGATGCCTACCGCGTGGAGAATGGCGTTAACACTGCCGGCCCCGGCTGTTC
>DATJAK010000284.1:0-3283 GCA_035516375.1 Bryobacteraceae bacterium
CCGTCCTACGCGTGCAGTACCGTCCGTGCTCTCTTCGATGGACTGAAGGCGTTGGAGGCGGACTTGCACGTCCACATTCACCTGGAGAACAACATCCTGTTTCCGCGCGCAATCGCGCTGGAGCAAAAATAGAGGTTTCGCTTTCTCAGATTGACCACCCGCGCTGAAACGGTAGGCAGCTCCCATGACCGACACAAGTCCGGCGGCGACCGAAGTCGCACTACAGCGGCTTCTGATGGCATACGTGTTCACTGGCCTGATATTCCTGTTGCTGCCGGGGACCTTTCTGGGAGTCTGGAATCTGGTTTCGATCAGCGACCGGCATTCCCTCGCGGGCCTTTCACCTTCCTGGCTCCAGGCCCACGGGCACGCCCAAATATTCGGCTGGATTGGCACCTTCATCATTGGGATCGGCTATTACTCCTTGGCGAAGATGGGTCGGCTCCTGCCGTTTGCCGTGAGCAGTGGCTGGGCGAGTTGGGCGCTGTGGACCGCAGGCGTTACCCTGCGATGGGTGGCGAACATCACCGAGTGGAACTGGCGTGTCCTGCTGCCGGTATCGGCAGCGCTCCAACTTATCGGCTGCCTGATCTTTTTTGCGACTGTGAGCGGCCATCAGCCCCGACCCGCGCCGGGAGTTGACAGGGCTGCGGCGCCGCCTCCGGCAAAGATCGAGACGTGGATGAAGCTTGTCATTGCTTCCACCATCGGTTTCTTGCTTGCTTTGCTGATGAACCAGTTCGAGACCATCCATCTGGCAATGACCAGCGCACATCCGGAGATACCGCATTGGCTGGACCAGCGCTACTTGTTCCTCGCCGGTTGGGGTTTCCCTGTCTTGGCGGTCTGGGGCTTCAACGCCAGGTGGCTGCCCGTCTTTCTAGGCCTTCGGAAACCCTCCAGTGGTGGCCTGATGGTGGCGCTATGCGCTTCGGGCTCGGGTATCGTGGTTGCGCTCTTCGGGGGATTCCGGCTGGCGACGGGCTTGTTGCTTGCCGCCTGCATCGTCGCCGCCATCGCACTAAAAGTCTTCCAGCATTCGGAAAAGCCAGCGAAGACGCGCGGTGTCTCGGCCTCTTTTCCGTACTTCGTGCGCGGTGCCTACATCTGGCTTCTCGTGGCGAGCGCCCTCGGCGTGTACGCGGCCAAATCGGATACAAACGGCGGCATCTGGGGAGCCTCGCGCCACGCTCTAACGGTCGGGTTCCTGGCCACCATGGTATTTGCGATCGGCCAGAGAGTATTACCAGCGTTCAGTGGAATGCGGTTGCTCTACAGCAGGAAGCTGATGTTCGCTTCGTTGGCCCTGCTGAATTTTGGCTGCCTACTTCGCGTGGCATCTGAGATCCCAGCTTATGAGGCGAATTTCCATGTAGCGTGGACAACTCTGCCGATTTCGGCGTTCACCGAATTGATAGCGGTGACTCTATTCGCCATCAATCTCGGCGTTACGTTGGTGCTGCCGCCCCCGTACCCTGCCGTTTTGGCACAAAGCCACTAGAGGCGCCCGATTATCGGGGCCCCTCTCATTGCGATAGACGACTGAGCGGGAATGCCGATCAGCAGGCGGGGCGGACCAGTTCGGGGGCCCGCTCGGTCAAGACCAATGGAGTTACAGCTTACGGAGAGCGCTGCGGCCCTTGTCCGTGAGCGAATAAAAGTCGCTACCTTTCGGCTCCAAGAGACCCGTGTCTACAAGACGCGTGATCACGTCGAGAACTCGCTCCCGGGACTGCGGATCGTTTCCTCCCGCTTCAAAGAGCGTGTGCAGATCGAGCGACTCGCTGCCCATCTCGCCGAATACCTTTAAAACACGAAGCGTCAACTCCTCGATTCCTAACGATTTACTTCCGGCGTTGTGATGGTCCATCGCAATTCCCTCGTTTGCACTAGAGTATCGCCCAAAAACCAGAGCATGTGGGGCTATCAGAGATGTCACCGCCTCTCTGTTTCGCCGCCCTGACCCGCCTGCCCTACTTGTTCCAGATAGCGCATCAGGTCCACATAAGCTGCAACGTACTCGCGGCCGTCGGCCTCGCCCGCATCAGCCGCCCTGCGGGCCTGAGCGGCACGCTCAAACCGTTGCCGGATGCCGGCGGCCACCTGTTCTGTCATGGAGCGGACCAGAAGGTCGGCCTGTCCTTTCAAGAGGGCTTGATCCGCCGCGGCGACCGCGGGGTCAATCGGTGTGCCCGCCGGCTTCAGGCCGGTATATGGCTCTCCTTCACCGGCCCGGTGCAGCCGCACCAAGGTCTCAAAGAAGTACCTATCAGCCAATTCTCTCGCTTCAGCACCCCCAGCGCGGACCTTCAGAGTACGGGTAAACGCGGCGCGGATCTCAGGCTCGGACTGTTTTGGAATCCATTTCAGGACGGGTGTTACATCGCCGGCTTGGAGCGCCGTTCGCGCGGCCGCGACCACCGGGCCATCCATGGTGTCACAATGAGCACTCGCCGACGTCGAAGCGACCGATAGCATCGCCAAGATTCCAACCCAACTCATCAATCGCACAAACATTCGAAACTCCTTCGGGGAGCGGCTCCCCGTTCCTCTTTTAACCATAGGAGGTCGCCAACGCAATTCCAGTGACATCAGTCACCGATATTTGGGCTGTGTTCCGGACCTTCAACGGTTTGGCCGACGCCCGGCCCGCGGATCAGCCGCCATTTCCGCATCACTGCCGGACCGACCCATGGAGTGCGGGCGGTTTGGGCAGTTGCACACGATGCCGTGAGGAGAGGAAGGCCAGCAATGATGCTAATTCCTCGGGCTTCAGGTTCCCGCGATATGACGGCATGTTTTCGGCTCCGCTAAAGATCCGGGTCGCCATCTGGGCGGCACTCATGCGATCTCCCGCGTCGGAAAGGTCGGGGCCACGAATGCCGCCATAACCTGACACCGTATGGCAATACTCGCAGCCTTTGTCGTAGAAGACCCTGGCGCCGTCCGCGATTGCGCCGGTGGAAACTCCGACCACCGAAGCCGGCAAAGGCGGCGCTTCCAGACGCGGCGACCACGGCGCACGAATGCCCACGACCCAATAATGTGCAATCACAAAGACAACGAAGACGATGATCAGGACCGACCATGGCCGCCGCAGAGGACTGCGCTCCCCCCGGCCGCCCAACAGCGGTACCGCGATCAAGAAGAGGCCGAAGACGAGAGGACCCAAAATGATCACCCACCTCTCCGACCACTTCGGGATCAATGACAGGAGGGCGAAGTACCACATGAAATACCAGTCAGGGCGCGGTGACGCGGAGATGATCGTCGGATCGGGTGG
>DATJAK010000285.1:0-43178 GCA_035516375.1 Bryobacteraceae bacterium
TGGAGTGACGAATTGGCAACCCGGCGACCGTGTTCTCGGATTGCCTTCCGGATCGGGCTTCGCCGAGCAAACCGTGCTGGACGAGTCGAAAGTATTTCGCATCCCGGATGGCATGGGATGGGCGGAAGCTGCGGCCCTGCCAATCGTATATCACACCTCCTATTTCGCCTTGAAGGACCGCGCTCAATTGCGGGCCGGCGAATGGCTGCTGGTGCACGCCGGCGCGAGCGGCGTAGGAATGTCGGCGATCCAGCTCGGACGCGCGTTTGGTGCGCGAGTGATCGCCACCGCGGGTTCGCCCGAGAAACTGGAGTTCGCGCAGCGCCAGGGAGCGGAACACGTTCTCAACTACAACGGCGAGCAGTGGGTGGACCAGGTGAAGGAATTGACCGAGGGCCGCGGAGCCGACGTGATCTACGATCCGGTGGGCGGCGATGTGTTCGACTTATCGAGCAAGTGTATCGCGCCGCAGGGCCGTCTGCTAGTGATCGGCTTTGCCAGTGGCCGCATTCCATCAATCGCGGCCAATCGCATTCTACTCAAGAACATGTCGGTGGTGGGAGTGTTTTGGGGTAACCACACCAAAGCGCACCCTTCCTATACTGGCGAAACGCAAAAGGCGCTGGAGTGCTTGTGGAAGGAAGGTAAGATCCGTCCCGAGATTTCGAATACTTGGCTATTGCAAGAACTGCCCCAAGCCATGCGCTGCCTGGCTGAGAGAAAAGTTCTGGGCAAAGCAGTGCTGCTGGTGTGAAGCTAGTGGACGGCTTCGAACAACCCCGCGGCGCCCTGTCCTCCGCCGATACACATGGTGACCACGCCATATCGTGAACCCGCGCGGCGCGCCATTTCATTGGCTAGTGTTCCAGTCAGGCGGGATCCGGTCATACCGAAAGGATGCCCGATGGAAATCGAGCCGCCGTTGACATTCAGCTTCTCCATCGGAATGCCCAGCCGGTCGCGGCAGTAGATCACCTGGACGGCGAACGCCTCGTTGAGCTCCCAAAGATCGACATCCTCGATTTTGAGTGCGTGGCGCTGCAGCAACTTCGGCACCGCGAAAACCGGGCCGATGCCCATTTCGTCGGGCTCGCAGCCGCTGACAGTGAAGCCGCGGAAGATCAGCTTATACGGAACGCCGAGCTGATCGGCCCGTTGGCGCGACATCAGCAGGGTGATGGAGGCGCCATCGGAAAGCTGCGATGCATTTCCGGCCGTCACCGAGCCTTGGCCGCTGTTCGGATCGAAGTGCGGCTTGAGCGCCAGTAGTGCTTCGAGAGTAGTTGAGGGCCGATTACACTCGTCGCGGTCGCAGCAAACTTCCTGAGTCCCAATGCGCTCGCCGGTCTTCTTGTCGTGGAGCGCCATGGTGGTTTTCATGGGCGCGATCTCGGCGGAGAAGAATCCCTCCTGTTGGGCGCGTGCGGTGCGGTGCTGGCTGGCCAACGCATATTCGTCCTGCGCTTCGCGGCTAATGCCATAGCGCTTCGCGACCACTTCCGCGGTATCGCCCATCACCATGTAGATCCCGGGATAGCTCTCCTGGACCACGGGATGCGGATCGGATTCGCGAGGAGTCATCGAAATGCTTTCCACGCCGCCGCCGATCGCGGCATCGGCGCCCTCGTTGATGATCTGGTGCGCGGCCATCGCCACCGCTTGCAAACCGGAGGAGCAGAATCGATTCACGGTCGTCGCCGCCACGGAAACGGGCAGACCGCCCAGAATCGCCACGCGGCGCGCCAGGTTCGCGCCTTGAGGCCCGCCGTGCTGTGCGCAACCGATGACCACGTCTTCGATTTCCGCGGGATCGAGTTGGGGAGTCTTTCGCAAGACATCTTTGACACAATGCGCGCCCAGATCTTCCGGCCTGGTCATATTGAAGGAACCGCGGAACGACTTGGCGAGGCCGGTCCGCGAGCTGGCCACCACAACAGCTTCTCTCATCATGTTGTTTTCTCTTTCGGGTCGATGCCGGCGAGCGAACGCGCCAGCGCCTTCTTTTCATCCAGGTTCATCTGCCGCGCGATCTGGATCCGCTGCGCTTGCGGGCTGCCGGCGCCGTGCATCGACTCGGTCAAATAGCCCACGGCATTTCGGCCGAGAGTCATGTTCTCAATGAGGCGCAGTACGCGGGCACGATCCTCCACCTTGACGCCGTCCCGGCCGCGTAGATACTTGCGCAGCAACGGCCCGGTTTCCGGATGCTCGAAATCTTTTTCCGAAGGCAGCGTGGCCACCAGGCCGCCGGCCAAATCCTGCGCCAACCGCGACAGCTCATAGGGAAAGCGTGTGACATTCTGCTTGCAGACATTGGCGAGAAGATCGTCGGGTTGGAAATTTCCAGCAGCGGTGGCTTGCGATTCGTGCGAAGCGGCAATGCCCGCGCCGTAAATGGTTTCGTTCAGGTGGGTCATTTCCACGAGCTTGTCGCGGACATGGGAAGCCGACTGCACGCCGTTGTAGTCGGCGATCAGCGCGGCAGCCCCGATGATCACGTCGCCCAATCCGGTCTTGCACACATAGGAGCGCCGATGGTAGGAGGTGAAACGCTCCACTAGCTCTGCGGCATACTCCGTCTCGCCATCCATGAAGATCAGTTCGTTGGGGACAAACACGTCGGCGAGGATGATCATGGCCTCCTGGCCTGAGAACTGCGCATTCCCCTGATCGATCTCGCCGCCTTCCATGGCGCGCGTGTCGCAGGATTGCCGGCCGTAGATATAAGTGAGCCCCGGATGGTCGACGGGAATGGCGGCAATGATCGCGTAATCGCGATCGATTGGACGCAGCCGCATGGTCGGCATGACCACGATCCAATGGGAATTCAAGCACCCGGTCTGATGCATTTTGGCGCCGCGCAAAACGACGCCATCCGCCTGGCGCTTCACGACGCGCACGAACAGGTCGGGATCGGACTGGTCGGCTGGGCCCTTGCTGCGATCGCCTTTGGGGTCTGTCATGGCTCCGCCGATCACGTAATTGCGTTCCTGCATCCCGATCAGGAAGTCTTTGAAGCGTCCGTGATATGGGGTGCCATGGGCGCGGTCCATATCGAACGTCACGGAGTAGAGCGAGTTGATGGCATCCATCCCGACGCATCGCTGAAAGCAAGTGCCGGTCAATTGCCCCAGGCGGCGCTGCATTTTGTTCTGCCCGACGACGTCGTCGATGCTCTCCGTAACATGCAGGAATCGGTTGACTCGCCGGTTGGATAACGACGACCAAGCCGTCGCGAGCTCGGGATTCTCGACTGCCAGATCGTAGGTGCGCGCAACGGCATTGATCGAGGGGCGGATCACCGGATGATCGACGGGCTCTTTCACGGCCTCGCCCAGGAAATAGACCTTCAGATTACGCCCGCGCAGGCTCGAGATGTAATCAGCGCCGGTCACGATGGGATCACGCGGCTGCAAGTCCGGTGGGCGATTCACGGTTAGGTTAGATGACATAGGGTTACTCAACAACCGCTCCCTCTGGTCGCGGCTCGGAAATTCGGTAATACCGGGCCAACCATTCCGCCACACAGCACGGCTTCTCAGAGCCTTCGGTTTCTATCGTGACGGAATAGGCGGCTTCCAAAGAATCGGGTAACTCTCGGAACGACTCGAGCGAGATCCGTGCGCGGATACGCGAACCGACGCGGACGGCCGAGGGGAACCGAACCCGATTCAAGCCGTAGTTAATAGCCATCCGTAGGCCGCCAAGCTGGATAGCCTCATGCATAAAGTGACTCAAAAGCGACAGCGTCAGAAATCCATGCGCGATCGTTGCCTTGTAAGGCGATTCGCGCTCGGCCCGCTCGCGGTCCACATGAATCCACTGATGGTCGCCGGTGGCATCGGCAAACTGGTTGATCCGTTCCTGCGTTATCTCGAGCCAGCCGGTTACCGCCATCTCCTGTCCGCGGAAGCCCTTCAACGCGTCCAGTGTTTCGACCTTTAGCAGGGCCATGAGTCTTTACCTCGCGTGGGGCACACGTAGGAGCTCTCCCCATTCGGCCGTCTGACGCAATGTCTTTTTTAGGATTTTGCCGCTTGGATTCCGCGGCAGCATTTCGGTTCGCACGGCGACATACTGAGGGATCTTGAAATCGGCGAGCCGTTCGCCTGCGAATTCCAGAAGCTCCACGATGTTGATGCGGCAACCTGGTTTCGGCACCACAACAGCGCCCACCTTCTCGCCCATCATCTGGTCGGGCACACCCATCACCGCGACCTCGAAAACGGCCGGATGAGCTGCCAAAGCGTTCTCCACTTCGACACAATAAACGTTCTCGCCGCCGCGGTTCACCATGTCTTTCTTGCGATCTACGATTTGCACGAACCCATCGCCGTCGATGCGCGCCATATCGCCGGTATGGAGCCAGCCATCGACAAAAGTTTCTGCTGTCGCCTCCGGCTTGTTCCAGTAGCCCTTCACCACATTTTCACCCCGGATGAGTAACTCGCCGACGCCGCCGTCCATGTGCCAATCGGCCAGCTTCAGATCCACCACGGGCGACGCGAAGCCCACTGTTTCGGGCCGCAGCCGCGCGAACTCGTGTGGCAGAAACGTAGCGAGCGAGCAGGTCTCCGTCAATCCAAATCCGTTGCCAACCCGTGCATTGGGAAATGCTTCCATGATCCGCACGATGAGATCGGGCGGCATGGGAGCGCCGCCATAACTTAACCGCGCCACATGGGACGTATCAAACTCGCGAAAGTTGGGTTGATTGACAGCCAGCCAATAGATGGCCGGGACGGAAGTCAAGGAATCGACCAGCTCCGCCACGATCGTCTTCAAGAATAGTTGGACGTCGAAAGCCGGCATGATCGCGACCATCGACCCCAGCCCGCAGGCGACGAGTAACTGCGAGTTACACCCAGTGACGTGAAACAGCGGAACGGAAATCAAACCGCGGGCGCTCGAATCCAGGGGCACAATAGCCGCGCGCTTGCAGTTTTCGACGTTGGCGATGAAGTTCTCGTGGGTGGTGATCGCGCCCTTGGGGAAACCGGTTGTGCCGCTCGTGTAAAAGATAGCGGCTGGCTCGGTTTCTGCAATGTCTTCGACGGCCGTCAGAGGCCCGTCGGGCAGCGGCTGGTTCGTACCAAAAACGTAGTGAGCGCCCGAATCGCTTACCACGTAGTCGACTTCCGATTGGCTGAAACGCGTATTGACGGGAACGGCGACTGCACCGGCCAACTGAACCCCGAAAAATGCCAGGCACCAGTTAACGCCGTTTGTGAGCCGAATGGCAACGCGGTCGCCGCGCTCGATTCCGGCCGCCCGCAACCCGCCGGCCACGCGCCCCGCGCGTTCCCAGAACTGGCGATAGGTGAGGCGCTCACCGCTTACCTCGACTACGAATTCGCCGTTGGGGTTGTTCTCGACGGCGGTTCGTAGCAGTTCCACCAAAGAGCCCGGGCGGGTTTGGTAGCGAGCGATCCCATCGGGTCCTCGTACGATGCCGGATTGATCAAATGGCTGGATCATTCCCCATTAAGCCCCGCTTGCCTGGAGCGTCCGAGGACGCCGATCGATCAGCGTTTTGGCAATTCGTTCGCGATGGTACGAAGCATCGCCGAAGGCGATCTCCGAAGCCTTGGCACGGCGGTAGTGAAGGTGGGCGTCGTTCTCCCAAGTGAACCCCATGCCGCCCTGCACCTGAATCGATTTATTTCCGACTTCCCGGTACGCCTCGCTGACGTAAGCTTTTGCCACCGACACGGCCGCGCGCGCGTGGTTGTCGTTCTCGTTGAGCGCCCACGCGGCGTAGTATGCGGCGGAACGCGAACCCTCCAGCAGCACCAGCATATCGACGCACTGATGCTGCACCGCTTGAAACGATCCGATTGGCCTGCCGAATTGCTTGCGGGTTTTGGCATAGGCCACGGTGAGATCGACGAGCCGTTCGATCCCGCCCACCATCTCGGCAACCAGGCCTACGGAAGCCACATCGAGCGCCGCTTCCACGGCGTGCCAGGCACGTTCGCCCCGCGCCAAAAGAGACTCATCCGCCAGCCGAACATCATCGAACGAAACCCGGTACAGCCGGCGCGTGAGGTCGACGCCAGGGGTAGCGGCCGTTCGCACGCCTGCCGTGCCGCCATCCACGAGGAAGAGCGCCGGCTCTCCTTCCATCCGCGCGGCCACAAGCAGGAAATCCGCTACGCCGGCATCGCTGACAAAGAGCTTCTCACCGCTCAGCGCGTAGCCACTCGCGCAACGCTTAGCTTGCAGTTGGACGGCGTCTGGATCCCACGAACCGCTTTTCTCCAGCAGGGCGAGTGTAGACTTCGCCTCACCCCAGCAAATCGCCCGCAGATATTTCTGCTTCTGTTGTTCGCTCCCCGCGCGATCGAGAACGGTCCCCGCCAGCAGCACGGTGCTAAGAAATGGACCCGGAACCAGGGCCCGGCCCATTTCCTCCAACGCTGCCGCCATTTCGACCAGGCCGAGACCGAAGCCGTCATACTTCTCGGAAAAGATGATGCCAGTCCAACCCTGATGAGCGAATTTGGCCCATAGGGCGGAGTCGAAGGCGGTTTCCGTTTCCATCAGGCGGCGGACTTCCGCCATAGGACATTCCGCGGAAAAGAATTCCCGTGCCGAGTTTTTGATGGTCTCTTGCGTTTCCGTCAGTCCGAAATGCATAGTTCCTCGTGTTGTGGGGCAGGCGTTTTGGCCTGCGGACGTGCTTCTGCCCGGCGCGAGTCCGCCACGCCCGCACACGCCGGGCAGAAGCCCGGCGGCAGCCCCGAAGGGCTGACCCCACTTGCTGCGTCTTCGGGCCGGTATCGAAATGACTGGGACATTCTACTAGTAACTCTTGGGCAATCCCAGCACATGTTGTCCGATGATATTCCGCTGAACCTCGGAGGTTCCCGCTTCAATCGTGTTGCCGCGCGACCGTAAGTAGGAATAAGACCACGCGCCGTTGTCAATTACGAGATCGCTGCCCGCGGTCAACTGGGCATAGGGCCCGAGGACCTCTTGGGCGACCGCCTGAAATCGCTGGTTCGCCTCACTCCAGCCGATTTTCAGAAGGGACCCCTCAGGGCCGGGCGCGCCGGTCTGCATGATCTTGCTAACGGCGCGCATATGATTCAGCCGCACCACTTCGTTCTCGACATAGGATTGCGCCAGCTTCTGCCGCACCAGTGGATCTTCGGAGGCTGTGTGCCCGTTGATCGGAATCTCACGCGAGAGCTCAATCAGGCGGTCCAGTTGCCGCCGCGCAGCGATTTGAGCCGCCACTCCCAGGGTGGCGCGCTCATGAGCGAGCGTCCCGAGAGCCACGTTCCAGCCGTTTCCCTCGGCTCCCAGAATGTTATCCACCGGCACGCGTACATCGCGGAAGAACAATTCGGTGAATTCCGATTCGCCCGTTAACTGGCGCAGCGGACGCACCTCGACTCCGGGGTTCTTCATGTCCACCAGCAGATACGTCAATCCCTTGTGCTTCTGTGAGGCAGGATCGCTGCGCGTCACCAGCGCGCACCAGTCGGCGGCCCATCCGTAGCTGTTCCACACTTTCTGGCCATTCACGATAAAGTGATCGCCATCGCGCCGTGCTTCGGTGCGCAGGCCCGCCAGATCAGAACCGGCATTTGGTTCGGAGAAGCCCTGGCACCAGATTTCGTCGCCGCTGAGAATATTGGAGAGATAGCGCTTCTTCTGCGCTTCGGTTCCGTAATGAATGATCGTGGGGCCGATCAGGGACAGGCCGAGCACGTTAGCCAGTGGCGGCGCTCCGGCGCGCGCGATTTCTTGAGTGAAAATCACCTGCTCCAGCAGGCTCGCGCCGCGCCCGCCGTATTCCTTCGGCCAGGCAACCCCGGCCCAGCCGGCTTCGTAGACGCGTTTCTGCCAGGCCCGCAAGTACCGGAAGCGATCCTCCATGCTGTCGCGCAGACGATGAGTTTCCCAGTCAGCCGGAGTATTAGCCGCGAGCCACGCACGCAGCTCATCGCGGAACCGGGTCTCTTCTGGCGTGAGATTGAGATCCATGCTTATTCTCCACCGGACTGCGTAGCCGACTTGCCGGCACTCTTGTCCCACTTGGCAAGCTCGTATCGGGCGACGGCTTCCCGGTGGACTTCGTCTGGGCCATCCGCCAGCCGCAATGTTCGGGAATTCGCCCATGCCGAGGCCAGATGGAAATCGTCCGATACCCCACCGCCGCCGTGCGCCTGGATGGCCCGGTCGATTACTCGCAACGCTACATTGGGCGCGACGACTTTGATCATCGCGATCTCCGACCGCGCGACTTTGTTGCCGACCGTATCCATCATGTAGGCCGCCTTCAACGTCAGCAGCCGGGCCTGCTCGATTTCCATGCGGGAGACGGCAATGTCGGCTCGAATGGTTCCTTGCTCGGCCAGCGTGTGTCCGAAGGCAACCCGCGACCGGACGCGCTGGCACATCGATTCGAGCGCGCGCTCTGCCACGCCGATCAATCGCATGCAGTGGTGAATCCGGCCCGGTCCCAGGCGCCCCTGGGCGATTTCAAAACCGCGTCCTTCTCCCAGCAGCAGGTTACCCACGGGTACGCGCACATTTTCAAATAAAACTTCGCCGTGGCCATGTGGGGCGTGGTCATATCCGAACACCGTGAGCATGCGCTTCACCGTCACGCCCGGCGCATCCATGGGCACCACAATCATGGATTGCTGCTTGTGTTTCGGCGCGGCGGGATCGGTTTTCCCCATAAAGATGGCGACCTTGCAGCGAGGATCGCCGGCGCCGGAACTCCACCATTTGAGCCCGTTGATCACGTAGTGATTGCCGTCGCGAACGATGCTCGATTCAATGTTGGTGGCATCGGATGAAGCTACCTTCGGCTCCGTCATAGCGAAGCACGACCGGATTTCGCCCGCCAGCAGCGGCTTGAGCCAGCGTTCCTTCAATTCCGGCGACCCATAGCGCTCCAGCACTTCCATGTTTCCGGTGTCCGGGGCGGAGCAATTGAACACCTCCGCGGCGAATGGCGAGCGGCCCATGATTTCGCAGAGCGGAGCGTATTCCAGGTTGGTCAGGCCGGCTCCGTGTTCGCTCGCGGGCAGAAACAGGTTCCACAAACCGGCGGCGCGGGCCTTGGGCTTCAATTCTTCGATGATGGGAACGGGCTGCCATTTGTTCGGGCCTCGGCAGTGTTCCTTGTACTTTTCTTCGTTCGGATAGACGTGCTCCTCCAGGAAGGCAGTGACGCGCTTCTGAAGATCCTTCACTTTGCCGGAGAATTCGAAGACCATCAATCGCCTCGTGAACCGTACTTTTCCGCGAGTGTTGCCGCCAGTTTGACCAGTCCGCGCACCTGCTCGTCGAAATTGCGAAAACGCTCGTCACTGGTCTGTCCGCGGCGAAAACGGTAATAGATCTGTTGCAGGATCACGGCCAGTTTGAAAACCCCGAGGACTTCGTAATATCCGACGGAGGAGACGTCGCGCCCCGCACGCTTCGCATATCGCTCGAGAAACTCGTCGCGTGAGTACCAGCCGGGCTGCATGGTGATGGTTCGCGTCGGCGTATGTCCATTCTCGATCGCCGCGACATTGGCCCAGGTCCAATAACACAGCGTCAATCCCACATCAGCGAGCGGGTCGCCGGTGGTGGTCATTTCCCAATCGAGCACGGCGCCCACCTGGTCCGCCGACGGCCGCATCATCACGTTGTCCAGTTTGTAATCGTTGTGTACGAGCGTCGCCTCCGCCGATCGAGGCAAGCGGCTGTGGAGCCACTCGACCACGCGATCCATCTCGGGAAGTTCTTCCGTCTTAGCGCGCATCCACCGGTCCGCCCACCCGCGCACTTGCCGTTCCACGAAGCCTTCAGGCTTGCCCAGCGCTCTGAGCCCGTTCTTACCGATGTCGATGGAATGCAGGCGCACCAGGCAATCGATGAACGCCTCGCTCACCAGTCGAGGGTATCGCGGGATCGCGGCCAACTCGGGAGGTTCGTGGCCACGAATGACTACCCCGCGGCGCCGCTCCATCAGGAAAAAGGTGCTGCCAATGACCGACGGATCTTCGCACAGCAGAACCACCTCAGGCGCCTCAGGAAAGTGAGGATGGACCGCCTCCAGCACGCGGTATTCGCGCGCCATGTCGTGCGCTCTCGGCGCCACTGGCCCTAACGGCGGCCGCCTCAAAACGAATTCCTGTTTGTTGATTCGGACGAGATACACCAGGTTGGAATGGCCGTTGGGGAACTGCTCCACTTCGATCGTAGAGCCCGCGCCATTCAATCGTCCGCTCAGGTAGGCGGCCAAACCGGTAAGATTAAGTTCTTCACCGGAACGGACCGGAGCCGTGTCGGAGGATGCCAGGATGTCGCGCATGGGCCGCCGTTACGCCAGTTTCAAAATGCCGCCGAACCATCATACCAATACTCTACCTACCGATCGACAGGTGTATCTTCGAACTATATGACGGGCGCCGAATGCCTTCTGGAGACTCTGGTGGCGAACCGGATCAATGTCTGTTTCATGAACCCCGGCACGTCCGAGATGCACTTCGTGGCGGGTCTCGACCGCGTTTCCGGATTCCGCGGAGTTCTCTGTCTTTATGAGGGCGTCTGCTCGGGTGCAGCCGATGGTTACGCGCGCATCGAGGGCGGGCCGGCCGCGATCCTGTTGCATCTGGGACCAGGTTTAGGAAACGCGCTCTCCAACCTTCACAACGCCCGCAAGGCCCGATCGCCGGTGGTTTGCATTGTCGGCGAGCACGCCACGGGTCACTTGAAATACGACGCGCCGTTGACCAGCGACATCACCAGTTTGGCCCGCACGGTATCCCATGGCATCCGGACGGTGGAGAGTTCCGCGGAGCTTGGAGCATCTGTTTCGGAAACGATCGCGGCAGCGCTCACACCGCCGGGACAGATCGCGACGCTGATCGTTCCCGCAGACTTCTCGTGGTTATCCTCCGGACCGCCGGGAGAAATCGTCCCGCGGCTAAGCCGCACGATGCCGCCGCTTGAAAACATTCGGGATGCGGCGAACGTGCTTCGTTCCGGCAAGGATGGAGCGGCGATCATCCTTGGTGGAAGCTCCACATGCCCACGGGGATTGAATGCCGTCGGCCGTCTCGCGGCGGCTACAGGTGTGAGAGTTTTCATGGACCGAACGGCGCCGCGCCTCGCCTCAGGCCGAGGTTGTTACCAGGCCCCGAAAGTTCCGTATTTCCCCGAGGACGCGAGAGCCGCTTTCGCCGATGTTACACACATGATTCTGGTGGAGGCCGAGGCACCAGTCTCGTTTTTCCGCTATCCGAATACTCCCAGTTCGCCGGTGCCGGAAACGTGCATGATCTCGGTCCTAGCCGCAAAGGACGAGGACGGTGCGGGAGCGCTGGAAGCGGTCGCCGAAGAATGCGGCGCGCGCGAGTGGCTCGCCCGTCCGCAGGAATCCCCGGTAGCGCCGAGCCATGGGCCGCTCACGTTAAGCACTGTCGGACTGGCTCTAGCCGCGTTGCTGCCGGAATCGGCGATCGTCTCGGACGAAATGGTTTCGTCCGGCGCTGTGGTTTTGCCGCATCTCACTTGCGCTCGAGCCCACGATCAGTTGCCCATCACCGGGGGATCGATCGGGCAGGGGCTCCCGGTCGCGGTGGGTGCGGCCATCGCCTGTCCAGAACGCAAGGTGGTGGCGCTCGAAGCCGACGGCAGCGCGATGTACTCCTTGCAGGCGCTTTGGACCATGGCGCGTGAAGGCCTGAACGTCCTGACCGTGATTCTGGCAAACCGCCGGTATCGCATTCTGGATATCGAGATGAAGCGAACCGGCGCGCCGTCGGTAGGGAAGCGGGCTAACGACATGATGGACCTTGGGCGGCCGGATCTGGATTTCGTCAGTCTGTCGCGTGGGCTAGGTGTGCCTGCCACTCGCGCGACCACGCTCGAAGAATTCACGTGCCAATTTCGAGCAGCGATTGGGGAACCGGGACCGCATTTGATTGAGGCTGTTCTGTAACCGGGAACGAACATGCAACTTGCCAATAGAGTCGTGGTGGTGACGGGCGGCGGCAATGGCATTGGCCGCGCGCTCGCGAGACGCTTCGCCGCGGAAGGGGCACGGGGCGTTGTGATCGCGGACGTCGACGAGGCTGCCTCCGCTGTTGTGGCTCGGGAAATCGGTGGCGTCGCTGTTCCAACCGATGTCTCGAAAGAAGAGGACATCATTCGGCTCGTGAAGCACACCGAGGAGACCTTCGGCGGTATCGACCTCTTCTGTTCCAACGCGGGCATCATCATCAAAGGCGGCGTCGAACTCCCCGATGATGATTGGCAACGCATCTGGGAAGTCAACGTCCGCGCACACATCTACGCCGCGCGTGCTGTGCTGCCCGGAATGATCGCGCGGGGCGGTGGATACCTGTTGCAGACGGCCTCCGCTGCTGGCTTGTTGAGCCAGATTGGATCGGCTCCTTACGCTGTTACCAAGCACGCTGCTGTAGCTCTGGCCGAATGGCTGGCAATTACACACTACGATGATGGAATTCGCGTCTCAGTCTTGTGTCCTCAGGGCGTGCGTACGAACATGCTGGCCGGCGCCGCTCATACCGGCATCGGTGCTTTCCTTCGGGAAACCGCACTCGACCCGGAGCAGGTTGCGGAAGCAGTCGTGAAAGGCCTGGCGGAGGAGAGATTCCTGATCCTTCCGCATCCCGAAGTAGCCGAGTATTTCCAGCGGAAGGCCACTGACTACGAACGTTGGCTGCGAGGCATGCGCCGGCTGCAGGCATCCGGGGCCGCGCTTTAGTGACCGTTTTGTGTATACTGCGGCAATGAAACGATGTGCGTTTGTTGCGGTTCTGCTTTGTCTCGCCATCACTATGCAGGCGGCCGATCTTTCGGGGACCTGGATGGCCGCGGTGGTGCTGGACGCGGGCAGCGGTACGGCCACGTTCAACTTCCAGCAAACGGGGGACACGATCTCCGGAACTTACTCCGGTGCAGTGGGTGAAGCGAAAGTAACGGGAACGGTGAAAGGGAATGACGTGGAGTGGTCGTTCGACAGCGGGCAGGCCGGAAAAGTGGTTTACAAAGGCAAAATAGAAGGCGCCTCCAAAATCACCGGGACCTGCGAATACGGCCAGTTAGGCAAGGGCACCTTCACGGCCGAGAAGAAGTAAGGACCGGGCGAGACTCGCCCACGACTACTTTTGGATTGCCGGGTTGACGTAACCGGCCGGTAAGACACGGTCCGGGTCGGGACGGACACTCAAGTAGTCTACGTGGTCCGTGATTCCCGTCCAACCATGGAAGACGTCCGGCGGGATGATGACGATATCTCCCGGTTTGACCACACGCGAATAGCCGTCCTTTACAGTTCCCTGGACACTCGGACCGTTCAGAATCTTGTAAGCTGTGCTGTCTTTCGAAATCTCGCGGGGATTGAGGATGGTCCCTCCGGTTACGAGCGTTCCGGTTCCGGAAACGATGATATAGGTCTCGGTCTGGTTGTGGTGCGCAATACCTCCGACTGTGCCGTCGGCGCTGTCTTTGGATGGGCCGCGATGGATGATTCCAACGCCCAGATTGTACTTGCCGACATCCACCACGCGGAGCTGTTGATCCACAGCAGGTGGTGCATGCTTCAAGACTTCTTTCACGTCGGCATCGTAGATGTCGGTGGCTTGTTTGGGCGGTGTGCCGGCTTGGGAAAAAGCCACGGCAGGCGCCAGCAACAGAAGCGCGAACGAAAGCGTTTGTGACATGATTGCCTCCTTAACCGAATTTGAGCGGCTCACTCGCGTGACGCGCTCCAAGTCCCCTGATCCACATCGCTGCTGCCATCGGTGGTGGTGGTCCGGTAGGTGCCAACGAAACCATTGGCCTTCCACTCGCCGGAAGTCTGAGAACGCAGCGCGATACCTTGTGTAGTGAAATCGTACGTGGCTTCGAGTTTGGTCTGGCTCACACTACATTGGCGCATGGCCGCCGGGACATCCTCACCAGAAAGCGTGAATGTGATCTCGCATTTCCATGTGCCACCTTCGTCTTGTAAATTGATTCGCAGCGCGCCGGAACCGCCTCCGCCTTTCCACTCGCCGCGATAGTGGCCGGCAACATTGCCAGTGGCGGCGGCTGAAATCGGGGCCGAGTTCTTGACCTGCTTTGCGAAGAAATCCAGCATCGGGCCGAACTGCGGCGCCGCCACGCTCACGTGGCTTCCGCCGGGCACCTCGACATAGACGATAGCGATACCTGCCTTCTTGCCGGCTTCGACCATCCGCCGCGACTCATTGACGTTGACCGTGCGGTCGTCATCGCCGTGTACGACATACTCGGGAATCTGCCGGATTTTCAGCAGACCTGCGGGATCACCGCCGCCCGAGATCGGTCCGATTGCGGCGAAGAGATCAGGATGGGCGATCGCTACGCTCCAGGTTCCGTATCCGCCCATGGAGTGGCCCATCAGGTAGATGCGGTTCGGATCGATTTTGTACTCATGCTGCATTTCGGCAATCACATCCAACACATCGCGCTCCGCCGAACCTCGGTACATGGACGCAGTATCTCGCCCCTTCGGGGCCACCACGATAAAGCCCACACGCTCCGCCTCGCGTTTCAATGTGCCGTTGTTGTAGCTGTCAAACATGGAGTTCTCGTCGCCCCCCATTCCGTGTAGCGCTACCAGCAGGGGAGTAGGATGGGAGCCATCATAGGCTGCCGGCACGTAGACGCGGTAAGGCTGGAGTGTGTTATCCACCGCGGAACGATAGGCTTCTCGAAAATCACCACGCCTGGTCGCAAACGGGTCACGTCCCGCAGCCACGGAGTCGAGAATCGCATTCGCCGCCGCAAACTCGTCGTGCCACTTGTAGCGGTTCGGATTGACTTCACTCTGATCGGCACGATCATACAGAGCCAGCGCATACTCGGCCGTGATGGCGGCACTGGTCTTCTTCGTGATGGCCGCCAGACGAGAGCGCAACTTAGCCGCCTCGGCCGAGAGTGATTCGATATGAACCGGAAGTGACTTTACGAACGGGCCGGCCGGAGTCGCGTCGCTTGCAGCCAAGCGCACTTCCAGCGTGTAATCACCGGGTGCAACCTCCGGAACTGTGAGCGTGGCGTGGAACGGCAGCGAAGACGAATCGAGCGGCAGCTTCTGACCGATACTCTGGCCTCCAGGCATCAAGAAGACCGAGGCGCTCAGGCCTCCTCCAGTGGCGCGAGTGCTGGCGTAGAGCGGTTTGAGTGTGATCGCGACCGGCTTTCCGGGCTCGACTAAGGCGTGATCCAATTTCCCTTCCAGGGACGAAGCGAGTTCCAGCGCGGGTGTCCACTCCTGGTTTCGCATTACCGCCAGGCCGTGATAGTAGGAACGTATCGCGTCGCCGTACTTCTGGGCTAGATTGGCGGTTTGCGCCTGGCGCGCGAGTTCATCGGCCATCGCCTTTTGCGCTTCCGTCAACATCAACGTGGCGCGCTGCGTGCGATAGGTGACCGAGGTGCGGAGCACCAGGCTGGCATCTTGCGCCGAAAGGACGAACGCCGGGACCAGCGCGAAGATGCGCAGGCGGCGGAAAATTGACTGGAACATACGATTTTCGGGGCCTCCTGGGTGTCGGAACGGAATCGAAAACCGACCGACCGACAGGTAGTATACCGGCGCACGAACGAGCAGTCAAACGGGCGTTATAAACCCGGTAAACGCTGCCGGAACGGGTGCACTTGGCGCTCGCTGACGACGATTTCCGTGGCTGCGGCGTCGGCCATGATCAGCAAGAATCCGCTCTTGAAATATGGCTTGATCTCTTTAATCCGCGTCAGGTTGACGAGCACATCGCGCCGCGCGCGGAAAAACAGGTCGTCAGGTAAAGCAGCCTCCAGCTCGTTCAACTGATAGTTCACCCAATACGATTCGCTGGCGCTCTTGGCCTTAACGATGCCGCCTTCCACCTGGAACCACAGGACCTGCTCGACAGGAAGCAGCACGAGGCGGTCGCGGGCGCGGCACACCACGCGGCGAAGAATCTTGGGCCCGGTCTGGGCCGCGCGAAGGATGTTCTTGCGATCGGCCTCGCGATCGTCGGAAACACCATTCAAGCGGCGGGCCCGTTCCAGCGCCTGCATGAGTCGCTCGGGTTCCACCGGCTTCAGTAAATAGGCGAGTGCGTTCACCCCGAAAGCCGCCAGCGCGTGCTGATCGTAGCCGGTCGTGAAGATCACCAGCGGAAGAGGGATCTCGTTTGGAATCGAACGCACCACCTCGAAGCCCGTCAGGCCGGGCATCTCGATATCGAGAAACAACAGGTCGGGCTGGAGCTTCTCGATCTTTTCCAGCGCCTCGATGCCATCTTGCGCTTCTCCGGCGATCACGACATCGGGGTAGCTCGTAAGCAGCCGCGCCAGCCGGGTCCGCGCATCGGCCTCGTCATCAACGATCAGGCTTCTCATCGCCATTCCGTCTGGAATCCCGTGGCAGAACCAGTGTCACTCGGGTTCCCGATGGAGTTCTGGACTCGAGACTTACTTGAGCCCGCTCCTGGTAAAGCGTTGCCAACCGTTGCGTGATGTTCTTCAAGCCGACGCCGTGCGACAGGCTGTTGCCATTGCTCTTTCCGATGCTCGCGGCGCTGCCCACGCCGTCATCCTCCACGGCGAGAAAGAGTTGATCTCCTTGAGACTTTGCCGTGATCCACAACCGTCCCGGGCCGGTTTTCGGGGCCAAACCGTGCTTGAGTGCGTTCTCAACCACCGGTTGCAAGATCAGCGAAGGGACGGAGTCAAGCTCCACTTCCGGGGAAATGTCGAAGTCGACTTGGAGCCGGCTGCCAAAGCGCGCCTCTTCGATTTCGAGATAAGCCCGCAGAAATTCGATTTCTTCATGAATGGGAGCGAGCGGACGCGATGACTGCGCCAATACGTGACGGAAGACTTTGGCGAGGCGAAGCGTCATGGTCTCGGCTCGCGCCGGATCAGTCACGATCAGGTTGGCGATCGTGTTTAAAGAGTTGAAGAGAAAGTGAGGATTGATTTGCGCCCGCAGTGCGCGCAATTCCGCCTCCGTGACCTGTTGGAGCAGCAACGTCTCGCGGCTTTGCCGTTCCACCATCTCGCGTTCGAGGCGCAGCAAATCCAGCCGACTGCCCAATTGCTCGGCGACACCTCTTAGGTAGTTCAGTTCTTGAGTCACCAGGCCGCGCCGGGCCGGGCCAGGCGAGATCGCCAGGACGGATGTCACTCGACCTTCCGCGCGCACCGGAACCAAGAGCTCGATTCGCTCCTGCGAGAGCAGTGCACGAAATGGGCTGCACTGGCCCAGTTCCGCGATCTGGCCTTCGTGGATTTCCGCCGGCCACAACGAAGCTGGAAGACGTGTAAGTGCGGCCGATCTCGCTTTCTCCACGCCTAGCGTATGTTCAATTGCCCTCTCGACCGCAGCCGTGACTTCGGATTCGCCGTACAGGCGCCCGAGTGTCTCACCCAGCTCCCGCACGGCGTTTCTAAACTCGGGCGCGTTGAAAATCCACCGGTTCACGAACCTTCTCAGACCCCGGTCCAGCGGTGAGAAACAGGCGAGCAAACCGGTGGCGAGCATCGTTGCGACGAAGTAGCGTATGCCGCGTGGGTACTTGGTGTGCGCTCCGATTTGGCGGATAAACGGAGCATTCACCAAAACGATGAGGATCCCGGCTGCTATGCTGGCGAGCAAAACTCTCAGGCTGTAACGGATCAATAGATCCGCAAAACGAAATCGCGCGAACAGGAAGAATGTCCCGATTACTACCAGAAGAACCGACTGTTGGCCGATCACACCCAGAGTGCAGCGAAGGGAGTATGGAAGAGTAAGGTTGCTCTGAACAATGACGCAGAGAGTTGTGACCAAGAGTCCGATTAGGACGATGAGCGCGGAAAGCCGCAATGTGCGTGAGACCGTGCGGCCTCGCAAGAAGAGTTCAGCGGCCAAAAGTCCCAGCAATGTTGCGCCGTAGGACGAGAGCTCCTTCAGGGAATGGACCGGGACGATCGAGACGCCAGCGATGGCAGCCCAGAAGCCGACTACAATGACCGCTGCGTTGAGAAACGCCAAGACCCGCAGGTATTGGCCACAAACGCATTGCCATCGCTCGGTAGCGAGATGACGCCAGATGGCAAGCACCGGGATGGGCCAGATGCCGGCGCCGGTGAACTGGATGGCGAGCGTGACCGAAGCCCTCGTCGGAGCAGCCATGGGCGCCTGCGGAAACTCGAGGGCATCTAACAATCCCCCTACATACCAGAGCAGTGAACAAACAGCCAGAGCGATATTGGCGGCTGGCGTGCCGGGCAGCCTGACCGCTCGCAGCGTCAGCACGAGCAGGAGCAACGAAATCACCAGGCCCACACTGAACCCGATCAGATTACCGGCCAGATAGGGATCGATCGCATTGGCGCCGGCCATGAGTGCAAAACCTCGTCCAATCATAATCCTGTCTCATGACTTGCCGCAGGATAAGGTGTTACGCGCGGAAAAAACGCCATGGACGCGAATTAGCGTGTGTAAACGCGAAACGGCTCGCAACTCTTTCGCGGCAATTGGCCCGCGGAGGCGGAATTGCGCTTCTGCGCTTATCGCTCCTCTTCCGCGCTCAACAGATTCCTGTAGATCATTCGCATTGACTCACCGCAAGCTGGTTTTAAGGGATACCAAAATGATTGCACCCAGAGTCATCTTGCTATTGGGCATCGTCCTATCGGTGCTGGTGGCGCCGGTGGCTTTCGCTGATCCGGGGGTGGGGAATCCGGATGAGCTCCGGCAGGCGAAGGAGTGGAATGCCTCCGCCGAGCAATACATGACCCGAGGAGCGTACGAAGAAGCCCGGCAACTTTATCTCCGTTCACTGCCGGTTATGGAAAAGGCACTGGGGCCGGAACATCCGGCCACCGTCACAACGCTCGGCAACCTATGTGACGCTTCGATTCGGATGAGCGCGTATCTGGACGCGAAGCCTCTGTGCATGCGCGCGCTGGCACTTCGCGAAAAGGTGTTAGGCCCTAACGACAACGATGTGGCTCGCAGTTTGAGCGACCTCGGGCTGCTGTATGCGAACGAGGGCGACCTGGCCCACGCTGGATCGCTGCTCGATCGAGCTTTACGGATCGCAAACGAATCGGAGAACTTTCGCGACATGCCGGCCCTGCTCAACAACCTCGGCTTTCTGTACTCCAAAAAGAAGAAGTACGCTCTTGCCGAGGATTCCTTCGAACGCGCGATCGCTTCTACCGAGAAGCGCAGCGGCCCCGAAGATCCTGATCTGGTCACCATGCTCAGCAATGTCGCGAACGTCTATTTGGCGAATCGCAAGTTCGGGATCGCTGAGGAGCGCTTTCGGCGAGCTTTGGAAATCTCCGAACATTCGCGGGGCTCGGCGGAGGTCGACAGCGTACGGCCCCTGCTGGGATTGGCTCGCGCCGAAGCCGGACTAGGTAACCGCATCGAAGCCAAGACATTTCTCGAGCGTGCCGAAAGCGTGGTGGAGAGGAACCACCAGGCCTACCTGGAGTGGAGAGGCACCATCGAATCGGCACGCCTCGATCTGGTCGGAAGGTAGTCGTTGCCGCTTTAGCTTTGCTTGAACCTCGGCCACAGCCTTTCGGCGTTGCCGCGGTCGAGCGCGTGTTGGACGTCGGCCGGGAGCTTGAGAACCGGGAACTGCTCCACGGTGGATTCGGTCGGCTCGATGGGAAAATCCGTTCCGAACAATAATTGCGTGGTGGGCGCAAACGCGCGAACCGCGGCCATCGGCATGGGATACGTCGCATGAGCGCACTCGTAGTAGAGCCGCTTCAACTCGTAAAACGTGCCGCTGGGAATCTTCTCGTTCTTACCCTCGGTGCGATGGAACTTGCCATCCGGGTTGCTCCCCGCGCCCGGCACGCGATCCTTAATGCGTCCGGCCAGCGTGGGCACGGCGGCGCCTGAGTGGTTCACAATCCACTTGATGTTCTGGCACCGGGAAAGCACGCCATTGTAGAGCAGGCTCACAATGGTACGCGTAGTATCGAAATCGAATTCCACGACGCCATCGCCCAGCCCGGCCAGGTTATGGCAACAATTGGCGACTGTGGGATGAAAGAAGACCGCAGCGCTGCGACGGTTCAATTCATCGAACATCGGCAGGAACATGGGGTCGCCCCACCACTTGTCGCCCGTGTTGGTGAAGAGCGAAACGCCATCGCATTTCAGCGTGTCGAAAGCGTATTCCATTTCCTTTAAGGTCGCGTCCATGCTCTTAGCGGGCAGGGAAGCGAAGAAGCCGAAGCGCTTCGGGTTCATCTGTACAGCCTTGGCGCCATACTCATTTGCATCACGGGCGAACCGGATGGCTTTCTCGGTTCCGTCGTAGAGGATATCGCCGGCGATGGTCAAGGAAAGAATCGCGGATTCTGTTCCGAATTTATCCATTTCGTCCAGCGAAACCTGTGGGGTGTATTTGCGATTGGCGACGCTTGGCTGGAAGGGCGGCAGCATGTGATGGTGGACGTCGATACGGCGGGCCCCGGAGCGCTTCTTCGTTTGCGCTGCCAATTTTTCAAGCGGCAGGAAGCTCGCGGTACCGGCCACAGCCATCGTTTTCAAAATATCCCGGCGGGTTCTGCCGGAAGACGGATCGGGTTTCATGACTCGCTTGTCATTTTCCGGCGCGCTTTTCCTGAGCGGCGTCTTTTTCGTTTTCGAGACAGTAGTGCTCGAACAGATCGGTGTCCGGCAGCAGGCGCTCGACAAAACTGATGGTGATCGGCTTGGTGAAGGTCTTCGGATCGGTAATCGTCACCGTGGCCTCGAGATGGCCGTAATCCCGCCGATGGAAGCGCTCCTCCACACGCATGTCCTCGCTGTGGCCGTGGCCGCGCGCGTCCAGCCAGCTGAGATTGTTGAATCCCACGGTATCGACTACCAGAGTGTCGCCCTCCCATTTGCCGACGGAATATCCATTCCAGGATGGCGACGGATCGGTCAACTGCTGACGCCCATCGGTAAAGACCTGCCGGAACGTCGTCTCCACTTCATATAGCATCACCATTTCGCCGGGCGTCTGAATGATCTTGAACGGCTCCGGCAACAGGTCGCCGTGTGGAACGCCATCAGGCAAACAGTTGAGGCCTGGAACAGCGTTTGGGCCGAGCTGACTGTTCCGCCGGAGGATTTCCCGGCCTTCGGGCGTAAGCGGTTCCTCGCCGGGCTTAAAGTCGGACAGAACGTCCCGAAAATATTTTGAATTGGGGGATTCGCCCAACCCGTACAGACCTGGCCCTCTCGGCTCTGCCTCGGCCTGCCAGATTCCCGAAAGGTCGGGCTTTCCGTTTAGAGTGGGAACTGGCCCGGTCATGTTCACCTTGCCATCGGGCGTGCGCGGAGCCCCGGCCATCGGTTGGTTCACCCATTGGGCGTGGGCGCACAGACAGACTCCGGCGAACGCGATTGCAGTATAGATAAGACGGCGCATGCTCTTTATTAAACTACAAGCCAGCCGTCCGCGCCGCGGGCAAGGGTCAGTTCTTTGCGGGACTCTGTTGCGCCGCGGCGTTGATCAGAGACTGGGCTTCCGTGCCCTCGCACGCCAGTTCCATGATTTGATCGAACGGCGCCAATAGCAGAGTCTGTTTAGGAACAGTCCAGGGGCCGGTCAGCACTTTGGGGTCCTCAAGAGTCGCCTCGATCTCGAGATGGTTCGCGTCTACGCGGCGATAGCGCTCCACGATATGCAGCGCATCCGAATGGAACGATATGCGGCCCTCGGCGGAGATCCAAGTCGTGTCGCTGAAGTTGCTCTTATCGACGACGAGAGTATCGCCATCCCAATGACCCACGGCGTCTCCGCGATTGGAGGGCGGGACGTTGTCACGGTGCGGCCTGCCGTCGAACGGGATGATTTGAAAGCCGTGATACGTCTCGGTCAGCATCACTAAGAACTTAGGCGTTTGGACGATCTGCCCCACCGCGCCGACATCAAACAGGCTGACATTCAAAGTGCCAAATGCGGTCGGCACGCAACCGAGCGAGGGGTCATCCTTATCGGCCAACGTTTTGGCCTTGGCCTTAGCGGAGGGCTGGTACAAACTGGCAAACGAGGGCGGCGGTCCGCCGGCCGCGCCTCCGCGTCCACCGAGAGGCGGCCCGCCACGTCCGCCGATATCGGCGCCCCGCCACCAGACGCCGGACAAGTCCGGGTGGCCATCGGGCATGCGCGGCACCGCTGTCGGAGAGGCCGCACTCGCGGGAGTCGCTGCTTCCGCCGATCTGGCTTGTGCCGAAAGATGAGCCGGCTCCGCTGCGCACCATACCAGCGCTGCCAGGATTGCCACCATCGCCATGGAGTGCTTCATTGTCGTCTGCGCCTCTTCTCAAGGGCTGCCAAGAGCCTTCAGCGGCTTTCCTGCGGCCCGAACATGCCAAACACCTGCCCATCCGCGGTGGTGAGCTCCCGCAGCATGCCCCGATTTTGAGAGGCGTCCCGGGCGCGGAAACCCTTGATGGTGACCTCGGCCCCCGGCTTGATGATGTCCGGCTTGTACCCGTTGCGAATCATGCCGCTCGGTGTGCCGGCCTCGAACATCCACTGCTCCACTTTGCCATTTGCGTCCTTCACTTCGAGAGCAAACCACGAGTGCGGATTACGCAGCAATACCTGCGTGATCACGCCATGAACCGTGATGGGTTGCTTCAGATCGTACGCCGCGGCAAACGAATGATGTGCCCACGCCGGCACTCCTGCGGCCAGCGCCACCACAACCAACACCAAAATGGGGAAGACTCCTCGCTTCATGCCACCTCCACTCGCAGCTACAATTCTTAGCCGAGTATACACCTGGCTACCATCTGTCTGATAGCTTCCCTCCGTGTTACTCTTCGGGCGATGGGTGACTCCGCCACGATTGAGATTGTGCCGCCTTCTGTCCCGGTGACCGCTGAGGTATCGATTCCGGGTTCGAAGAGCTTGACCAATCGAGCCTTAATCCTGGCGGCGCTTTCCGATGGCGAAATTGTACTCAACGGCGCACTGTGGAGCGAAGATACCGAGGTGATGTCCGAGTGCCTCAGAAAGCTCCAGATCCCGATTACCATCCATCCCGATCCCGGCGAACCGGCCAACCGCACCATTACGGTTCGCGGCACATGTGGCAGCATTGCCCGCGGAGGAACTGTGGAAGCACCCCTGGAATTGTTCGTGGGGAATGCGGGAACGGCTGCCCGGTTCCTCGCCGCGCTCGTATGCCTGGGGCAGGGCGTGTATCGGTTGAGCGGAGTTGCACGCATGCACGAGCGGCCTCAGGCCGCCCTTTTCCGGGCGCTGCGAGATCTGGGTTACCGCATCGATTCGCCGAATGACCGGTTGCCTGCTCTGATTCATGGCTCCGGTCCCAGAGAGGGAGCGAAGTGCCGGGTAGGTATCGATCAGAGTTCTCAGTTTGCTTCCGCGTTGCTGCTGGTTGGGCCGCGGGGCGGGTGGGAAGTCATCGTTGAGGGAAACGATTCGGAAGCCGCCCCATATGCGGAAATGACTCGGGGCCTGGTGAAAGCATTTCCACCACGCGGTGCATTTCCCATCGAACCGGACGCTTCGAGCGCCAGCTACTTTTGGGGCGCCGGCTGGCTACTGGGCAGCAGTTCCCGAATTCGCGTGGCCAACTGGATGGCGCACTCCGTGCAAATCGACGCCCGGTTCCCCGAGTACCTGCGTATATTTCCCGAGCGGACGTCGCGGCGGTACGACCTTGGCGACAGCATCATGAGTGCGATCGTGCTGGCTCCATTTGCGGATGTGCCCAAGCTCTTCGTCGATTTAGAGACGCTTCGCCTGCAGGAATGCGAGCGGGTCCAGGCACTTCACACCGAATTATCGAAATGCGGAGCGAGAGTCGTCGAAAACGGCCAGACCCTGCGGATCGAGCCTGGACCGCTCCATGGGGCTACTATCGAAACCTATGGCGATCATCGCATGGCTATGTGTTTCGCCATGCTGGGACTACGGGTTCCGGGAATGCGCATCCGGAATCCTGCGTGCGTGAAAAAAACATTCCCCAACTTTTTTGAAAAACTTGCTACGGCGCCGCCGGAAGGCCTCGGTGTGGAATTGAGAGCCCCGACGGCTGCTTGAGTCTATGCTCGATCGCGCGGAGTTTGTGAGGCGCCTCCGTTCCGTGCCGCAAAATGCTCCTTCCCTGCGAGCGGAACGCAAGCGCATTTCCAAGGCGGCAGCCGCGTTGGATCGCGGCGCGGTGTTTGGCCTGGCACGCGATTTGATCGACGCTCGGGTGGCTCGTTTTGTGGCCTATGAGCTACTGCTGAACCATAAGCCGGCCTTCGAGTCGATTACACCTTCTGAAGTGAAGAAACTCGGCGGAGGGATTGGCCATTGGGGAGATGTTGACTCGTTTGCTTGTATCATCGCGGGACCTGCCTGGCGCGCCGGAAACATTCCGGATAGCTTAATTCGTGCTTGGGCACGTTCCGGCGATTGGTGCTGGCGCCGGGCAGCATTAGTGAGCACGGTCCCGCTCAACTCGCTGGCCCGGGGCGGCACCGGCGACTCGAAACGCACGTTGGCCATTTGCAGCATTCTCGCGCCAGATCGTCACGATTTGGTAGTGAAGGCGCTTTCCTGGGCGCTTCGCGAACTTGCCAAATGTGACCCTGAGAGCGTGCGCCGCTTTTTCACAACGCATCGTGAAAAACTTGCCGCTCGTGTGATTCGCGAGGTCAACAATAAGTTGGCTACGGGACGCAAGAACCCGCGCACGTTAGGTTTCGGAGCCGCGCCACACGCCCGAATCAGACCTATACTGGAATCGGATGGATAAAGGAATAATAGGAGGCTAAGATGCCGATTCTGATTCCGTTTCTGATCCTGTTCCTCATTCTCGGGCTGTTTTGGGTGCTTGCTGCCGGACTACTGGTCGGCACCCTGTTCAGCCGCGGGCCTCGCATCTTGCCGAAGGTGCTGGAGCATAGCGCCGAGAACTGCGCTTGCTACTTAGGGCTGAAGCACCACGATCACGTCTGATGCCATGTCCGACCAAAGGCCGCCGGCGCTGAGCTATCGATGCCCGATCACTCGAGTTCTGGTGTCACGATACCGGCGAGGATCGCAGGCTCGCTTTCGATTCTGTTCCTCTACGACGTCTCCGACGAGATCCGGCTCGAGGATCTGCGCGAAATTCTAAAACTCCCGCCCGCAGGAAGGGAACCGCCATTCCGGCATCCCGCCCCGGAGTATGTACAATTTGACCGGCCGCCTGTCGGCGAACCGGCGCGCACGTCGGTGCTTGTGGCGGGCGAGCAGATACACGGTCGTGTGTCGTATTACGCGTATGGAGTCGTCAGCTTTAACCTGGTCATACCCTTTGAAGCGCCGTGGGATGAGATCATCAGCCTTTCCGCCCGCTGGATGAACACTCTGGAGTTGGAGCAGCGTGCGGCCGAGGTTGTGGAACAGCATCTGCGAGCCGCCGCGCCTGCTCTGGTCAATCCGTATGCCGAGAAATTAAGTGAGGACTATTACATTATCCATTTGCAGCGCATGTGCGACGAGCGGCAGAATCCGATCACGGCCGCGGCGTTGATCGAAAGTTGTGGGGCTTCGATCGCCCAGATCGTCCGTGGGGAGCCGGCGCATTTCTCACCCGCCGAACAAGCGGAAATTCTCGAATCCCGGATGTCTTATTACGACACCGATCTGTTGGTTGTGGGCTGGACCGCGGCGGTGGTCTACGACACGCCGGAAGGCGCAGTCCCGACTCTTCAGCTTCTGGAATACGCCAACACGCAGTTGCTCGAATTCCGGCACTATGATGCCGTCCTCAGCCGCCTGCTCTCCGAAATGTACGGGAAACTGGAGCGTCGCGCCGGGTTTTTGCGCCGGTGGCGTTTAGCCGGAGAGGCCGAAAGACTGAACACGATTCGCCTGGAGGTTCGTGAGCTCACCGAACGAGTGGACAACTCGATTAAGTTTCTGAGTGATATGTTCGCGGCGCGCCTGTATCGCATGGCCGCGACAAAAATCGGTGTGCCGGACTATCGGACGCTAGTGGAGCAGAAGCTCGAAAGCGCCGCGGACCTGTACGAGTTCATGATGAATGGCTTCTACCAGAGCCGGGCGTTTCTACTGGAACTGATGGTTGTGGTGATCCTGATCATCGAGCTCGTGTTCTTGTTCCGCGGCAAATAGGGCGAACGGACTTCCCGCACAAAATTAAGATCCATACATCCGAAAAAGTGATACATTCAAGAAGGAGGGAGTGCAGGCACATCGACCGATCCGAAGTCGTACGCGTGGCTGACGTCCCTGAGGGGATTGCCACAGATCCTCAACTTCCAACCAGTATCGGTCACGGGCGCCCTGCTCCCTCCTTTTTTGGCCCTTCTCTAAATGCCAATCGGCGGTGCACCAGGAGCCTTTCTCGCGGTTGCCCTCGCCTTTGGCTTATCATGATCTGTGGTTAAGGCCCGATGCTGACGCATATCATCGTGAGTTGGTTCATCAGTGCGCTGGCCCTATGGATCGTAGCGCGGATCATTCCGGGGATTGAGTTGCGCGGTTTTGGAGCAGCCTTGATCGCCACCGTAATCATCGCGGTAGTCAATGCCACGGTGGGCCCAGTCCTCAAGTTTCTGGCCTTCCCGCTCACGCTGATCACGCTCGGACTTTTCCTGCTGGTGATCAATGCGGCCCTGTTGAAGCTGGCGTCGCTATTCACGCCGGGTTTCGCCGTTCGCGGCTTCCTGGCGGCCATCCTCGGCTCCGTCGTTTTGACCATCCTCACCGCCATTCTGCGCACTTTGGTGTTCTCGCCAGGAGTCAGGGTGTGAAGGCAGAACGCCGGAGGAACCATGGCGCTTACTAAACAGACCATGACCGACGAGCAGCGCAAGTCGGTGGCTCTGGAATACCTGAAAGCCTTCGACAATGGCGGCGTCACGTCCACCGGCGCGTCCATTCTCGACTTGTTCGCGGCCGATGCGCAGGTCTACTTTCCGAAGTGGGGTTTGGCGAATGGAAAGGAACAGATCGGCAAGCTATTCAGCGAAGTGGGGGCTACGATCAAATCCATTACTCACCATTACTCGCACTTCAACTGGATTTTCTCCGGGTCAGATCTGTTAGTGTGCGAGGGCACCAGTCACGGCGAGCATGTGGACGGACCGTGGCGCGCGGGCAACCCGGAATGGGGCGCCGGCCGTTGGTGTGACGTTTTTGAGATCCGCGACTGGCTCATCCAGCGCTGCTTCATCTATCTCGACCCGGATTACGCCGCCAAGGACACCGCGCGCTATCCCTGGCTCAAGCGCTAGCGAGGCTCTGTCTCAGACCTGCACCATCAATAACCGCC
Organism: Bryobacteraceae bacterium; assembly: GCA_035516375.1. Lineage (GTDB taxonomy): Bacteria > Acidobacteriota > Terriglobia > Bryobacterales > Bryobacteraceae > PSRJ01. The sequence goes on from DATJAK010000285.1 coordinate 27,310, forward strand.
GAGACGCAGAGACACCGACGAGGCAACGGCCGTTTTCCTCTCCCCTTTCGACCTGCTCGGCGCTCCAGGCTCTTCGCTTCTTGGGGCAGCGGTAAACCAAAACGCCGCCGGGCGCAGAGGCAGCAGAGGGCGCAGAGAAACATCTTTTCGGCTTCTCTCGGCCTCTGCGGGTTCTTTACTGTTCCCAGCCAGTCTTCGAGTTATAAGGCATCACAAAGCCCATGGCTTCGATCTCATGGATTTTGCCGCCGCTGATTTTGAAGATGTGCGCGGCCGGCAGGTCAAACGGATTGAAGTTCATCGGCGTCGTTTCGATGCCGGGGACGCCCACGAGCTTGAGGGTCTTTTCTTCCATCGGGTGGCGAAACTGCGATAGTCCGAATACCAGGCCCGTTTCGACATCGGCGATTTCCACTCGCCGCGGTTCAATTCTCTTGATGTAATTGAAGATCCCGGTGTTAATTTGGTCGTGGCAGCTCATGGCTCCGGTGGCCCCGATTGCTCCGCGGCCTGGCACCGGAGGATTGCCGTTGGTTTGCATGCCATTCTCACGGCGTAGACAATCATCGGCAAACGGGGCGGCATCGCCATTGCCGCTGACCAGAGCCGTGTAATAAGAAGCGCCGATCTTCAGCATCTGTTCGCGCGGAACCCGCTGAGCTACCGGAACGGTGGCAAGCAGGCCGGGCCTGGGCGCTTGTAGATGGGCAAGATTTCCGGGGTTGAGATTTCGCGCCACGAGATGCTCGGCTTCGATGATCTGTCCATCGCGAATCTTCAGCCGGAGTCCGATTTGCGCCGGCTTGTCGCTCTCCTTCATCACACCCAGGAACCCGACTTGCCCGGCAACGGGGTCGGGAACGTAGATTTTGAAGGTTGTCGGCGCCTCGGTAGCGGTTTTCCAGAGCCCTTCATCCAGGTTTCAGTGGGACGGTGTTCTCGACGAATTTCACGTCCGCCGCGAGGGGCGCACGCGCCGGATCGTGCGCCACTACGGCTGCGAGATAGGTGTCCACCAGTTTGTTGAGACACGCGCGATCGCATGCCGCTTGCCGGCCAGTCTGGGCTGCCGAGAAACTCGCGCTTATCGCGATCAGAATCGCGATCGCCATCATTCGAAGCTGCCTGACGCCATAATTGCTTTTCATCGTAGACAGTATATCCTTGGCCATCTCGGCCGCCGCGGCTAATGATAGGATGCTGAGAATGAATGCTCTCGCCAAAAGGGTGGTGGTGTGGATCGCGTTTGCCGGAATTCCCGTGACGCTTTCGGCGCAGTGGCCGCCCTACGCGACGCCCGCCGTGCCCAAGACCGCTGACGGGAAGCCGAATCTGGAAGGCCCCGTACCCAGGACCGCGGATGGCAAGCCGGATCTTTCGGGAATTTGGGATTTCCGGGATTTTTTCCGCGAGCAGCGGCGGGCTGCGGGTACACCGCCGCCGGCGCCGCCGGGTCCGCCTGCAGGCGGCTTGGGCCTGGCGCCTGTGATCGGGCCCAACCAGTTTTTCAACATTGGATCGACACTCAAGGACGGCCTTCCGTTCCAGCCGTGGGCAGCGGAACTTCGCAAGAAGCGCGCGAGTGAAAATAACAAAGACAATCCCGACGCGCATTGCCTGCCGTTGGGACTCATGCAACTGCATACACACCCCCAGCCGCGCAAAATTATCCAGACTCCGAAACTGATCGTGATCCTGTACGAGGCGCAGGCCGGAGTCCGGCAGATATTCATGGATGGCCGTTCTCTGCCCGGCCCGGATGCCGAGCCCTGGTGGTATGGCTATTCGATTGGACACTGGGACGGCGACACGCTGGTGGTGGAGACCAACGGGTTTCGGGACGACGTATGGCTCGACGTGGAGGGAAGCCCGCTGACCAACGCCGGGAAAATGACCGAGCGCTTTCGGCGGGTGGACTTCGGCCATCTCGAAATCGACGTAACTGTCGACGATCCGAAAGTCTACACCAAACCGTGGACGGTCCGAATCAGCCAACGAATCATGCTCGATACCGACTTGATCGAGTTTATTTGCAACGAGAACGAGAAGTCGGTACCGCATCTGGTCGGTCACTGACCGCAGGTGACAGGGGCTGCAACTTTCAACGACCGCTCCTTAGGCGGACACGGTCCGTTCCCTGTAAGGAGCGGTTTTTCTCCGTCCGCCACTTACAAAATCTTTTCAAAAGAAATCTTTCTGTAACGGGGCCAGTTCAGTGGTATAACTTTACGGAGGAATACGAGGCACACGATGAAAGCCAAAAAGGCAATCAAGAGACTCGCCAAAGCGGAAGCCCTATTGTCGGGCGTTCTCGATCAATTCTCGGGTGGTAAGGAGAAGGTGCGGGGGCTGCTTGAAACCGCGCGGACCTCGGTAGTCGAGGCACGGAGCGGGATCGACGTCCAGGCTGCCCCCAAGGCAGCGAAGAAGCCGCCAGCCCGGGCGCCCAAGGCAAATGGCGCACAGCCTAAGGCGCGCCTCTCGGCGGAAGGCCGGCGGAAGATTTCTCTGGCAGCCAAGAGGCGTTGGGCGGCAGCGAAACGCAACGGCGTCCACGCCGCCACGGGCCGGCCGTTAACCAAGACTGCGTAGACTCAAAGCCGCGCCAGGATCTGCCCCACCAGATCTTCCGAGTAGGCAACGTAGCGCTCGATGACTGTCCTCAGCGGGATGGGCTCGTCGATTCCGATCCGGCACGCCGTATTCAATTTCGCTTCGGGAATGGCAGCCATCACATGGATGAGCAGGCTGTTCATGCCGATCCACAAATCCATCATCACCTGCCACGAAAACGTCTGATACTGCTGCGCGGCAACCCATTCTTCGGTGGGGTGTCCGTGAGCCCTAAGCTCTGGCTCGGTCAGGGCGCGGGCCAACCATTGGTGATGGGTGGTTGCGCAGTCAATCAGGTGCCCCACAGCTTGTTTGCGAGACCACGGTTTGCGCTTCAGCCGCTGCTCGCCGTACGATTCTGTGTAAGCCGCGTGTCGGAACCCACCCTCGACCAGTTCCTGGAGACGAAGAACGAGTGGTTTTAAGGAACGTGCGGCTGCATCGATATCCTGCAACACCCCCGGAGCGTCTTGACGTCCAAGGGCCCTTACGATTCCTCTAAAATCCTGCCGCTGAACCATTGGGCGGTTTGGCGCGGCAGACTCCCGGACGATGTCGCGCAATTCCTCGTAATTGACTCCTTGCTGTCGGAGAATGATCGAGGACAGCGTTTTCTCTTCTCGCATCAATCCCAACAACACATGGCCGGTATCGATGAAGTCATGCCCCAGCGCCGTAGCTTCCTCGGCCGCATAGGTCAGCGCCCGCTGACATTCTTGGCTCAGGGGTAAATCAACAGATGTTGGTATCTTGTCGCGGATGCCGCTTCGTGACTCCACTTCCTTGCGCACCGCTTCGGGATTGATATGGACCCGCTGCATCAGCGCTTTGTCTTCCCGGGTGAGGCCCATCAGCAGATGCTCGGTTTCGATGTACGGTGTGCGGAACTGGCTGGCTTCGTACCGCGCGAAGAAGATGATACGCCGCGCTTTCTCCGTGTATTTTTCAAACATGCGAAGCCTTAGGAGGCGGCTTCAGGCTCCGGTGTGCCGGCCACGGTGGTATCGGCTCGCCAGCGTGCCAGGCGGCGGTTTTTCCACCGCAACCGCATCTCGGCCAGCGCCACCATCAACATAATCACCACCACCGTAGCGAGCGCTGCTTGCGGCGCATTGAGTGATCTTTTCAGGGACTTGGCAATGTCGCCATAGACCAGCATCACATGCACCCAGTACACGAGTAGGGAAGTCTTTCCCAGGTTTTGCATCCAGCTCCAGCCAGGGCGCGCCCCGAACTGGGTCCAGAGGTAAGCCCCGGCCAGCAGAAGCAGCGAGATCCCCACGCGGATGAAAATCAGAGCCGGGCTGTTCCGCCAAAAATCGGAGTGCGCATAGACCGAGTACGGCAGGTTTGTGACGTACTCGGCGCCGAGAATCAGCGCCAATGCGAAGAGCACGCCCCACTGCATCAGCCGGTCCATTCGCTCCGCGGCCGTGCGCTTTACCAGCGCTCCCGCAGCCAGCCCAAAGCCGACATAAGCGGCGCAGGGGAAGAACGGAAAGCGGCCGCGATCGGGACTGGGCGTCAAATAGTCACGCACCACCCCCGGCACTCCCTGCCAATCCAGGCCGCTGATCAACGGTGCTGCCGCTGCGACGGCCAGAGCGCCCAACAAAGCGACGCGCAGGCGCTGCGGAAAATCGAACAGCGCAACCAGCGAAAAGGCGACCATCGCCAGGCCCATGCAGTTCAGAATATCGACCTTCCACAGCTCGGCCAGATCTGCCTTCGGTAAACTGGCAATCCAGTTCGTCAGCCGAAACAGGTACGCCACCAGCAGGATGTAACCGGCCCGACGTAGCCCCACCAGCCAGCGCCGCATGCGCCTTGGTTCGCGCCGTTCGAGGCTCTCCATTTGGAAACCGAACGTCATGCCCGCCATGAACAGGAAGAGCGGAGCCGCCATGCCTCCTATAAACTGCGAGAACACATACCCGCTTTGCTGCCTCACATCCAGGCGGGTAAATGAGTTGAAAGTATGGCACTGGATCATGATGAGCACGGCCAGCCCACGCATCCAGTCAAGAAAGGTATATCGCTTCACAGTTGGCGCAATCTCATGATATCGGGATTTACCGGTCGCGCCAAACGCTATCGCGCGGCACTCCAACGCTGCCAAAGCTTCTTCTTGGGCGCCGGAATCCCCAGCGCCGCGTGGAATTTTGCGGCTTTCTCTTCGGGCAGCGGTTCGACGCCACGAACCAGTTCCACCACCTCCGCCATGCGGCAAGAGTGATCGATGCAATGCCAGCAGCCCGATACGTGCCCCTCCAAGTCTTCCCGCTGCGTCCAGGTGCTGCGCCCATCGAGCACATTGAGGAACGCTTTGGCCGCGGGACATGTGCTGGTTCGCGCTGCGGCAGCCAGGCGTCCGAGCGTCCGGCCGTTATCCGCCAGCAACGTAATCCGCCATGTGTCGAGTTTTTCGCGGAGTATCTCCGCGGCCCGCCCACGGATTTTCTCGACGGTTCGCGGTTCCATCCGCAGTAGCGTAGCGGTTTCCTTCGACTCGTAACGCATGGTCTCGAACCACACCGCCTGCTTCTCGACAACCGTGAGCGGGGCCATGGCATCGGACAGCAGCGCCAAATCCAGCACGGCTTCCAGTTCGCCGGGTGCCGGCACGCCGTCCAACAAGGCAAGTACCTGTTGGCGCAGTTCCGCCACGAACCAGCGCTCCGGGGCCGGGTCGTGAGATTGAAACAACGATGATTCCGGGTGACGGAGTTTCTCTACCAGCTCTTCAATCGACCTGTCTTCGGAACGCTCGGGACCATAGTGCGCCACGATTCTTCGGATCACCGGTACGTAGTTTGAGGCAAAGAACCGCCATCCTTCCGCGCGCCCCTCGCGGCAGTCCCGGATCATGTCATAACACGTGTAAATCATGGAGGAATGAATCCACTTATTTTCGCTCGAAGCGCCCCATGTAGCGAGCTTCCACGAGCACCTTGCCGTGAATTGCCTGGTCTAACTGCTTGCGTGTGGTGTCCTCCCGAAGGCCAACCGAGTCGACATCGAGCGCTGCCAGTTTGAAATAGTAGCGATGCGGCCCGTGCCCTTTGGGAGGGCAGGGCCCCCCGTATCCGCGTTTTCCGAAATCATTCTTCCCGCTCACGGCGAGGCTACCCGGTTTCCACCCCTGTGGCAGGTTATGAACGGTGGCGGGAATATCATATAGAAGCCAGTGATTCCAGGTACCTCCGGGTGCGTCGGGGTCGTCCACGATGAGGACAAAGCTGCGCGTTTCGGCCGGCTCTCCTTTCCATTCGAGAGCCGGAGAGATGTCGGCCCCCTGGCAGGAGTACAGCTCCGGTATCCACCCGCCATCGGTGAATGCGGTCGAAAAAAACTGGAAAGGCATGGGGATTAGTCTCCGGCTAATAGTACCGCAAGGCCTGTTGTTCGGCGTTAATCAAGTTGCGAGCAACGTGGAAGCGGGGTTAAGCTCGACAATAGAGAAAGGTACACCTTATGAAATTGCTGCTGCAAATTTCGATGTGCTGTCTGCTGGCCGGAAGCGCCGCAGCCCAGCGGCACGGTGGAGGCGGAGGTGGTGGGTTTCGCGGTGGTTCGGTGAGTTTCGGAGCGGGCCGCAGCGTCTTTAGCGGTTCCGGTGGAAACTTCTTGCATCCGACAACCGGGCCGGGTATCAGCTTCCGCGGCGGAAATTTTTTCGGCGGACGCGGATTTGGAGGCCGGGGCTTTTTCGGCCGCGGCAACGGCTACGGATCACTCTTCTATCCCTATGGGGGCGGGCTCGGATGGTGGCCGGACTACTACTATGACAGCTACTACGTCCCTGATTACTACGGCCCCAACGGATACGGCGGCGGTTATGCGAGCTACCAAACCTCGCCCAACGTCACCGTGATCTATCCGCAACCGGCGGAAGCTCCTCCTCCGCCGCCCGAACGCGCACATCCGGTGACGCGCGAATACGATCAAAACGGGCAGGAGATCAGGCCGGGCGCATCAAGTGGATCTTCGCCCATCTACCTCATCGCGTTCAACGATCACGTGATCCATGCAGCCGCGGCCTACTGGGTGGATGGAAAAACGCTGCATTACGTGACGCTGCAGCACGAGGAGAGAACGGCGGGCCTCGACACCGTAGACCGCTCGCTTACCCTGCAATTGAACCGCGAACGGCAGGTGCCGTTTCAGCTGCCGCCGCAATAACTGACCCCCGAGTCTTGGCGCGGCTTCCCGGCGGCTTTCGGCGGCGATATAATCTTTGGTTCTGGCATGAGGTGGTTATGAAACAATTCGCGCTAAGTGTGGCTTTCGTTCTGGCTGCCGCGCCGCTTGCCGTCCGAGCGGATGATCTCGATGACGCGCTGGCGGCAGTGAAAGCGGCCGAGCCTTCCAAGGACATCGCCAAGATCAAACAGGCGGCTGCGGCCGCCCATGAGGCTGCTAAGAAATGGGAAACCGCCACCGCACCCTCCGACGCCGACAAAGAGAACTACGAGGCCAGGGCTCGTTACGCAAAGGAAGTCGATACGTATAGCGAGTATTCCCTGTACGCACTTGCCATCCAATCCGATTCCAAAACCGCGGCCGATTTGGCAACGACCATCGAACAACAGAATCCCAAGAGCAAATATCTCGAGATGCCGGATCTGCTAGTCCTCCAAGCCGATAATGCCCTGAACCGCAAACAGACGGACCGTGCTCTTTCCTATGCCAATCGGATCATAGCCGATGCGGGCCGGAAAGCCCCGGAGGGCGTCACCGAAGCCGACTGGGAGCGTGCCAAGAATGCGGGGCTGGGACGGGGTTACTGGACTGCGGGCGTGATTCTCGCCGAACAGCAAAAATTCGCTGTCGCCGACAAGGATTTGCGCGCGGCGCTTCCGCTCATCAAAGGTGACAACCGTTTGATGGGCCCCGCGCTGTTTTACCTCGGAGTCGCCAACTATAACTTGTCGAATATGACGAACAGCAAGGCCAAGATGCTGGAAGCGGCTAAGTTCAGCGAGCAGTCGGCGCAGATCCAGGGACCGTATCAGGATCAAGCCAATAGGAACGCCAACGCGATGAAGGATCAGGCAAATAAGATGCGCTAACGCCCGCTTTGGGCGCCGAAGCTCGGTTCCCCCAGTACCGCGCGGTCCGGGTGCGATCCGGTACTTTGTGAATCGTCCAGTCACGTTTTTACATCCTCTTGATTGCGTTCCGAGTACTGTCTGAATTAGAATCGCCACACCGTGCTGGACGTGCTACAGTGATTCCGCGAGCACCAGGAGTTCCCTCAATGAAGGCCATTCCCCCCGTTGCTTTAGGCGCCCTTATTCTTTTCGGCGCCCTCCACGCGCAGAACCTTGACGAAATCAGAAAGTTAGAAGCCTCGGGCGACCTTGCCGGGGCCCGTTCGAGTCTGGCTGCGGCGGTAGCGCGTAGCCGAAACGATGTTTCCACCTTGACTTACTACGGCGAGTTTCTGGAGCGCTACGGCGATCCAGCCAGCCGCCAGGTGTACAACCAACTCATCACCGCCCTGCGGCAAAAGGGAGACTCGCCTTCGGCCGCCGCGATCGCGCGTCGTCTAGCTGCGATCGAGTTGCTGACGGGAGATCGCGAAGCAGCTTCCCGTGACCTGGAGCTATACCGGACCCTCGGCGGCAGAAGTGCCGCCCTAGGGACAACGCTCTCGCGAGACAACCGGCCGTCTGCGATGATGCCTGGCCCTCTGCGGTCTTTTGCCCGTATGGCCGCCATGCCGGCAGATATCAACCCCCAAGATATCCTGCCGGCCCTGGCACGGAACGTCGTTACCAACGGTTATCAGGCCGCGCACAGCAATGAGGAGTTGGAGCAGACCGAATACCTGAAGCTGGTGCATCGGTATCTTTCGCAGGCACACGAATTAGACAAACTGGCCGGCGACAAAAAGGTGATCGAGGTTGCCAGTTGCGACGCGGCCAACGGGGCAGAACTCCTGCGCATCCTCGGCTTCCGCATGCGCGGCGGTTGCGGTTCCGACGTGGTGTTGGAAACCGTCAATGCTACCCGTGCGTTTATCACCACCGATTCCGGATTCCCGATCAACGATTTGGAACAGGCTCTGCGCACCAACCGCCCCTTTACCTACGACTACCATCCCACCGCGATACCCGTTTTGTTTGGCCCGGAGTATTGGACACCCAAAGAGAAAGACAAAGAACCGGCTGACTTTCTGGAGACCTTCATCAGCGATCCATCCATTTGCCGCTTGTACCTCGGCATGTCCAAGCTCGATGGCGAAACGGCTGAGGTTCTGCGGAAGGCCGTTCCGTTCCAGCGGCTGCGCGTCTATTCGCACGTGCTCGACTTTTTTGGCGGCATGTTTGAGATTCGCGGCGGCAAGGCGGTAGTGCCCGGCGGCCAGCGCTCTGCCTCAGCGTGGGGTGATCTGGTCGGTGCATCGCCCGATCAGGGTGGTGCTTTCTTTGACAAGTTGCTCGCCAAGGACGATGGCTGGCTAGCCAGCCTGTACGACGCCCTGGCCCGCATACGGGGGCCGGTGCGGGATTATCTGGTCGAACCGGCTCATATGAAGCGTTTCTACGCGGCGATCCGCGGAAAAGTCACCAGCCCCGGCCCGGCGCGCCCGGTATTCCGGTCCAACACGGATATGATGCTGTTGACCACTCGCCTGCGCCTCGATCCCGACGGCAAGCCGCACATCCCCGGCAGCCTGGAAGTTTGGAGGAATCTATTCACGAACAATCCGCAGGCTAAATATGACGGCAAGCTCACCCGCCTGGCAACCACGTGGAAAGAGCCCGAAGACGTGCTGGAAGCTCTGTTTGGCCTGTCGCGCAAGATTGCGGAGAATGAGCCTCTGAAGATTTTCATGGCGCTCAGCGATCTGGACCGCAATCGGTCGAAACCCCTGGACGCGGCTACGGTGGATCGCCTGGCGCGCGCCTTTCGTATCTACGGCAGTCAATATCCCATCTTCAGCGAATCGCGCGAGCTGAGCGACAAATCCATCAATCAATTTCTCGACACCGCCGAGGCCCTGAACCGAATTCGAGATCAGGAACTGCGGGCTGACGTCGTGGGGACGTTTGACTCGATGATCAGCTTGTGGCAAATCCTCGTGCGCCAGCAGAGCCTGCCGGAAACGAAAGCCGATGCGGTTTTTTCGGGCATCACCACGGCATTTGCCCAAGTCAAGAACGATCGGGAGCTGTTTGATGCGGGCCGGGAGGGTGTGAAGCTGCTGCTGGCAGGGGCCCCAGCCGGACAAAGTTCCGCCGCGGCATCTGAACCGCAGGAACGAATGCTCGATCTATTGGCCGGCGCCGCTTCTTCGGACGACCTGGAGGCGCGCACCGAGGTCAATCAGGAACTTCTGCGAATTCTGGAAGCGCAGCGCATCATCTCTCTGGACACCCTGTTTCAGCTCGCGGACCACTTCGAAAGTATCGCCCGTGGTGGGAAACCCAATACAGCGCTGATTGCCAGGCTCGCCGGGCGGATCGCGGAGATCCAGCTCCCCCGCGCTTCGCTCTCGACAGCTGAAAAAACAACCATCGCGTTCGGGTATTGGACCGACCGGCATGTCGAGACGGAGCGGCGGCTCAACCTGCGATCGGTAGTCGAGAAGGCCTCCGGTGACCCGGAAAAACTGAAGGACGCGCGCGGGTTGATGGCTCCTCTGCTGCGCGATACGCTCCTGGCCTTCAACTACGCGTTCTATGCGCCGCCGGGTTCGCAAATTTTGTACACCAATCCGTTATTTGTGCGTAGTCACGATTTCCTCGGAAGCCAGGGGACCAATCACACCTGGCATGCTACGGAAATGCTGGGATCGGGTTGGCCATCAAGCGCGGGAGGGCGGCTGGTAGGTTCGCTTTCCGCTTTGCCGTATGCCTTGGCGGAAGCCGAGCAGAATTTTCTGATACCGGCGCAAACGCAGGCCTTGATCTGGGCCGATCTGGTGCCGCAAATGATCCTCAGCGCGAAGATTCCGCGCTGGTGGAGTGTGACGCAGTCGCAACAGCATTGGGTGGCGTTACACGTTCGGTACGGCCGCGAGCTGCTGGGTGAGGCGGCGTTCGATCCGGCACTCCGCACGCAGGTAGTCGAAGCGCTCTCTGATATGGCTGCTCCGGTTCGCACGCGCGAAGTCGCAGCGCTGCTCGAGCAAGGCGACGCCAGAGACGCCGCCGACCGTGTCACACCCTCGGAGCTTTTCTGGTTCGCTCGCGTCCTGGTGGAGAGGCGCCGCGAAGATGTATCACCGCTCGCCACCGAAATACGCCAACTGGCGCAAGCCTCGCCGAAGGACATCAACTACTCGGTCATCTCGCGCGCGTTCGGTTCCCCCAAACCCACACTGGCGAACTCCTATGAACCGGAACTGCTGAACCTGCGCACGTTCCCCACACTGATGGGCTACTCCAGCCGCATCCTCGCGGAGAGCTGGGAATCGAACACGCTCTACTGGGCAACGCTGGCGGACGAGCTGGCGGTGCGCCCGGCGGAGCTCAACGTGAAGATTCCCGAGTGGACACGAAGCCTGGTGGAGAACATCTTTGCCTCTCATTTAGAGGACTGGCCCGCTGTGCTAAAATCACTCCGGCTGGTAGGGGATGACGTACGGGCGAAGGCCCGCCTGGTTGCATCGACGGAACAGAAAGCTGCCTTGTAGATTTTCCTGGTCGGTAACGGAAACATGATCATTTCGCGAAGAGAACTCCTTGGTTTGACAGCAGGCGGAGTGTTGCTCCGTGCCCAAGAAGGCGGCCAGAGACCCGTGTTTCGGGTGAAGGTCGACATGGTGGTGTTGTCGTTTACCGTAACGGACAATCGTAACCACTACATCAACGGGTTGAAGCCGGCCGATTTTCGGATTTACGAAGACGGCATCCTGCAAAAGATGAACACTTTCGCGGAGGGCGCGCGGCCGCCGCTTTCCGTTTCCGAAGACGGCAAGACGCAGCCGCTGATCGAGGGCCAACAAGCTTCGGGCACGGGTCTGGATCGGCCGGACGCCTTTGTCGGCACCAACGTGTTTCTCCTGTTCGATACCAGCAATTTCATGTACCGCGGCTTCGTGTATGCCGAAGACGCGATCGCCGATTTCGTGCGCGGCTTGGATCGCGCCGATTCGGTGGCGGTCTATACCTTCAGCCGCAATCTCTCCCGCGCCGCCCCGCTGACGCGCGACCGCAACGACGCCATCGCCGGGCTGCGCAAGTCGGTGGCCGGCGACGACACCGCGCTCTATAACGCGCTACTCCTCACTCTGCGCGATGCAGCCAAAATTCCCGGGCGCAAGGTGGTGATTGTCTTTTCGAACGGGCCCGATAACGCCAGCATGGTCGCCCCTGATGACGTCCGCGCCGTGGCCGAAGACGAAGGGATCGCCATTTACACTATTTCCACGAACGAAGTGAACAAAGACCAGATTTCGAGCGGTGTGCTGCGGCGCATCTCGCAACGCACCGGCGGCAAAGCCTACTGGGCCCGCACCTGGCAGAAGCAAGTGGAAGCGTTCGAGGACATCCGCGAGGACCTGGGCAATTCGTACACGGTAACCTACTATCCCGCTCCCAATCCTAACGAGGGCTTTCGCAAAATCGCCGTCGAGATCACCAGCGATCCGGGCAAGAAATTCCGTGTGCACACACGACCTGGGTACCGCCCCAGCCGGACCCTATAGTTTGTGGGGCAGACGATCGGGTTGTGTCGTCTGTCCGCAGTCTACGGTGTAGTTCTCAACTTCCGCGCCGAATGGAACCGCTGGGAATCGCGGATGCGCAGTGAGCCCTACCGGCGGCCACCCGTTGCACCCATCCTTTACCTCAAACCCAAGAACACCTGGATCGCCAACGGGGACCCTATTCCGCTGCCGTCGGGTGTGGAGCGGGTCAAAGTCTCGGGCACGCTCGGCGTGGTCTTTGGCCGCGCGGCATGCCGCGTTTCGGCAAACGACGCCCTGGCTTATGTCGACGGTTACACGATCGTCCACGACGTGAGCATTCCACACGATTCGTATTACCGCCCGGCTCTGCGGGAACGGTGCCGCGACGGATTCTGTGCGATCGGTCCTGCCGTCGCCAATCGCGATGCGATCCCCGATCCGAATCGCGTCGAGGTCGGAGTCAGCGTGAATGGCGAGGTTCGCGCATCTGTGAACACAGCCGAACTGGTTCGTTCCGTCGAACGCTTGATCGCGGATGTGACCGAATTCCTGACGCTAGGACCAGGCGAGATCCTGCTGGTAGGCGAACTGCCCGATGCCCCCCTGGTTCACGCCGGCGACCGCGTCCAAACCGAGATTACGGGTCTCGCTTCACTCGAAAACCCAGTGGTTGGGCCGTGAAGCACGCACGGGTGGCGTGGGCCGGGGCGATTCATGACGCAACGCCGGTGGACGGGGGCGTGCGGTTAGCCGATGGCCGGATCGTCGCGGAAGAGGCAGTTGTTTGGCTGCCGCCCCTCGAGCCGCGAACCATCTTTGCCGTGGGTCTCAACTACGCCAGCCACGCCGTTGAACTCGCCTTCCAACCGCCCAAAGAGCCTCTGATCTTCCTGAAGGGCCCGCGCAGTCTCTGCGGCCATCGCGGACAGACGCGCCGGCCCGCGGACGTAACGTACATGCATTACGAATGTGAGCTGGCGGTGGTGATCGGCCAGGCAGCGCGAAACGTGCCGCGTGATGATGCCTATCGATATGTGTGCGGTTACACGATTGCCAACGATTATGCCATCCGTGACTACCTGGAAAACTACTGCCGGCCGAATCTTCGCGTGAAGAGCCGTGACTGCGCGACGCCGCTCGGTCCGTGGCTCGTGGATGCCGCGGACGTGCCCGATCCGATGAACTTGCGTCTCCGGACTCTGGTGAACGGACACGTCACCCAGGAAGGCTCAACCTGTGACATGATCTTTGACATCCCCGCGCTGATTGCGTACCTCAGTGAATTCATCACGCTGGATGCCGGCGATTTGATTTTGACCGGCACGCCTGAGGGGTTGTCCGACGTGAAGGCCGGTGACGAAGTCATTACGGAGATCGAAGGAATCGGACGATTGCAAAACACCATCGTCGGAGGGGATGCGTTTCACATAGCCGGGTAAGGAGGAGCGAGTGCCACATTTCTTTTTGGAGTACACCGACAACATCAAGGCAGAGGCGCGCATCCCGGAATTGTTGCGAAAAGTGAACGCGGTCCTGATGGCGCAGGGCGGCGTATTCCCCACCGGCGGGATACGCTCACGCGCCGTCGAGCTGAAGGACTATGCAATCGCCGATTCGGCCGCCGACTACGCTTTTGTTCACGCCACGCTTAAGATCGGCGCCGGCCGCACCGACGCCGAGAAAAAGAAAGCTTGCGACGAGTTATTTGCCATGATGCGCGAGCACTTCGCGCCGGTCTTCGCCACGCGCTACCTGGCACTATCCATGGATTTCGGCGAATTCAGCGAGAGCGGGACCTACAAGCAGAATAATCTGCACGCGCGATTCAAGAAAGAGCCCACGCATGTTGGATAGGCGCACGATCCAGGACGCGGCCCAGCGTTTGGATGAGTGTGAACGAACGCGCACCCAGATGCGGCAATTGTCGCTGGAACACCCGGGCATGACCATAGAAGATGCCTATGCGGTGCAAAAGGCATGGGTCGAGCGCAAGACCGCGGCCGGACGCGTGATCCAAGGCCACAAAATCGGCCTCACTTCGAAGGCCATGCAATCCTCTTCCAACATCAACGAGCCGGACTACGGCGCGCTTCTGGACGATATGTTTTTCTCCGATGGTTCCGAACTCCCCACCGACCGTTTCATCCTGCCGCGCCTGGAAGTGGAACTGGCGTTCGTGCTTGCCAAGCCGCTTGACGGACCCACGTGCACGATCTTCGATGTTCTGAATGCCGTCGAGTATGTGACGCCGGCGGTCGAGATCATCGATGCCCGTATCCATCAGCTGGATCCCGAAACCAAGGTGACGCGGAAGGTAGTCGACACCATCTCCGATAATGCCGCCGGTGCCGCGCTGGTCACGGGCGGCCGTCCGTTTCGTCCGCTCGATGCCGACCTGCGCTGGGTCTCCGCAATCTGTCATCGCAACGGTGTGATTGAAGAATCCGGAGTGGCGGCCGCCGTGCTCAACCATCCGGCCAACGGCGTCGCCTGGCTCGCCAACAAGCTGTACACACACGGAGTAGGCCTGAAGGCCGGTGAGCTGATACTGGGTGGTTCGTTCACGCGGCCCGTGGCGGCACGGCGGGGCGACACCTTCCACATCGACTACGGCTCCTTCGGGTCCATTTCCTGCTACTTCGCGTGAAGTGCCATGCTCGTTCCTCGGAACTTGTTCAAAGCTGCTTTGCAGGACCGAACCCGGCCGCAGATTGGCCTCTGGCTTGGTTTGGCCGACGCCTACTGCGCGCAGATTTGCGCCGGCGCGGGTTTCGATTGGCTGCTGATCGATGGTGAGCACGCCCCTAACGACGTCCGCTCGATCTTGGCCCAGTTGCAAGCGCTGGCGGCGTATCCTGTGCATCCCATAGTGCGCCCGGTCGCCGGGGACGTGAACCTCATCAAGCAACTGCTGGATATCGGCGCGCAAACGCTGCTGATTCCGATGGTCGAGAGCGCCGCCCAAGCCCGGCAGTTGGTGGCTGCCATGCGGTACCCTCCCGACGGCATCCGCGGAGTGGGCAGCGCTTTGGCGCGTGCTTCGGCTTGGAATCGGCTCGCGGGTTACCTGCAGGAGGCGGACGGGCAGATGTGCCTGCTGGTGCAGATCGAAACCCGCACGGGATTAGAGAACCTTGATGCGATTGCCGGCGTGGAGGGAGTGGACGGCATCTTTATTGGACCGGCGGATTTATCGGCTGCCCTCGGCCATCTGGGAGAGCCGGATCATCCGGATGTGCGGGCGGCTATCGAGGATGCGCTCGGCCGGATTCAAGCCCATGGGCGAGCGGCCGGAATTCTGACCACCAGCGAACCGCTCGCGCGGCGCTATCTGTCGCTGGGAGTCTCGTTCCTTGCGGTTGGCCTGGATACGTCGCTGCTGGCGCGGGCTACAGAGGAACTCGCCCGTAAGTTTCGGCCGTGAAGCTAGTGTCCTGTCCGCTATAAACATTGACAGTCAGCCTGATTCATTATGTGATGAGGCATGTTCACCCCGGCGACTGCTCTTTCACTTGATCCGTCGCAGAGACATGTATTGGAATCGCTGGCGCGGGCTGGTACCACGCCACAGTCGGTGGCGCGGAAATGCCAGGTGGTCCTGCTGGCCTCGGCG
>DATJAK010000286.1:0-17329 GCA_035516375.1 Bryobacteraceae bacterium
CAAGCTGTCCGGCTACGGCGCCGATGTGTTTACAGTGACGCGGATGGCGAGTGTGATCTTCAACGCGCAGGACTACTTTAGGTACCAAAAGCGAAAGATTGTTCGCATTGAGGACTACGAAGCGGTGCGCGACAGTTGCAAAGAGTGCAGCGAGGTGGGAGCGCTGCTGGATCGCTCGACCAATGTAGTCGCGAACGGGCACTCGAGCAACAATACCGAGTTGCGCGGTTATACGTGGACGATGCTATCGCTGAACAACATCAATATCGCGATTGGGCGCGGATTTACTCCGGCGGACGATGACCACGCCACGCACGACGCGATTGTGGGATACGACGTAGTGGACAACCTGATCGGCGAAGGGGACCCGATCGGCAAAGAGATTCGTGCGAATGGAGTTCCCTACACGATAGTTGGAGTGGGTGAGCGGCAGGGCAAAACGCTGGGCCAGTCCCAGGACAACTGGGTGGCTGTTCCGCTCAGCACGTATCAGCAGACGTACGGCTATAACGATTCGCTCGACATTTACGCGCGTGTGGCCGGCGGAGCGCAAGCGATGGAACATGCCGAGGACGAGGTACGAGTGTTGATGCGCACACGGCGCCATGATGCGCCGGGAACGCCGGACGATTTTGAGATTGAGACGAACGACACATTTCTAGACATCTGGAAACAGATTAGCTCCCTGTTTGCTAGCGTCGTGCTGGGGCTGGCGTCAATCGCGCTGGTAGTGGGTGGCGTGGTGATTATGAACATCATGCTGGTGAGCGTGACGGAACGGACGCGCGAGATTGGCGTACGCAAGGCCATCGGCGCCCGGAGACGGGACATCATCGGGCAATTCCTCATCGAGGCCGTGACCTTGACCGGCGTGGGCGGCGTGCTCGGGATCATCATCGCAGTGCTGATTACGCTGCTCATGGGGAAGCTGGTCCCGGCGCTTCCTTCGGCAGTGCCGGCATGGGCATTGGGTACCGGTTTCAGCGTTTCCGTCGCGGTGGGCGTTTTCTTCGGAGTGTGGCCGGCAGTGAAGGCTGCGCAGCTCGACCCGGTGGAAGCGTTGCGATATGAGTAACGAGATCCGCGCAAGAGTTCTGTAACATTACTTTCGGTAACTTCCTGGCCAGTACTTAGTTAGCAATCCGAGCGATAGAAAGTTTCGATTGGATTCGCGCGCTCGGCTCACGCTAACATCGACGTAGTTGTTCGAGCCGTGTTCGATACTCGATCAGCCTTTTGATCCCCGCTTTCGATCAATCTTTCTAAACCGGCCCCAGTCAAGCCACAGCTATTTCTCTCGAGCCGCTCTCCCGCAGACCTCGTGGTGTTGCCGGCTCTTAGCCAGAACGTCATCACGAATTATCAGAAACGGAGGATCGTATGTTTATGAGAAACGCTGGCGCCTTGTGTTGGTTTCTGTTGGCAAGTCACCCGGGCTGGAGTCAGATTCGTGGGATCGATCAGCAACTGCATCTATGGACCGACTTTTCGTATGCCGGTCCCAATTTTCCGGAAGCGATCGAGTCTCAACAACTTTCTCGAAGTCGCGACAGTGAAGACAGCCTGGTTGCCAGTCGAGTATCGGTGACAGAGCTTCGGCACAAAGTGCCCGCGAAAGCGTTGGCTGCATTTTCCCACGGGATGAAGTTTTCCGAGGCGGGCGATTTCTTACGCGCTGCCAAGAATTTTGAACGCGCCGCGAGCATCGATCCGCAGTTTGTCGCGGCGCGCGGCGATCTCGGAGTGATGTACCTCAACCTGGCCCTCCCGGATCAGGGCGCGGCGGAATTTCGGCGCGCACTCGAATTAGAACCACGGGATAGCTTCCTCCACGGGAATCTGGCGCTCGCTTTAATCATGCTCAGACTTACCAAGGAGGCCGAGACCGAGGCGCAACTCGCGGTGGATCTGGACAGTTCCAACGCCAAAGCCAGATATCTGCTCGGCGTGGTGTTGGCAGACCAGCCGGAAAAGCGCAGCCGAGGCGTGGAGCAGCTAACCTATGCCGCACAGCAACTGCCGGAAGCCCACCTGGCGTTAGCGGCCGTTTACCGCTTGGAAGGGTCGGATGCGCTGGCCCAGATGGAGGAGGAGCGTTACCGGAACGCCATTCTGGTGGCGGTAAAAGAACCATAATCTCGCTTTAGTTTCGTGGAACCCCGCTCCTGGAGGAGACGATGAAGCTGCAAGATGTGATTCTGCGAGCGATCGCAAAGAGAATTAGCTGGATCGAGGCGGCGGAGATCGCCGGCATGAACGCCCGCACCATGGTCCGGCTGCGCCAGCGATACGAACAATTCGGCTACGATGGCATCTACGAACAGCGCCGGCGCAAACGCTACATCCACCGCGTCCCGCTGGGAACCGCGGAGGCCATCTTTGCGCTGTATCAGGCGAAATACGCGGGCATGAACGTTTGGCGTTTCTGCCAGAAGCTCAGCGTGGAGCACGGCATCCGCGTCAGCTATAGCTGGCTGCGGCAAGCGCTGGCGGGGGCGGGCCTGGCACCCAATCCGCAAAAGCCCAGCCCGCCACAACCCCGCCGAAAACCACGACATACATCGTTGTTCGAAAAATACCCGCTACGACGCGCATAAGAATAATCGATTGGACGCCAGACCGCGGAATCGGCTACGCTAGGCATAGCTCGGTCTTAGCTGACCTCGCCACACTCCCTGCTGAGAAATACTTTTGAGGAGTTACCATGGCCCGTGTCATTCTGCTGGGACTTCCGCCAGACCTGGCGAACCAACTCAGCGGTGTATTGCATGCCGAAAACCATCAGGTAAGTAAGAAAACGTACATCGAAGACCTCCAGCGGGGACGAACTCCGACGGTTGTCTTTGTTTCCGGTGACTCGCCTGAGTACCCGGAGACGCTTGCGGCTCTCCGCGAGATACAGCCACAGGTTCCGGTGGTGGTGGTGACCCGTTCGCCGGAAACCAGACAGTGGCTGGATGCCCTGGAGGCCGGAGCCATGGACTACTGTGGCGCTCCTTTCGAGCGCGTGCAGGTGAATTGGCTCATGACCTCGGTGCTTTCCCAGGCCGCCCGCCAGCGTGCCGCAGCCTGACGGCGTCTCTATTCCAAAAAGAAGCAAACCAAACGCGGGCTTCTGCGTACTTAGTTGCATGATCAAAGTTGCGTTGTTGGCGGCTCTGTTATTGGCGCCGTTCCTGGCGTTCTGCGACTGGCACGACGAGGCCCGCGCCGCACGCATCGAAGCGCGCCAGGCCCGCGTGGAAGCACTGCGCGAAAGCCGAATCGCGCGGGCCGATGCCCGGCGGGCCGTGCGCGATGCCGAACGCGACATTCGGCAATCGGCGCGCAATGCGGTCCGGGAAACCAGACGGGCAGCGGCGGAGGCGAGGCGAGAGGCACGGGAGTACCGCCGGCACTGGGACTTCTGAAGGGAAGCGGGCATGGGGGCCTGTGCTGTGTGCTCCAAAATGACGGGAGCGGCGTTCCCGGGACCGATCTCGCGAAAAATGGTCATCGCTCTGATTTGGCGTGTATGCAGTTGCATCGCGTGAGTGGCGGAGATGGGTTGAGTTTCCATGCGGTGGCCAAATGCTGAATTATCTAATTGCCTCGTCTTTCTGACAACGATCCCGGCCACTTTGGCCGAGGCCCAACCGGATTTTGGCTCAACACTGATGAAAGCCACTTTCTGCATTTGGGGGTTGACTACGTTAAGATAAACGCCCTTCCTACGACTGCTGGATTCCGGGGACCGGCCTGGGGACCGCCCCTAGACGCCTGATCTCAATTGAACTCTCGTCAAAACTATTGACAAGAAATAGCGCTTTACCGTACGATGCCCCGACAGGAAACCTCACGTTTGAAGGGAAAAGAAACACGATTGCTCCTGTTGCTTTTCTCGCTTGGCACTCTTGCCTTTGCGCAAACCATGACTGGGCTGCCTGCGAACGGCATCAACCTAATAGGTAACCCAGCCTCGCCTGCAATATCCAACGCATCCAGCAAAGCCATCTTTGCTGTCATAATTCGTTCGGGAACGGGCAGTATTGATACTGTCTGGTTCTCGGCTTTGCCTATTGCGCCCGGCACTTCGCGGAGTGTTTCATCGGGGCGTGGGTATTCGGGCCCTCAAATAGCTCTCGATAGTGCAGTGTTTGAGGACGGGAGCTTTGTCGGCCCTGACAAATCCTCTATCTACCCTATCATGCAGCGCCAAATTGCCGCTTACGTTAATACGGCGAACACCTTTCTTGCGAATCCAGATAGGACGGCGGCTTGGCAGCAACTTAATAGTCAGGCATGGCAGCAGACGGCTGATTTAAGCGGAGGCCCTATAGTAGCAGGCGAGGTTTTCGCACTGCGGGCTGCAGCTCGTACTCTGCTCAATGAGCGGATTCGCAATGGTGAAAGCGCAGCGGAAGCGCGGGCTGCCAAATTCTCTGCCCTTGGGATCTTGAACAAGAACTAAGTAAAGGGTAAGCGTCTCGTAAACCGCGGCCGGGGGTGGTGTTGGATGTGTGGTACCGGCGGATTGCTTAAGCCTGGGCAGGGGAAGTCGCCGGTTGCCAGTTGTGGGGAAGCAATTCGCTCAGCCGGGTGACGGCCTCGCGTTACGCTGAGGTGCCATCTGTCCGCTCGCTGCTCTGCCGGCGCGGGGAGTTGGCGGTACTGTTTCTTCGCGATCTGGCCCGGGAGGGCCACGATGGGGCTGTCGACGACTTGCTGGCGGTGGGAACTACCGGCGCAGCGGAAGCGTTGCTCGAACTGATGTGGCATCGCTCGTCCGGGATTGCGCGACGCTCCGCATTCGCGATTGCAGTCCTATTCCAGATCCCCGAGGTCTTCGCAGTTCTTTCGGAGATGACCCTGAACCATCCACCAGAGGAGGAATGGGTCTGGCGGCCCTTTGAATCCGAAGAACCGACGGCTATTCCTGTAATCGCAGGCCGTGTGGCTTCGCTGCTCCGATCTGCCCACGAACTCAACGACCTGCCCGAGGTAGTGCTCGATCCGCGATTGCTTTTGCCGGTATTAGCTCAGGCAGGATCAGAGTTGACGTTTCCGAACTCGTCAGGGGAATCTCGTCTTCCCGCATCCCTAATCGGGACGACTGGCTGAATATCTTCCACCCAGTTTCGTACAGCGCTCAGCGAGGATGGCATTTGTGGTTGGTTTTCGCCATGGCAGCGCCGTCATTTTGAGCGTTGCCTTACTACTGGGGGTACTACTGCATCTAGCAGCTATGGTGAGCGGCGGAAGTGAGGTTTGCGAACGTGTCGGCACCCTTTCACTCGGGCCATTTGCGTTGATCGCTTCGCCCATTCGATCGTCGGACTTCAAACCCGATTCTAAGACCGCTCTCGGCAAGCCGCTGAAGGCGACTGCGGCTGGCAACCGGTAACCCGTCATGTCGGATCAACAGACGATACTTCGATCCGAGCACCTTTCAGAATCTCGTCGATCAGAAACAAGTCTGTGAGCACGGCTCGCAGATGCATCGACGCGTTGAGGTTGTCGATTAACTGCGAGCTGAGCGCCGGTTGAGCCAGAACCAGTTCCATCACAGCAAGTGAATCGCCGGCGTCGCGGGCCAGCACGGCGTGGAAGGCCTCGTAGCGTTCAACTGGCTGCAACCCATGGACGGCCGCAGCGTAAGCCTTTGGAAGCGACGCCAGCGCCTCTACGGCGTGACGCAGAAATTCACGAAGCTGCCCGCCTGACGCGCTGCCCGCGTCACCGGGCAAACCTTGGGCGGCGTAGGCCAGCATGAACTCGTAACACTCTTCGATCGCGTCGGTACACTTCCGCAGGGCTTCGAGCATCTAGTCCGCGCCCTGGGCCCTCTCCGATGGGGCGGCCACGGCCCACCGCTGCGGGTCATGGTGCTCCAGGTAGTGCTCGCGGTCGAGAGTACCGAATACCATCGACTTCGTGATCACGAGCTTCTCGGGCCGGATCGCAAAGTAGACATGAACGATGATCAGCCCGATCAACCCCACACCGGCGAGGCCATGCAGCACGTACATCAGGCCCCAGGTCATATCGCTAAACAGGTACGGGTTGCGAGTGAAGAACGGCGTACGAACCCGCGACATCATGAACACGCCAGTCAACATCACCGACAGGCCGGCCAGCACGATCACGGCATGATACATCTTGTTTTCGAGCGGGTATTTGGCAAAACGCCGCGGCGGCGGAGCTTGGCTGCCGGTGGCCCGGCGCCACCTTCGCATGGCGTCTTCCATATCGATCTTATCCGGCCAGATTGACCAGCGATCCATCCAGAACGTAGCGTGCACGATGTGATAGAGAATCGACACGGTCAGGACGATACCGGCGATCCAGTGATAGGTGACCCAAGCGAACGGCACGCCGACTCTCGGCAGGAAGGCTGTAATCAACAGCGCGAACATGGCGGCGGCCATAATCCAATGGAACAGGCGGGCCGCCAGCGAATGGCGCGGGACCTCACTTGGAATCCGCGCGGCTACGGGGGGCGGAGTGGCGCCCTCGAAAACTTCTTTCTTGGCGAAGTAGCGCACCCAGATCGCGTGAACGATCAGAAACGCCAGTCCCCCTATGGCCGCCACCCAAATCAGGAAAAACGAAATGTGGATCGGGACGTCTTCACCCCACGGACTGGTGGCCCACTGGACTATGCCCACTTTGCCTCCTCGACGCCGCGAATGGCGCGCTTCACCAGGTTGCGCATCAACGGAACCTTGTAGCCGTTGTAGCGCAGCGGCTCGGCACCCTCAACCGCCATTTTGCCTGCCATATCGGCGGTAGCCTCGTTGCGGGACTTGCCGATGACGGCGTCTTCCACGTTCTTCAGCCGCACGGGATGCGCCGCCACGCCGTTCACTGCGATGCGTATGCGGTCAATGCGGTCTCCCGTGAACACTGCGGCCGAAGCCACATTCACTAATGGGAAATCCCAAACCTGCCGGTCGCGGACCTTCTCGAAGTAGAAATGCGTGCCTGCCCAGGTATCCGGAATGCGGATCGCCGTGAGCAGGTCGCCCGGCTTCAAGATGTTCATGCGCGTGATATCGAGCGCGGGCCCAATGAAATAGTCCTCAGCGTTGACCACGCGTTCGCCCTTGGAATTGCGAATCACGAACTTCGCATCGAGCGCAATTAGCGCCGGCGCCGTGTCCGAGGGATTGACCGCCACGCAGCGGTCGGCCCCCAGAATCGCGTGTTCGCGGTTGATGGCCGTGGGCGTATCGGCGAAACAGATGTTCCCGCCGGCGCGATAGCACTTCCAGCCGCCGCGGTAATACCAGCAGCGCGCGTCTTGCGACACATTGCCGCCCAGCGTGCCCTGGTTGCGGATCTGCGGCGAGGCCACGAGCTCGGCAGCCTGGGATAGCAGGCCGAACTTCTCCTTCACGGTGGCGTGACGCACCACTTCGGTCAGCGTGGTCATGGCGCCGATCTCGAGACCGCCGCCCATGGGGCGAATGCCCGTCAGTTCCTTGACCTGGCTGAGATCGACCACCACGCTGGGGCGCTTGATGCGGTCCTTGAGCCAGTCGAACGTATCGAGGCCGCCGGCCATTGCCCAAGCTTCATCGCCGTGGCGGGAGAGCAACGAGATTGCGTCGTCAGTATTCGCCGGCTGGTAGAGCTCGAAGGCCGGCATAATGTCGCGAATGATCGCCATGTTCGTTTCTCCTTCTGGCTAGATGTGAGCCGTGAGGCCCTCGGTGGCTGGTTTGCCCGCTTCGAGTGAAGCGAGAATCACGTCCGCGGTGACGGGTGCGCGGCGGAAAATCTCGTCGCCGAGCGCATCCGACAGCGCGTTAACAATGGCCATGCAGCCCGCGCCCACCGGCGGTTCGCCGATCCCACGCGCCCCGATCGGTGTTTCCGGATCGGGGATGTCGAGCGCAGCCCATTGCATTTTTTCCGGCGCGTCCAGAATGGTGGGCGGTTTATTGTGGTGGAATCGCTTGGCCAGCGGCAATCCATAGTGCTGGTCGTAGACCCACTTCTGACCGATCGCGTGTCCAATCCCCAGCATTGAGCGGCCCAGGACTTGACCACCTAGCGCGCGCGGATGGACGATCGTGCCTACATCCGCCACCGCCACGTATTCCAGGATGCGGTATTTGCCCGTCTCGAGATCGACTTCGACTTCGGCGAACCCGGCGACGTAGGAATGCGTCTGGCCATCGCGCGGCATGGTGTCGCGAGCCACGGCCAGCAGCCCCTGACCGGTGAGCGCCTGCGCCGAGGCAGCGGTCATTTTGTTAATGCCCTTGGGCAATTCGTGGCCGTCGTAAATGCCGCCCAGCTGAATGGCGCGCTTGGCGGCCTGCGCCAGGCTCATGCCAGCGCCTCCGCCTTTGCGGAAGACCCGCTCGTTGGCCACCTCGTAGTCCTCGGGCTTACCGCCGAGGTCCTTGGCCGCGATCTGCGTCAGCTTGTCTTTAGCGTCCATTGCCACGGCGTACGCCGCACGGGTATGCGCGTGAGTGGTCTGGCTGCCTCCGGAGGGGCAACTCCACGGCAGATTCTTCGCCGTGCTGCCCCAGGTGATTTCGCACTTCTCCCAGGGCACACCGAGAATCTCGGCGGTTACACGATGCGTATCGCTCACCGATGCTGTGCCCAGGTTGCCAATGCCCGATTGGATGTAGATCTTGCCATCCGGTTTGATCACGCAGAGGCCGTCGAAGCCCACGGAGCCGCCGACGAAACAGCTCGTGGCCACGCCGATGCCCCGTACCTTGGAGCCGCTCTTCTTGGGCATGGCTTTGCGCTTCTCCCATTCGAACTGCTCGACGCCGCGATCGAGCGCTTGCTGCACGTAGGCGCTGGTCACGTAGAGGCGCTTTCCGTTCGGTCCCGGAGGCCCGATCGGAGCCTTCCCGATGGGCGCGTTGATGCGGTGAATCGCCACCTGGTCGACGCCGAGCTTGCGCGACGCCTTCGCCATGATCGGTTCCATGAGCGCGATGCCCTGGAACCCGCCCGGCTGGCTCTGCGAGAGCCGCGGCGGCGTGTTCGTCAGCACCGTGATGCCGCGCCAGCGCATGGCCGGCGGCTGGTACATAAGCGAAAGCATGCGGCCCGACTGATTGGCATCGCCCTGCGGATCGTACGGGCCGTTATCCATCACCACGAACATATCCACCGCGGTGATCTTGCCATCCTTACTGAAGCCGACCTTCAGGCGGCCAGCCAGGCTGGGACGAGCGCGGCCGATGAAGTGCTCTTCTTCGCGGCTGATGCGCATCATCACCGGTGCATTCACCTTCTTGGAAAGGATGCACGGGATGATGGCCGCAATCGAGCTGGTGATCTTGCTGCCGAAGCCGCCGCCGGTGTACTCGCTGACGACGACGACCTTGCTCAGATCGGGCTGGCCCTTCTCGTCCACCAGGCCCAGCCAGCGCGCGATTGCGGGAGCGGTCTGCGCCGTGCTCTGGGTGGAGCAGTGCACGTAGACCTTGCCGTTCTGCCAGTAGGCCATGGCGGTGCGGGTCTCGAGCGTCTGATGGCTGGTATTCGGCGTGACAAAGGTTTCGTCCAGCACCAGCGCCGCGTTCTTCAATCCCGCTTCCCAATCGCCGTAATGCCACTCGGGATCGGTGGCTTTGCCCATGGGCAGTTTCCCGTCCTTGTATTCGACAAAGTCGGCGTCGGTCCACTTCACCTCGGCAACTTTGGGCGGCGGCGCAGGCTGTCCGGGAGGCGCGGTCGGCCGCATCCACACGTTCCCTTCGACTCTCGCATTCGGGCCGCCGGGGCGCAGGCTCACCAGCGGATCGACCACGTGCGGCAGCCGCTCGATATCGAGCTTGATCTTTTCGATGGCTTCGGCGCAGGTCAGCTCATCCACCGCGCAAACGGCCAGGATCGGCTCGCCCTGATAGACGGGATCGTTGGTGAGCCCGCGTTCGCCGAGCGGATTGGCCGGGATGCGCTGGCCCAGGTCGGTCATGGCATCGGCCGGCTTCGGCATGTCATCGACGGTGATGATCGCCTTGACGCCCGGAATTTTCATCGCTTCGCTGGTGTCAATACTGCGCACGTGGCCGTGCGGTACGGGACTCAGCAGCAGCTTGGCGAAGAGCATGCCGTCAGCCCGATAGTCTTCGGCATACTTCGCGCGGCCGGTCACCTTGGCGATGAGATCGGGCGTGGTGTAGTTCTTGCCAATGAGCTTATAAGGAGGATGGCTCGGAAGCTGATTGTCGTCGGGTACTTTCGCCATGGTTACGCCTTCCTTTGCAATTCCGCACCGCGCATGAGCGCCGTGAGGATCTTGTCATAGTCCTGGCAACGGCAGAGGTTGCCGGAGATGCCGTGGGCCAGCTCCGCCCGCGAAGGGTTGGGATTGACCTTCAGGTATCCCACCGTCGCCATGATGAAGCCGGACATACAAAAGGCGCACTGGAAACCTTGCTCCTCGACTACGCCCTGTTGCACCGGGTGCAGCGTGCCATCGGCCGCGGCCAGGCCTTCAATGGTCTGGATTTTCTTGCCGCGAGTAGTGTGGGTCAGTATCGAGCACGAGTAGTGCGGCACATCGTCGATGAGCACGGTGCACGCGCCGCACTCGGAACGGTCGCATCCCAGCTTGGTGCCGGTGAGGCCCAGCTTGTAGCGCAGAGTGGTCGCCAGCGTTTCCTGCTTCATGACGTCGACGCGGCGCTGCTGGCCGTTCACGTTCAACGTGATCAGGCGCTCGACTGAGCCCGGAGCCGAGCTCTGCGCGCCCACGACGGACGTACGGAAGAGGTAGCCTGCGGAGGAAACGGCTCCGCCCGCGATCACGCCTTTAATGATGTCGCGCCTCGATAGTCCCCTGGGAGTGCTTTCCGGAATCTGATCGTCTGCCATAGGATCACCTCACTTATGGGGCTTGCGGAAACGGAAGAATTATATGCCTTTCGAGGGGCGGTGTCGAGCGGGGCAGGGGACGGGGGGGACGGGCCGATTGGAGAATGGAGGATTGCGGCATGGTGAACATGGTGAGGAACGAAGCCAATTTTAGGGCTGGATGGCCTGGTTGCGGGCGAAGGCGGTTCTCGGGAGCCGTGAATACAGGACGACGATTCGGCATGGGTCGAACTTTTTGAATCAATGGATTAGGTGTTGCTACGGGAAATGTGAGGAAGAAGCCAATCCCATTTTCGGACGGTCGCGATCTGGTTCTGCAGCTATGCTCGCATGAGTGGTGACGGCGGCTGCCCGGGGGTAGCGCAAGTCATGGAAACGGCTGGCGGAGTGTTTCGTGATTGTCTATTTGCCGAGCATGGATAGCAGGCGCTGGACTAGCAGCTTGACGGCGCTGTCGCTGGCGGCTTTCTTGTCGACTTCGAAAGACCATTTGCCGCTATGGTCGCGCTTGAATTTGATGCGTGTCTGGAGGACCAGTAGGGCGGCAGTGATAACGGCTATGGTGCCGGGGTCGGTATAGCGTGGGGGCGGAGCTGCCGGCTGGCTGGCCATGATGCGAATGGGCTCGGCGAAGGCCGGGTCCTGGCTAAGGACGTCAAGCGCGGCGCGGGCCAGGTCGCCTTCGGAGGTTGGGGACGGTGCGGGGTTGTCGAACGCAGCGGTGAGCGCGGAGCTGAGATCCGCCATGGATGGAAGCTCGGAGGCTTCGCTTTGGAGGCGTGCGCGGGCAACGGTTTTGAGGATGTGAATAGCGGTGGTGTCGTCGGGGGCGCTCATGGGTTCGGTTCCGTTGGGAGGCCGAGGTTGGCTTCGCGCCAGATGGCTTCGAGTTTTTGCTGGTCGGCGGGTGGGGCGTGTCGGTGGATCAGCAGGAAGTTTTGAATGCCGGCTTCCGCTAAATGCTGATCGTTTGTTTGGCGGAATGCCGCAATCGAACGGATTAGCCATCTGACGGAGTCTGCAAAGCTGCCCTGCAATGCCGCGATGTTGCCGAGTTGGACGTAGGTGATGGCAGCGCCGTGCAGGTTGCCCTGCTGCTCTTCGATAGCGAGGGATTTGAGGTACCAATCGCGCGACGTGGCCAAGTCCCGCTGCTCTTCGGCGATCCTGCCCAGTTGGTGATAGGTGCTGGCGGCGCCGTGCAGGTTGCCCTGCTGCTCTTCAATGGCGAGGGATTTGAGGTACCAATCGCGCGCCGCGACGAAGTCCTGCTGCTTTTGGGCGATCATGCCCAGTTGGTGATAGGTGATGGCGGCGCCGTGCAGGTTGCCCTGTTGCTCCGAGATGGCGAGGGATTTGAGGTACCAATCGCGCGCTGTGGCGAAGTCCCGCTGCTCTTCGGCGATCCTGCCCAGCTGGTGATAGGTGCTGGCGGCGCCGCGCAGGTTGCCCTGCTGCTCCTTTATGGCGAGGGATTTGAGGTACCAATCGCGCGCCGTGGCCAAGTCCCGCTGCTCTTCGGCGATCCTGCCCAGTTGGTGATAGGCGGCTGCCTCTCCTTCGGCATCGCCCCGTGCCGCATGTTGAGCAAGCTGCGAAAATAATCGGGAGGCCTCAACGAGATTTCTCGTGTGCAGCGCATAGGCAGCCAACGACTGCGTGAGAGCGGCAAAGTGTTGGTCCATCGACAGGCGCTCGGCGAGCGCCAACGCAAAATGGAAATTGGCGCCATGCAGCAGAAACGGGATGCGCTGTTCGTGCATTTGCCGAGGAGCCAGCTCATCGGCAAGTCTAGCCACGACGTCAACGAATGCTCGCTCACAGGCGTCAGGCGGGACTCCATCGCGGGAGCGCAAGTAACTGGTGAGCAACGGGTGCATCTCATATGTCGCGTTCCCGATATCCCGCAAAAGACCCGCGGTGCTCAGCGCTGCCATGAGACGGTCGATCCACTGCCGCGTCCAGGCCGCATCGACCTGTTTGGCCATGTGCTCCAGGTAGTCCGCGTCCACAAACCCCTCATGCAACCCGACCAGTCCCAGTAACGGCCGCAGTTCCTCATCCAATCCCTGCTCGACGAACCTCAGCGTCGCGAACAGACGTCCCTGCTCTTCCTGCCCGCTGAGCCCCAGTTCCATGAGGTTGGTGCGCAGGGCCTCCGCAATTTTCGCCGCCGGCATTTGTTCGAGCTTGGGCAGCACCACCCGCATGGCCAGCGGATGTCCGGCAAGCTGCGTCATCAGCTTGCTTAACTCGGGGTCATCCCGATTCACCTGCCGTCCGAGCTCGCGCAGGATGACGTCGCAGAATTCCCATCGCTCCTCGCCATCCAGGCCGCGGAGATCGAGCTCGAAGCGTTGCGAGGGTTTCAGCCACTCTTCACGGGAGCGGCTGGTGATGATCACCTTTCCATGGGTACCGCGAATGGCGTCCAGGAACCGGCCCAGCTCGCCGCGATCCTCCGCAGTCAGATTCGTAGCAGCCGATTCGAAGTTGTCCCACACCATCAGCACCCGCCGCTCGCGCAGGGCATCGGCGAGCAATTCCAGCTTATTCGGAGCCAGGCGGAAATTCTCACCATAGAAGGCTTCGCCGGTCTGGTGGACGACGAACTCGGCGGTGCGGATATTACGGAAATCGAACCACAGCGCGCCATCGAGCCCGCCAGTGTCATCCAGCCAGCGCAGCAATCCGCGGGCGAGTGACGTCTTGCCGACGCCGCCCAAGCCCTGGATGAGGATGGCGGGCGCCTGCCGGTGCAGCGCGCGCTCCATTTCGAGGATGGGGCCGTCGCGGCCAATGAAGCCATACTCATCGCGATGCTCGCGGACTTCCTGCGGGAGGTTTGAGTCCTTGGGCTTGGGCAGGGCATGGCCCTGCCCCACAAAGCGGAAATCGATGGGGTCCTGTTGGTACAGGACGGGCAGCAGCCAGTCTTCCAGCGGATAGCGGCCGCGGGCGCAAACGCGGTCCTTGTGGGCCAGCATTTGCTGGCGGCCGAAGCGCACGGCCTCGGCTACGCTGCGATCCTCAAACAGGCGCCGGTAGAACGCGGGCAGAAAGACCTGGGCGCCGCTCACGTAGAGCGAATACGCCATGGCCACCACGCTGCGCATGCCGCTCTGCAACAAGGCGGTGGCCACGGAGGCGAAGGCATCCTCGGCTTGCGCGTCCACCATGCCGGATTGGCAGGCGTTCAGCACCACGGCGGGCACCGCGTGCTCGCGCAGCAAGGCGCTCAGATCGCGGGCCGATTTTGCATCGGGCTTGCCTTCTTCGTTTTCAAACACCAGGCAGCTTTGCGGCCCTTGTAGTTTGTGCGGCGAGTATTCGCCCGCGCCATTGCCGTAGGCGCCGTGCCCATCGAAGTGCAGCACGTGGTAGTAGCCGGGGTGAGCGCGCAGATGATCGCGCAACTGGTCGAACGTGGGCGGGCGTAAAACGTCCACGTGGGCGGCCAGACCTTGCGACTGGATCAGCTCGACCAGCGGGCGGGCGATGGACCGGTAGCGGACATCGTCTTTGAACGGCCGCGCGACCACCAGCAGGATATTGACTCGATCGGTGGGCAGCGCGGAGAGATCGGCGGGGTCGCGTAGCTGGTTCAGGCGGCGTTCGATGCGACGCTCATGCGCGAGATAACCGGCCTGCGGATCGGAGAGCGCTTCCCACGGCCAGGAGAGGATGCGCGGGTCATTGCTGCGGATCTGCAGGATGCCGGAAGCCGCGAGCCATGCGGGTGCATCGCGGCTATTGAAGAGGGCATTGAAAGCCTGCGTGCCCCAAGCTTTGAGGGCGTCGAGGACCCGCTCCGCGTGCTCCGTCTCGGGGTGGAACGGGTAATCCAGAAATCCTTCGAGGTACCAGCGCAGTTGCGCCATCAGGTGAGAGTTGGGCTGACCTTCGACCGGGAACTCGTAAGGCGAGGCGACGGTGACGGGTGTTACGAATTTGCCGTCGGGGAGACGTGTGACCTGGAACGCCGGCGGAGTGGAGTTTTCGACGTGCACGATAGCCAACGCGGCGGTTGGAATGGGGGAGGCCACTGGCGGCTATTGTAGCCGAACGGGGCAATTGAATTGCGGCGTTTCTAACCTTCCGGAAGCCTTTCGGTGGCGTGTCGAGCGGGGGCCCCGGCCTCGAAAGCCGCCCGCCGTGATACCTTGGGGAGCTGTGAACCGTTCGTCGGAATGGACACGGCGCCGGGCTCTGGCCGCCGCAATCGGAACGCCGCTCGCCTTGGTATCGGGTAAGCGCGTGGCTCAGGCCGCCGATCCGCAACCCAACATCGTCTTCATCCTGGCCGACGATATGGGTTTCGCCGATCTTTCCTGCTACGGGCGACGAGATTTCACCACGCCGCGCATCGACCGCCTAGCTGCCGAGGGCATCAAATTCACGCAGGCCTACGCCAATTCGGCTGTGTGCACGGCCACGCGCACCGCGCTCATCACCGGCCGTTATCAGTACCGGCTGCCCATCGGCCTGGAAGAGCCGCTGCCCCTCGGCAGCAGGCGCAATATCGGCTTGCCACCCTCGCATCCCACACTGCCCTCGCTTCTGCGGAAAGCCGGCTACGGGACCGCGTTGATTGGCAAGTGGCACCTGGGAAGGCTCCCCGACTACGGTCCGCTGGCGAGCGGCTACGACCACTTCTGGGGATTCCGCGGCGGCGCGCTCGACTACTTCACCCACAAGGCCGGGCCGGCCGACACCGATACCGACGACCTTTGGGAAGACGACGTCCCGATCCACCAGACCGGCTACCTCACCGACTTGTTGGGCGGGCGGGCCGTTTCCGTGATTCGTGACTACGCCCAAGCCAAGCGCCCTTTCTTTATCAGCCTGCACTTCAACGCGCCGCATTGGCCATGGGAAGGGCCGGATGATGAAGCGGAATCGCGGCGCATCCGCGCTCTGCAGGATTTCGATGGCGGCTCTCTGAAAACGTACGGCCGCATGGTTGGCGAGCTGGATCGCCAAGTGGGGCGGGTGCTCGATGCGCTGGAGGCCGCCGGTATCGCCGGCAACACCATCGTGATCTTCACCAGCGACAACGGCGGGGAGCGCTTCTCGGACACATGGCCGTTCACCGGCAAGAAGACGGATCTGCTGGAGGGCGGCCTCCGCATTCCGGCGATGGCGCGCTGGCCTGGGCATATACGGCCGGGCAGCAGCACCGATCAAGTCGCGATCAGCATGGACTGGCTGCCCACGCTTCTCGCCGCGGCCGGCGGCAAGGCCGACCCGGCGTATCCGCCCGACGGCATCAGCCTCATACCGGCTCTCACTCAGAACGCCGCGCCGGTCCCGCGCAAGCTATTTTGGCGTTACCGGTTTAACGCGCAACGAGCCGTGCGCGACGGCGATATGAAATGGCTCGAGATCAACGGCAATACGTTTCTGTTCGACGTGGTTGCGGATCCGCTGGAACGCGCCAACCTGAAGGAACGGCAGCCGGAAGTCTACCGGAAGCTCGTAAACGAGTACGAGAACTGGAGCGCAACTATGCTGCCGGAAGACCCCGCGGCGAACACGGGTCCGGTCGGGTATTCCAATCAACTGGCGGACCGCCCGGGAATTACGAGGAAGTGAGCGAAACCGGTTTACTGCCCGCTCGTCCAATCGACCTTACGATAAATCTCTGCCATCGGTAGCGTGCAACCAATCGTCGGAAGCTGGATCGTCTGACTGGGGTTGTTGAACTCGGCGAACGACCCGCGATCTTGATCCTGACGTATCCAGTGCTCGACGTGAGGCGCATCCTGCGCGATCGTCAAGTACTCCTTCAGCGACGGAAGCGTGCGGTAGTGCTGAAATTTTTGGCCGCGATCGTAATCTTGTGTTGCGTCAGAAAGCACTTCAATTAAAACCACCGGGTTAAGAACGGTATCCTCCTGGCTGTCCTCACATTGAACTTCGCCACAAATGACCATCACGTCTGGATAGGTGTAGAACTCGATGGGCGTGACTCGCAACCTCAGATTGCTGGCGTACACATCGCAGGGTCTATCTTTCAGTTGCTGGCTCAGAGCCGCCACAAGGTTGGACACGATCAGAGCGTGATCATGCGTGGCGCGTGCCATCGCGATCACCTCGCCCCGAAAGTACTCACTCTTATATTCGGCTCTGCGTTCTTGTTCCAAGTACTCGGCGGGCGTCACGCTCTCATGGTAGCTGCCTTCGCAGCTTGCGTGTCTACTGGAAGCTCACAGTCGCCGTGCGATACCAGGTCTGTCCGCTGCCATCGTCTACGCCGAAAAACTCGAAGTATTGATCCCCCGGCGGGAAGCGGCCGGTGGCGCTGAGGGGCGCGCTGATCTGGCCATTGGCGTCGATGTGGTTGGAACCAAACCAGCCGGCGATGGACGAGCTATAGTCCGCTCCGTTCACTTTGACAGCGGTGAGGGTCGTGCCGACCCCGGCCGTCTCCGCCAGCGTCACCGTGAAATTCCAGAGCCCGCCCGATTGAATCACCGGGTTGGGGTTG
>DATJAK010000287.1:0-26305 GCA_035516375.1 Bryobacteraceae bacterium
CTGAGATCTTGCAGGTTCCATCGGCTTGGGTATTGCATTCGCCGAAAAGCGCGGCCGGCCTCTGTTTCGGCATATCCGGGACCAGCAGAACCATGGCGCCGGCGGCCGGCTCACTTTTGTCGTCCTCGACTGTGCATTCGACGGCGCCGCCGTTCGGCTTGAGAACGACTTCGATCGGCGCAGGCTGTGCGTCGCCCACATGCACTCCATCCGCCAGCGCGTCGGCGTCGCCCATGCGAATGGCATCGATGTAGGCATCGTCGTCGCCGTTTATCGTGGAGGCGAGGATCAGATCATAGTCACCGGAGCTGACCCGCTGCATCGTGAACGCGCCATCAGCGCTTAATTGCGCAAAGCCTCCGCCTTGTCTATCCCCGAGCTCCCGCGACTGCAGTACGACGACCAATCCCGGCGGCAGTTTTCGGCCGGGGGGCGCGATCACCTTGCCGCTCACGTTGCGAAGTTGGGTTGGAATCAACTCAATTCCGTCGATGTCAGTTTCACCGACCTCAATCGTCTGCCGGGCGGAGATGCGGCTCATTTCATTGAC
Organism: Bryobacteraceae bacterium; assembly: GCA_035516375.1. Taxonomy (GTDB): domain Bacteria; phylum Acidobacteriota; class Terriglobia; order Bryobacterales; family Bryobacteraceae; genus PSRJ01. The sequence goes on from DATJAK010000287.1 coordinate 551, forward strand.
GCCGCTTCCTTGCATCTCCAAGTGGTATTTACCCGGCAATACGCCCTGGAATTCGAACTCTCGCTTGCTATCGCGAATCAGGAATTCCTGCGATTGTGCCGGTGAATCCACGGGAGCCAAGTTAACCATTTGAAACAGAGGAACGGGGCCCGTTCCAGCAGCAGGTGCGACATGTCCGCGCACGCGTACGGCGTGCATCCGTAGCAAATGCAGATCGAATCCTTGGAGATCGGCTCCCGGTTCCACTTTCACCAAGGTCGCTTGGCGAATGTCCGGCGTGCCGGGATAGTAGAGAGTCGGATAGGCGTCACCTCCGGACGCTGCGCCGCTCTTTTCCGTTGGCTGCATCCTCACTTGCACCAGCCCGTTTCCCGGCCGGTAGGTCACCGACAACCGATACTCGCCGGGAGCGATGTGAAAAGCCCGGTACTCGCCGCGGTCGTTGGTCTGCGTGTAACTCGCCGCGGCTCGGCCTCGCTTCGTCGGGAGCGTGCTCGAAAGCATTATGCTTACGCCGAAAACCGGATCGCCATCGGGATCGAGCACGCGTCCCGAGATAGCGCCGGTGCGCAGGAGTTTCCATTTGATATCGGAGGTAGTCTGGCCGGCCTGTACCTGAACCGTTTGCGTTTGCCCGCGCGCGGAGACGTATCCATCGCGCTCGACCGTTATGGTGTATGTGCCGGGATCCACATCGCGCAGGGTGAATTTGCCGTCGGCGCCGGCAGTGGTCCCGATGCCGGGCTCTTGCTCGCGGACTCTTATGATTACGATCGCTTTGGGGATCGGGTCGCTGGATTTGTCATCGACGACGACTCCGGTGATGGAGCCTGTTTTGGGCAATTGCGCCGGCATGGGTAGCACCGTTCCGACGAGCGTTATGGCGATTGCCAACGGCAGACGCATGAGGTGAGCCTTGGTGGGCAAGCTAAAGCATGCCCCACCTACTAGAGGTCTTCCAAGCGCAATTTTACATCGGCCTTGGCCCAGTTCGCGTCGAACTCGCGCTTCACCGTTTCCGCGGCTTCCGTTTTCCCTTGGGCTTTGAGGCTTTCCATCAGACCGAATAACATGCGGCCGTTGCGCGGCGAGCGTTTCACACCGTCGCGGAACGCCTTCTCCGCTTCGGCCGGTTGGCCGGCGCGCAGGAGCGCCGCGCCCAAGGATTCTCGTAACGGGTAATACCAGGCGGGCGGTTCGTCGTAGGTGAGAGCATCCTGGAGCGAAACGGCGCGCTGCCAATGTTCCACCGATTCAGCCGGTGCGCTCGCGGTACGCGCGGCCAAAACTTCCGAGGCCATTTGAAAGACGTCGGCCGTCGTGTTCTGCCCCCAGTGGGAATCGGCGGGCAGCGTTTTTCGCAAAGATTCGAAGGCATCGCGCTCCTGAGCCGCGCTCGTGCGGTCGTTCCGCGCTGCGAAGGCCAAGGCTCGGGCAAAATGCCATACGGCGGTGCTGACCTTCAACTTGTCGGCGGGCTGCGGCAGCTTCAGTACGTAGTCCCAATCCGCAAAACGCACGTGCGTGAACACGACCACGGGGAAAATCTGTTCCGCCATTTCGGGCATCACTTGCACCATGGGGTCGGCGCCGGCAGATTCGGCTTCAGCGGCGCGAAACGCATCCACTTTGCGGCCCTGCATCGATCGCGCGTAACGGATGAAATCCAGATTGTGCACGTAGTAGGGGAAATACGTGCCGGTTACATTCGTGGCCGCGAAGTACTCGCGATCGGCAGCCACGGCGCGGGTGTTCACATCGACCGCGGTTTCCCAGTCGCCCAAGACCAGCCAGATGTGCCCCGGCATGTGCACCAGGTGGCCCATCCCCGATACCTGGCCCATCAGCTTCAATGAAGCCTGGATGGCGCGCTCAGGATTGGGCGAGGATTCCACGGCATGGATGTAATAGTGGTTCGCGCCCACGTGGTCGGGCCAGCGCCGCAGCACGGCTTCGAGCGTGCGCTCGGCTTCTCGAACTCCTTCGGCGGGCGTTCCATCGGCGCGGTACCAGTGCCAGCGCGTGGGAATCATGAGGCTCTCAGCGTAGATGGTCTGGGCGTCCAGATCGTCGGGGTATCGCTCTACCAGCACGTGCATGGCCGTCGAATAAGCATCGGGTTTCGAATCGCCACACCAGGTCGCCGCCGCTTTGAGGTAGGCCTTTTCGTGCTCCGGGGCGCCGGCGAACTTCTGGCCGGCATCAACGGCCATGCAAGCGGCTTTCAAATCGTAGCTGGGGTCGCCATCCATATTAATGTAGGGCCCTTGTGCCATCGCCATGCCCCAGAAGGCCATGGCCGCCTGTGGGTCCAATTCGGAAGCCTTGCGAAACGACCGCAGCGACTCGTACCGGTTGAACCCGTAGAGCAACGCCAGACCCTGGTCGAAGAACTTCTGCGCTTCCGGGCTGCGGGTAGAGATCGGATGGCGCCAGGCGCCCAACCCTTTATAAAGGACCACAGGCTTTTCCGGAGCCGGCGCGGGGTGGTGTTGGGCCATCGCCACGCCCAACGAGATCAGGAAGACCATTAGTGTCCGCATAGTACTGTTTTACGATTGTCCCACTCGTTTTGAATTGCTGGATTACCCGGAAATTTACCTATAAAGACTCTATTCTCTGATTTTGCCTTATAATCAGAAGTGGAGGGGTCAGTGAGACCCACCACTGGGAGGTGTTGAGTTTCATGAACTGGTCTGAACTGTACCGCCAGAAATTGACGAGTGCGGAGAAGGCTGTCGAGGCGATCCGTTCGGGGAACCGGGTATACGTGCACCCGGGCTGTGCGACGCCGGCTGTCTTGACCGAGGCGCTGCTGGAGCGGGCGCCGGTTTTATCGGATGTCGAAATCATTCATCTGCTGACGTTCGGCAAGGCCGACTATACGTTGCCGCAATATGAGGGACACTTCCGCCACAACGGACTCTTCCTGGGTCCGAATGTGCGCGATGCGGTAGCGGCGGGGCGGGCCGATTACACGCCCATCATGTTGGGGGAAATCGAGGAGCTGTTCCTGACGGGCGAGCTGCCGCTGGACGTGGTCCTGATGCAAGTATCACCTCCCGATGAATACGGTTTCATGAGCCTGGGCGTGGGCGTGGATTGCACGCTGAACGCGGCGCGCTCGGCCACGCACGTAATCGCCGAAGTGAACCGGCAAATGCCGCGCAGCATGGGCGATTGCTTCGTGCATGTGAGCCGGGTGACGGCCATTGTCGAGACGGACCGGCCTCTGCTGGAACTGCACCCCGAGCCGTTTACCGAGCTGCAGCGGCGGATCGGCCAAAACATCGAGCGCTTGATTCCCGACGGCGCCACGCTGCAACTGGGCATCGGCGGCATTCCGGATGCCGTGCTGTCGTGCCTGGGCGACAAGAAAGATCTGGGGATTCACACCGAGATGTGCTCGGACGGCGTGATCCCGCTGATCGAAGCAGGCATCATCAACGGCGAGCGAAAAAGCCTCCACCGCGGCAAGATCGTGGCGGGGTTCGTACTGGGAACACAAAAGCTGTTCCGGTTCGTGGATGGCAACCCGATGTTCGAATTCCATCCCATCCAGTACGTCAACGACCCGTTCATCATCGCGCAAAACGACGACATGGTGGCGATCAACTCGGCGATCCAGGTCGATCTGACGGGCCAGGTTTGTTCGGATTCGATCGGCACCAAGCCGTACAGCGGGTTTGGCGGGCAGCTTGATTACATCCGCGGCGCGGCGCGCAGCAAAGGCGGCAAGCCGATCATTGCGCTGCCTGCCACCGCCAAACGCGATACGATTTCGCGCATTGTTGCGATGCTGGACCCGGGCGCCGGCGTGGTGACGACGCGCGCCGATGTGCATTACGTGGTAACGGAATTTGGCGTCGCGTATTTGCACGGCAAGACATTGCGGCAGCGCGCCGAGGCGTTGATTGCCATTGCGCATCCCAAGTTTCGCGATGAGCTCTATGACTTCGCGGCCAAGGTTCACTACCTGGACCGCAAGCCGGATTTGGTATTGGCGTAGGAGGCTGTTGTGGCCGGAGAATCCGTAGCGAAAGCGATCGACCGCGGGCGGTTGGATTTGAATGCGGAAGAGTGCAAAGGCTGCGGGCTATGCGTGGAGGCGTGTCCGCCGAAGGTTCTGCAACTGGCCCCGTTCTTGAACCGGTACGGGTATCATCCGGTCACCTACGTGGGCGCGGGCTGCACCGGATGCGGCATCTGCTTCTTCGCGTGTCCCGAGCCGGGGGCCATTGCGGTATGGCGAATTGCCAAAGCCGCCTGAGGAGAGCCGTCATGCGCAAACAACTGATCAAGGGAAATGAAGCGGTAGTGAAGGCCGCGATCCTCGGCGGCTGCCGCGCGTTTTACGGTTATCCGATCACACCGGCCAGCGAGGTGGCCGAGGCGGCGGCCCTCTATATGGCACAGGCCGGCGGCGTGTTTCTGCAAGCGGAGAGCGAAGTCGCCGCCATCAACATGATTTATGGAGCGGCGTCGGCCGGTGTCCGCGCCATGACGGCTTCGAGCGGCCCCGGAATCAGCCTCATGCAGGAAGGCTTCAGCTACCTGGCGGGCGCCGAGCTTCCCTGCGTGGTGGCCGATATCGTGCGCGGCGGCCCGGGCCTTGGCAACATCGCTCCGGAACAGAGCGACTACCACCAGGTGGTGAAAGGCGGCGGCCACGGTAACTATCGAACGTTCGTCCTGGCTCCTGATTCCGTGCAGGAGATGTGCGACCTGACGCTGCTGGCGTTCGAGCTGGCGGATCGTTACCGCAATCCGGCGGTAGTGCTGGCGGATGGCTACATCGGACAGATGATGGAGCCGGTGGCTTTTCCGGACCAGGCGGTGGCGCCGGTTGTACCCGATTGGGCGGTTGCGGGAACTGCCGCAAGCCGCAAGAATCTGCTCTGCTCGATTTACCTCGAACCCGACGTGCTCGAGCAGCACGTAAGAAAGCTGGAGGCCAAATACAAGCGGGCGGAACAGGTAGAGGTACGGTTCGAATGCCTCGAGACCGAAGATGCCGACATCGTGCTGGTGGGTTATGGGATCGTGGCGCGCGTTCTGAAAGAAGCCGTGGAAGCAGGGCGGGCCGAAGGAATGCGGCTAGGTTTGTTGCGGCCGATCACGTTGTACCCGTTCCCAACGGCGGAGATCCGGCGGCTGGCGCGAACCGCGTCTACATTTGCGGTAGTGGAAATGAGCACGGGCCAACTGGTGGAGGATGTGCGCCTGGCACTCGAAGGCCGCTGCGCGGTGGAGCTGTACAGCCGCGTGGGCGGGAACGTCCCCTCCACCGAAGAGGTTTTAGGATTTGCACGCAAGCTGGTTCTGGGGCAGGAGGTGTGCCGTGCCTGAATACGCGATGTTGCATGAGAAGGCGCGCTGCCTCTACGACCGGTACGAACGCAAGTCGGAGCTGCAGCACCAGACGCACTACTGCCCCGGCTGCGGCCATGGGATCGTGCACAAGCTGCTGGCGCACGCCATCGATGAGCTGGGCATTCAAGACAGGACGATTTTGATCAGCCCGGTGGGCTGCTCGGTATTTGCGTATTACTACTTCGATGTGGGCAACATCCAATCCGCGCATGGCCGCGCGCCGGCGGTCGCTACAGGAGCGCGCCGCGCGCACCCCGACAGCATCGTGGTGAGCTACCAGGGCGATGGAGATTTGGCCGCGATCGGAACGGCCGAAATCATCCACGCGGCCAACCGCGGCGAGAACATCACGTTCATCTTCGTCAACAATGCGATCTATGGAATGACCGGCGGGCAGATGGCGCCCACCACGTTGATCGGCCAAAAGAGCACGACCACGCCGTTCGGCCGCAATCCCTGGAATGAAGGCTACCCCATCAAAGTGTGCGAGCTTCTGGCTACGCTGGAGGCGCCGGTGTACCTGGAGCGCGTCGCGCTGGGCAATAACAAGCAGATCATGAGTGCGGCCCGGGCCATCCGCAAAGCTCTGGAGGCGCAGAAGCGCGGCCTGGGCTTTTCCATGATCGAGGTTCTTTCGCCGTGTCCCACCATCTGGAAAATGGATCCGGTGGCGGCGCAGCAGTGGGTGGAGCAAGAGCTGGCCAAACATTTCCCCCTCGGGGTATACCGCGACCGCACTAAGGAGGCGGGGTCTCGCCCCGCCCCCGCTGCGGCTCCCGAACTGGAGCGGCTTCCCGAGGTTCTGGGACTGGCGCGGGACAGCAATGAGGAGACCGTGAGCGCAGCGGACCGCGCGCCTCTCGACCTGGCCATCAAAGTGGCCGGCTTCGGCGGCCAAGGCGTCTTGTTGCTCGGCGAGGTTCTGGCGGAAGCGGGGCTGGCCGGCGGATGGCAAGTATCCTGGCTGCCTTCTTATGGCCCCGAGATGCGTTCCGGCACTTCCAATTGCCATGTGCGGATTTCGAGCAGGGCCATCGCGTCGCCGCTCATCTCGCGGCCCAACGTGCTGGTGGCGTTGAATGAGCCTTCGCTGCGCAAGTTCTTGCCCACGGTCGAGCCGCACGGCTTGGTTTTGTACAACGGCGAAGCGTGCCCGGAAGATTGCCGACGGGCGGATGTGGACCTGGTGGCCGCGCCGTTCACGCATTTCGCGGACGAATTGGGCGGAGCGAAGGCCACCAACATGGTGGTGTTGGGCGCGTTGTTAGAGCGCGCGCACGTGCCATTCGAGCACGAAGTGGTGGAAGTACTCAAGCGGCTGGTGCACAGCCAGAAGTGGTTGGAGATCGATTTGGCCGCGCTGGCGCGAGGGCGCCAGGCGGTGCGGGAACATGTGGAGGCAAGCGATGAGAGTATTCGCACTCGATAACACGTTCGGGCACTACCCTGGGCGGGCCAATCTTTCTTTCAGCCTGGCCGACCGGCTGGCGATTGTCCAGGAGCTCGACCGATTGGGAATTGACTATGCCGAAATGGGCTGTCCGGGCGCTAGCGCCAGCGTTCGCAAGTTCTTCGGCTATGCCCGCAGCGAGTTCCAGCCAGCGCAGCTTCGCCTGGCAGCGTCGGTCCGGCTGGCAGCCGTGCGCGATGCCGTGGAGCGCGACGAAGAAATCCAAGCGGCGGTCGATTCCGCCGCGCCTACGGTGATCGTGGAAGCGTCGTGCTGGCAGGTGGGCGCGGGCTGCTACGACTCGTTCTGCGAAAAGATCGGGGAGACCGTCCGTTTCCTGAAGACTCATGGTCTCGAAGTGATCTTCCGCGACGAAGACTTCTTCCAGTGTTTCTGCCGCGAGCCGCAATTTGCATGGCACACGCTCGAAGCCGCGAAAGCGGCGGGGGCCGATGTGCTGTGCCTGCGCGATTCCACTGGCAGCGGGTTGCCCGAGCTGGTGCGCGAGACGTGCGCCGAGGTGCGGAAGCGCTTCGTCGGGGTCCTGGGCATCTGCGGGCACGACGATTGCGACCTGGCTCTGGCGAACACACTGGCAGCCGTGGAGCAGGGCTTCACGCACGTGCAAGGCTCGATCAATGCGTATGGAGACCGCCGCGGGTTGGCGAATCTCTGCTCGGTTATCTCGAATTTGGAACGCAAGCTGGGGCACACGATCATCGGCAGCGAGCGGCTGGGCGAAATGACATTGGTGGCGCGCCTAGTAGCCGAAGCCGGCCGGGAGGCGCTGGGCCGGCGGGGCCGCGCGGGCGTTCCGCCGGCCCCTGTGGCGGAAGGTTCTCTACTGGACACTGTGGATCCGAAGCTGGTTACGGCATTAAGCGAGGCGGCGCGGCGCGACCTGGAAGGCCGGTTCGAGTTTCTGGCAGCCGACGGCTACGAACTGCGAGCGGCCGATGGCACTCTGGAGCTGCTGGTGCGCGAGGCGCTCCGGCCCGACATGCGGCCGTTCATCGCGGAGCGGTACGAGTTGACGAGCCATGCCGCTCTCTATTCCGCGCCGGTGAGCACGGCGACGGCCACGGTGCGCATCGCAGATGCCGTGCGCTCGGAGACCGAGGATGGCGATGGCGCCGTGAATGCGCTCGAACGGTCACTGCGGCAGTGCCTGTTCGCGCTCTATCCCGAAATCACGAGCTTGAAGATTTCCGATTACCGGGTGCAGATCCTCGACTTCTCGCAAGGCACCAGCGTGCGCGTGCGCGTGTCCGTGGAATGGGACGAATCCGGGTCTCGCTGGGTGACGCAAGGAGTTTCCGCCGATTTAATCGAGGCCACCTGGCTGGCGCTGGTGGATGGTTTCCGTTTATCGCTGTTGCGCCGGCTGGAGGGGAGCCACGTGCTGCCCACCGGGGCCGATTCCTCCTGGGCGGTCTAAGCCGCGGCATGCAGAACATAGTCTCTTTCTGCGGGCGGACGATCGGCTTTCGTCGTCTGCCGCCGCCGCACAGGCGCGCTTCGCACGCGCTGGCAGACCGCAAAGGACGACGGTCTGCCCCACAAAAGGCAGCGAAATAGGCCTCGTTATTTGTGATGCAGACCACTAGGTGCGTAACAGAAGTCTGCTGCGTCGCGTGCGCGGGCTTCCGCCTCACTCCAGACCAAGCCGGAAGGTTGGCGGCTGGCGGCGAAGCGGACTGCTTCCTCTGCGATCCAGCCGGTTCGCGGGAAGCAGCGTACCCAAATCGGCCGGTTTGTCGATTTCGCCATCGCGATCAGTTGTTCGGTGGGTGCCGCTCGCTCCAGAAATTGAGCGCGCTTCTTAATAGAGATGTATCCGACGTTGTGCACCAGCATGAGCGCCGCAGCAGCAGCCAGCAAGCGGCGGTCCGGCAACAGCGTCATTGCCAAACCCACCAGGTAGGCGAGGCCCACGCTTGCCAGGTACGTATGTCTGCTCGGCATCTCGGTGGAGTAGGTCAGGAAGCTATACGGCAGAAGCGCGATGGCGATCCACAAAAGGGCGATCAGGGCCGTGCGTTTTGACCGCTCTTCCGCCAGAAACCAGATGGCCGCGGCGGCGATCCAGCCCCAAATCCAGAGTACTCGCGCAATCCCGCGAGGCCACGTGAGCCAGAAGGGCGCATGCCAGGAGAAGCTTCCATCCGAGAAGCGGAATGACCCGCTTTGGTTCGCGAAAACAGAGCTGGTCACGACGGCTGCAAGCGCGAGATACGGGAGCCACCTGCGCCAGTCGCGGCGCGCGGTCAGAAAAAACAGCGGCAGGAAAATCACCGCGGATTCCTTAGAAATCAAAGCCAGGGCGAAGGGCACCACACCCCAGCGCCGATCTTGTAACCAGCACCATAAGGCCAGCCCGCCGAAAAGAAACATCCACAGCTCGCTGATAGCCGACAACCAGATCACAGCCTCCTGATGACCTTCGGCGACAGCGAAGAAGGCGGCTGCCCAAAACGATGCGGGGCGCATCCGAGGCCATGCACGGCCGATCGCAAAGACCAGCCACGTATTCATGATGTGTAGCACGAGGCTGGCTGCGTGGTATGCCCACGGCCGGAATCCGAACAACTTCCACAGTAAATAAATGCTCCAGATAGTAGTAGCGCGCAGGCGGTATACAGGGTGTGAGAGGAGAGCTGGAATTGCACTGGGCGGGCCGTAGGTTGGAACCAGCGAGAGGTAGGGGTAATCATCTTCAAAAAGGGGAAGACTGACCGTAAGCGAGTACGCGAGGGTACACAACAAAGCGAGGACAGCTAACCGGTAGAAGAGTTCTAACCGGGACTCAGGGTATTTGTCAAAGGCGATCACTTCACGTACTTGGGGGTTCCCGTTGCCCACGGGTTGTATTCGGCGGCATAGCGAACGCGCTCGGCCACGGGGGGGTGGTCATACAGCCAAAACTTGATGAACCCGCTGGGGTTCGGATCGGACAAGGAAACCTCGCCTAGAATCTGAAACGCATGTGCGGCGGCCTGCGGCGCGTCTGGTACAATCCCGTGGACCACTTCCAATCCGTATGTGTCGGCGTTGTGCTCGAGCACGCGGCTGAAGGAATTCACGGCCGGCTCGATCAGAAAGGACACCACCGTCACCACCAGCAGCAGCAATGGCGCCGACGCCCAGTCGTCCACACCCGTAATGTCCCACCGCTTGCCTCGCCGCAAGATGATCCGCCCCATAACCAGGTATCCGGCGTAGAGCAAGATCAGAAACAGCGCGCACTGCGCGACGATCAGCAGGAGAACGTGCCCGAGGACGTAATGCCCCATCTCATGCCCGAAGACAAAGAGCGTCTGCGCGGGCGTCATCTTCTGTAAGGTTGTGTCCCACACCACCACGCGCTTGGAGGCGCCGACGCCCGCCACGTAGGCATTCAGCGAGTTTAGTTTCTCACTCGCCTTCATCTCGAACATGCGGTCGCGCGGGATCACGAGGCCGCCCCGCGCCGTAACTTTTTCGATTTGGGCAACCAGGGCAGGCTGCTTTGCTTCAAGCGGCTCAAACTTGTAGAACAGTGGCGTAATCACAACCGGCGCCAGAAACTGGAGAAACACCACGATGGGGATGGAGGCCAGCCAGAAGTAAAACCACCAGCGGCGCGGGCTGCGGCGGATCACGCCATACAGGATCCACACCAGGACCCCGGCGAGCGCGAACTCGATCAGCTCTCCCTTGGTCCAATCCCAGAACCACGATCCCCAGCCCTGAATCGATTGGCCATATTCCAGGGAGAGGTGCTGTTCGTACAACGAGGCCGGCAAGTTCAAGACGTCGAGGGTCAGCAGGAGCAGCGGCATGAAGATGTAGGCCTGCACGATGCGCCGGCGCGAGGCACGCTCGGCCCAGTTTCGGAAGCGCGGCGCTAGTTTCCACGCCAGCACGGCTAACAGCGCGACGGCGCCGTACGCGAACTCGATGAAGTGCAGCCAATTCCTGGCGCGCGAGTAGGCGATCGCCTTGGCTAGCTTCTCAGGCGGGAGTGTGTAGGTTCTGACCTGCTTCTGCTGATCTGTGGTCGGCTGCGGAGCCGGGGCGGGCGTCTGCGCCATCACCGCCGCGGCGGACAGCGCGAAAATGAGCAGCAGACGGCGTAACACGGCGGACCCCTACGCTCGGGCGGGTTCGGCGGCTGCGCCCGTCACGGCCCGGACAATCTCCTGGAACTCCGCGGGCGTCAGCAGCCCGCGTTTTTCGATGCCCTTGTCCTTAACCCGTTTCAGGATCTCGGAAACGGTGTCATCGTCGGCGGTGATTCCTAAAAGCTCCAGGTGATAGGTGATGGAGGCTTTGCCACTTTTCTTTCCCAACACCACATCGCCCACGCGCCCGGTGAGCGCGGGATGCGTTCCAAACATGGCCAGCGGCTCTTTCACCACCAGATCCACGCCGATTCCCGATTCTCGAGTGAAGTTTCGTTCGCCCAGAATCGGCTTGTTGACGGCGATGCTGAACTGGCTGATGCGGCTGACGAGTTGGCCCAACTCCGGAAGTTTGGCCAGGTTGTAGTGCGTGTCGTAGCCGTAGAGCACGTGCAGCGCGACGATCAGCTCTTCGAGCGCGGCGTTACCGGTGCGCTCGCCTAAGCCATTGGCGCAACTGTGCACGACCTCGGCGCCGGCTTCGACGCCGGCCAGTTCGGTCGCCACGCCCAATCCAAAATCGTTGTGAGTGTGCACCTCGACCGGCAGCTTCGTCCAAGACTTCACCAGCCGCACCAAGTGCTTGATCGCCTCCGGCAAGATGCAGCCCATGGTATCGACCACACCCACCGAATCGGGCGGCGCATCCTGCATGATGCGCGTGAGCAGGTTTTGCAAATCCTCCTGGCGCGCGCGCGTCGTGTCATACGGGAAGAAGACCACGTGCAAGCCGCGCGACTTGGCATGGTTGATCACGGGGACGCTCTTGCGCAGCACGTCTTCCCAGGTCCACTTGAACTGATATTTCAGCTTCGGGTAGCCGATCGGGACTTCGATGATCACGCCGTGGCACCCGCACTCGATGGCTTTGTCGATATCGGCCGTAATGGCGCGGGCAAAGGTGTAGATCCGCGACTTCAATCCCAAGCGAGAGATCTGTTTAATGGCTTCGAAATCCTGATCCGAGACGGCGGGCATGCCGGCTTCGATGCGGTCTACGCCGATCTCATCCAGCTTTTCGGCAATTTCAATCTTGTCGGCAACGCTCATGACGACGCCGGGCGTCTGTTCGCCATCGCGCAGCGTGGCATCGTGGATACTGACTTTTTCGGGCAGGTCGAATTTCGCGCGCACCTCGGGGGCGTAGTTATACGGGCTCACCCACCATTGATTCTCTCGATAGTATTTGTCGCTCATCTTGGTCATTTTACCGTGCGCCGGTGGTTCCTCAGGGCCGGAATGGCTCCCGGATCGGCGGCGAGCACGCAATGTCGCCGAGCGCTTCGAGCAAAACGTCCACGCCGCGGTCTAGATCCGCTACCAGAATTCGTTCGTCGACGTCATGCCCCGGATACGGCTTGCCGGGAAACCACATCCCGAATGCGATGGCGTGGGGGAGACGCTTGGCGTATGTCGCGCCTCCCGAGATAGCGGGCGGTTCGGTCTGGCCGGTCGCACGCGCATAGTCGGCAACAAGGCGCTTGACGATTTTGGAGTTAGGGTCGAACGACAACGGTTCGTCCTGGAAGTAGCCGCCGAATTCGAGCGAGGTGTGGTGCTCGCGATTGAAATCCGTGACGAATTTCCGCAGATACGCCTGGATCTGCTGATGAGTCGTGGGCGGAGGGCGGCGGAGATTGATTGCGAGCGTGAGAGCGCCGTTTTCGGCGGGCTTAAGCGTGGCTACGTTAACGGCGTACCGGCCCCACAACGGATCGTTTGCCGTTAGCCCCAGTCCGGTGCCGTATAGGTCCTTGCCTGCGATCGAAGCGAACTCCAGCAGGTCGCGCGCGCCGCTGAAGACCGTTTTGGCGCGAATGATATTGGCCAACGCCACGAGAGCGTTACGGCCGCCTTCGATATTGACACCGGCGTGGGCGGCTCTCCCGGTCACGGTTACCTTGATGTCACTGCCGTCCTGCACGGCTTCGCAGCGGTATCCCTGGGGCATGCTGATGGGGCAGATGCCACGAATATCTTCGGGGTTGACGGGAAGATTGGGCACTCGACGCAGTCGTGCAGTGGCCCTCGGCGGCACAATACTGGCGCCAATTCCGGCGTCGAGTTGAATGATCTCCCACAGCGGCGGCACACCGGTGGTGCCCCTCGGCCGGTATGGATCCGCCGCGGTCACGTCCAGCCGGTCCCAAGCCTTTTCGCCCACGACAACCGGGAATGCGCTATCAAGCACCAAAGAAAGGTCGGGCGCGCGGTGCGACTTCAAATACGTGGCGATGTCCAGGTTGGTGCTCTCCTCGTCGCTGCCCACCAGCAGGCGAATCGTATGCGTCAGCGGCCACCGGCTATCTCGCAGGGCCGCCATCGCCAGCAGCGCCTGGACGAGCGGCCCCTTGTCATCCGCCACTCCGCGGCCATAGATATATGCGTCCTTGCGCGTGCAGGAGAATGGCGGCACGGTCCATTCGGATTCACCTGCCGGTTGGATATCGCCGTGCACCACGAGGCCGAGCACGGGCGCGCCTGGCGGGCCGGCGAGCTCTACCTCCGTCACTGGCCCCGCCTCGCGGTAGATCAACCCCAGCGCCTGGGCCTGCCGCTCGATCCAGCGCGCTTGCTGCGATACCGCATCCGGGTGCCCGGCTTCCGTGCGAAACCCGACTACTTCACACAGCAGCGGTTCCATGCGTGCAGCATAGCGTTGGTGGTAGATGCGGCGGGTTTCGTCGGCGGCTTGGGCGAACAGGCATAGGGGCGTCAGTGCTAAAGCAATTACTCCCGCGATTCGACGCCGGGCGGAAGCCCGGCGGCAGCCCAGAAGGGCTGACCCCACTACTTCTCTCGCGCGCAGCATGCCATCGCCTCGAGGGCCTGCTCGCAACCGGCGTGGTCCACATCGTAATGTGTCACGGCGCGCATCTGTAGCTCGTTGACGCCATTCATCAGAACGCCGCGCTGCTTGAGCCGCCAGCTGATCTCCGCGCTGGCCAAGCCGGTGCCGCTCACGTCGAAAATCACGATATTGGTCATCACCCTGGCAGGGTCCACCGCAATTCCCGGAATACGCGAAAGCCCCTCCGCCAGAAACTTCGCATTGGCGTGGTCGTCCGCCAGGCGCCTGGGTGTTTCTTCGAGTGCGATCAACGCGGCCGCCGCCAGCACACCCGCCTGCCGCATGCCGCCGCCAAGACGCTTGCGATACATCCGGCCACGCGCGATCGCATCCGCCGTGCCTGCCAGCAGCGAGCCCACCGGCGCGCCCAGGGCCTTGGAGGCGCAAAACATCACCGTATCCACCGGAGCCACGACCTCGCGGACCGGAACACCGGCCGCGGCCGCAGCATTGAATACGCGCGCCCCATCCATGTGCACTTTCAAGTCGCGGTCGTGAGCCTCCCCGCAGATCTCGCGAATGGTTTGCAAGGGGTACACCGTCCCGCCGGCCATATTGTGCGTGTTTTCGAGTTCGATCAGGCCGGTCTTGGCCCAGTGCGGTCCATGCGGGCGAATCTTGCGACGCACCTGGTCCCAGGTGAGAATGCCATCCTCCGTCTCAATCGTGCGCGGCACGCACCCGGAGAACCAGGCCATCATAGCCAGCTCATAATCGAGCACATGCGAGCGGGAATCGCAGATCACCTCCTGCCCGTGAGTGGTGTGCAGCTTGACGGCGATGGTGTTTCCCATGGTGCCCGACGGCACGAAGAGCGCGGCCTCTTTGCCCGTGATCTCGGCCGCCCGCTGCTCCAGCAGGTTGACCGTGGGATCCTCGCCATACACGTCGTCACCGACCTCGGCCTCCATCATGGCGCGACGCATCGCGGGCGTCGGCTTGGTGACCGTGTCGCTACGCAGATCGATCATGTGGTGATGAACTCCTGAAACACTTCGTTCGAAAGCAGCACGCCACGGCCGGTGAGCCGGAGCACGCCGTCTTCCGTTTCGAGCAGGCCCTCATCCAGGCAGCGCCGGATGGGCGTTTCGTAGCGCCGCCATTCCTCCGGCTCGGGCCTGACTCCCGCCATCAGGCGAAGACCGACGAAGAAACGCTCTTCCTCTACACGGGCAGGAACGGATTCGACGGACGCGCCCGCAAGATACTCCGCGACCGACTCGCCATTCTGGGATCGCGTGTGCCCATCGAACGAATGGGCATCGGCGCCGAGGCCCACGTATGGCTCGAGCCTCCAATACTTCAAGTTGTGCCGCGATTCGAAACCGGGCCGCGCGAAATTCGAAATCTCGTAGCGTCGAATTCCGATGGCCGCAAGTCTTTCCACGGCGATCTCATAAAAGCCGGCGGTCTGTTCGTCGTCCGGCGTATCCGCAGCGCCGTAGCGCACCCCGCCCAGGAGCATCTCTTTGCCCAGCCGGCTATCCTCGTCCACTTCCAGCATGTAGACGGAAACATGCGGAGGATCGAGGCGTTCGATCCAACCCAGCGATTCGCGCCAGCTCGCTTCGGTTTGCGCCGATAAGCCGGCAATCAGATCAATGTTTACGTTGCCGATGCCGGCCTTGCGGAGAACCGCGATTTCCTGCTCGACGATTTGCGCGGTATGTTTGCGGCCGGTACGGCGGATCTCGCGCTCCACGAACGATTGCACTCCCAGGCTGACGCGGTTGATCCCGCACTCCACCCACGCGCGCGCCCGCTCCGGCGTGATTGAGCCGGGCGCGGCTTCCATGGTGGCTTCGTGCCACGGCCGTCCGGGGATTAGCGCCAGCAAAGAAGGGAGGTCATCCAGATCCAGAATGCTCGGAGTGCCGCCACCCAAGTAGACCGTTTCGGGCTGCCACTGCCAGGAATGTGCGCGCAATTCCCCGGCTAGCGCCGCGACGTAGCGCCGTTCCTGCTCGCGTGGAAACACGCCGGACGCGAAGTTGCAGTACGTGCACTTCTGCGCGCAAAAGGGATAAGAAAGATAAACGCCGGCCACGCTGTAACCATCATAGCCGGGCGGCCGATTCGGGTAAGCTGGTACCTTGCTCGGGCTTGATTTTCTCCACTCTGCCGCCGCATTCGGCGCCGCCTTCCTGGCGGGAGTGATCAACTCCGTGGCAGCCGGAGGCACGCTGATCACCTTCCCCACCTTGATATGGCTAGGCCTGAACTCTGTGACCGCCAACGCCACCAGCACGGTCGCCATCTGGCCCGGCACGCTGGGCAGTTCCTGGGGATATCGCCGCGAGTTGCGCACCGCCGAACCTCGGCTGTTCCTGCTGGTGTTTCCCAGTCTCATCGGGGGCCTCGTGGGCGCGAGTCTGTTGCGCATCACCCCGCCTGCGGTATTCGATCGGCTGGTGCCATTCCTGATTCTGTTTGCCACGGTGCTGTTTATGGCGCAGGAACCGGTGCAGCGTCGTTTGAAGTCGGCCCCTGCGGAGGCGCATCGATCCGCAAAATGGCTGGCTGGCGCGCTGCTATTTCAACTGGCGGTCGGGGTTTACGGCGGTTACTTCGGAGCCGGCATCGGGATCCTGATGCTGGCCGCGCTCAGCATCATCGGTCTCACCGATATGCACCAGATGAACGGCCTCAAGGTTCTGCTGGGCAGCACCATCAACGGCGTGGCCATTATCTATTTCGTAGCCAACAAAATGGTGTACTGGCCGGACGTGGTGATCATGGTAGCGGGGTCGATCACGGGCGGGGTCCTGGGCGCCGGCTTCGCGCGCCGTTTGGGCGGGGCGGTCGTCCGCCGCATCGTGATCTTCGTGGGCTTCGCGCTGGCGCTATCGTTCTTTATCCGGCGATAGCCTTTCTACGGGCAGCGCAAGGCACCGCCCCACCTCGACGCCAGATAGGTCTTTTTTTTGAGGCTTTTTCGAGCTTTTTTCGCTTGACCTTGGTTTCAAGCTGGGATAGACTCGCCACACGTTTCAATCTCAGGGAACTTGGGTGTGGCGGGCGACAGTCTCTTTTTCTAAGTAAACGGCTTCTTACATCACTGGAGGTCGCCCCATGCGTTCCCTGTGGATTGTTGTTAGTGTGTTCGTCTGTGCTTCTGCCGCGTTGGCTCAAAGCGACCGCGGCACCATTACCGGTACCATTGCCGATCCGGCTGGCGCCGTGATCGCCAGCGCGGCGGTCGAGGCCAAGAACGTCGCCACGGATGCGGTTTACGACGTCACCAGTTCGGCGACGGGTAACTACACCATTTCGCAATTGCCGGTCGGGACCTACGATTTAACGGTAAGCGTGGCTGGATTCAAGCGATTTGTTCGGCCCGGGCTGGTAGTGGAAGTAGCCGGAACGCTGCGCGTCGACGCGATTCTGGAGGTTGGGTCCAACACCGAATCCGTCACCGTGGAAGCCGCGGCGCCCCTGCTGAAGACCGAAGGCGGCGAGGTAGCCAGCAACATCTCCACCAGCACATTGGACGAACTTCCGATCCTAACGCTCGCCGGCTCGCTTAACACCCAATCCAACCCGAGCGGCCTGGGTAACATCCGGAACCCGCTGGCCGCGGTCGAACTGCTGCCGGGCGCGCGTTTCTCAACCGATTACATCATGCGTATCAATGGCATGCCTTCCAGTTCCCAATCCATCAACCTGGAGGGGCAGGACGCCACCAACGGTTTCTACCAGTCGCGCACCCAGATCAACCAGGCGGGCGTGGAGGCTATCCAGGAGGTCGCCATCCAAACCAGTAACTTCGCCGCCGAGTACGGCAAAGCGGGTGGCGGTTACTTCAACTACACCATGAAATCCGGCACCAACCAGCTCCACGGGAGCGGGTACGACTATTTCGTGAACGAAGCCCTGAACGCCGGTTTGCCTTTTACGGACGCAGGTACCGTCAACCCAACCAAGGAAGGCCAGCACATACGGAATCCCATCCGGCAGAACGATTTTGGCTTTACGGTAGGCGGGCCGATCGTTATTCCGAAGATCTATAACGGCCACGACAGGACCTTCTTTTTCGTCAGCTTTGAGCAGTTCCGTCAGAGCACGTTCACGAGCAATACACAGGCTATCGTGCCCACTGTGGCCCAACGCAGTGGGGATTTCAGTGGCGCACTCAACCCCAAAGTTGCGTGCAACGGCCCCGATCCGGCCGGCCAGATGGTTTGCCTCAATCAGGTCTTCGATCCCACCACGCAAAGGCTGATGAGTGGCTCCGTCGTGCGCAATCCCTTTCCCAATAACATGATTCCGCCGAGCGAGATGGATCCCACGGCGGCAATCGTTCAGAACATGATTCCCATGCCCAATACGCCCGGCTTGGTGAATTACACGGCGCCCGGCTACGCGAATTTCCGGCACACCACCATTCCTTCCCTCAAGATCGATCAGATCATCAGTGCCAAGATGAAGTTGTCCGGGTACTATTCCGTGACGCGCACGGAATCGCCGCAGAACAACGGCTTCCCGCAACCGTTCAGCACTTTGCAATCCGAGAACTATCTGGCGCAAACTATCCGCCTCAACCTGGACGCAACCCTCACGCCAACCTTGTTGTTGCACTTTGGCGCGGGCCTTCTGCACATGTCCTATCCTCAGAACGGCCCCACTTACAACCAGGCGGCGCAGAAACTGTTTCCGGACGGCGTTGCCTTTCCAGCCCAGAACTTCATTTACTTATCAGGCATGTACAGTGCGCTCGGGGGCGGCTGGAGCGGCGGCGGCCCATACCCAACCAATGTCAGCACGGGCTATTTCTTTAACGCGCCATCGCAATACGATATCAAGCCAACCTTTAACGCCAACGCTACTTGGGTGAAGGGAAACCACACGTACAAGCTGGGCGCGACCGCGCTCTTTGAGGGCCTGCCCACCGTCACCACCGGCCGCGCCCAGGGGGAATTTGAATTCTCGCCGATCGAGACCAGCGATCCCTGGCAATTCGGTCTGCCGTTCACCACTACGGCCAGTAGCGGATTTGGCTACGCCAGTTTCTTTCTCGGTCTGGCGGACGGGAACCAGATAGGCCGGGTTGCGGATTTGCGTCTGGGTTATCACGCCTATTCGCTTTATCTCCAGGACAGTTGGAAGATCACTCGCAAGTTGACCTTCGATTACGGCCTCCGCTGGGATTACGCGAACCTGTGGCAGGAAGAATATGGCCGTATGCAGAGTGCCGGTTTCAACACCCCCAATCCGACCGTGGGCGGGCGGCTGGGTGCGCCAGAATACCAGGCCACCTGCAGCTGCCAGTTTGCCCGAACCTACCCCTACTCCATCGGACCCCATCTGGGAGTGGCATACCAAATCACACCCAAGACCGTGTTCCGCGCGGGGGGCGCCATTTCCTATGGGTCGCAAGCGGATGACGCGGGTGTGAGCCACAGCGCTGCGGATTATCTTTCTCTGGGAACCCCGGCTTACGGATCGCCCGCGGCGATTCTGAAATACGGAGATTCCTTCGGGCCGGGTAATGTATATGGCAATCCCGTGCTCAACTGGCCGAGTTCGTTTCTCAGCACTCCTTATTCGCCGGCTCCTACGGCATCCGGAGTGATCCCTCCCGCCGCGCCGTTCATTTCGATTGCGGCAAACGCGGGCCGGCTGCCGCGCATCTTTCAATGGAGCATCGGCTTCCAGCGGGAGATTACACCCAACCTGGTGGTAGATGCCGCCTACGTGGGCAATCGGGGCGCCTGGTGGGTGGCGCCGGAAGCTTCCGGGCTCAATTACAATGCCCTTACTCCTCAGGGCTTGCTCTCGCAATACGGAATCAACGTGACCAATCCGGCCGACGCCAAGCTGCTCAATACGCCCATCAATTCGCCGACTGTCATCGCTCGCTTCCCGTACCTGGCCAATCCCAATAGCGTCTATCCTGGATTTCCCGCCACCCAACCCCTGGGGCAGGCGCTGCGGCCGTACCCGCAGTGGCTCGGCATCCCGCCCTTCCTGGGGCCGCCCATGGGAGATACGTGGTACGACTCGCTCCAGATCAAGATGACCAAGCGGTTCTCGCATGGGTTCAGCTCGCAGGTGGCCTACACCTGGGAGAAGGAACTCACCGACGGCACGAACTCCAACACCGCCTACCTCACTCCCTCCCCGCCGCTGATCAACGACGTGTTTAATTACGGGATGAACAAAGAGATTTCCGGCTTCAGTCTGCCCCAGGAGCTAGTTATTTCGTTCAGCTACATAACACCCAAACTGCAGGCCGACAGCACCGGTCTCAAGGCGCTGTCGTGGGTAGCACGTGACTGGACCTTCAGCGGCGTTCTGCGCTATCAGAGCGGCCAGATCCTGCAAAGTGCGGACTCCGCCAATGGCCTGCTGGCAAACCTGCAGCGAGGACCATCGAACAATCCCGCCATTTGGGGCGGCGGCTACACGTTCCTGAATCGGGTGCCCGGCCAGCCACTGTTTCTGGTGAATCCCAATTCCAATTTCGATCCAACCACGCAACTGATTCTGAATCCCAAGGCGTGGGTGGAACCGCCGTATGGCACGTTCGGCGAATCGGCAGCCTACTTCAACGACTTTCGGTGGCAGCGGCAGCCCGCCGAAGGCATGGCGCTGGCGCGCACCTTCCGCATCAAAGAGAGAATGTCGCTGCAGGTCCGGGCGGAATTCCAGAACATCTTCAACCGCTTGTTTTATTCCCTGCCCAGCGATAGCGGAGCTACCACGATCACCAGCCCCACCGGCCACGCCAACCCCGGTGCTACTTTGTCCTCTGGCTTCGGGTATGTTAGCTGGCTACAGGGAGCTGGGGCGCAGCCGCGCAGCGGCCAACTGGTGGCGCGGTTTACGTTCTGATTGGCAGCAGTTCGCTACCCGGCGACAGGTTGGATCGGAATGCCGGCGGAGGCCAAAGCCGATTCCACCTCCGCCGGACGCAGCCGCGTCGCGTCGTACTCGACGGTCAGCCCTTCCTTCGCGGGGTCTAACTGAATCCTTTGGATTCCGTAGATGGCATACGCATCGGAGATGCGGCGCAGCAACTCGTCATCGAGCGGTCTCTGCAAGCGGAAGCGGATTTGGACTTTGGTCATCGGGGCTCTTCCATATTATAGGCGCTCGCCCAGATTGAACTGCCCAAATTGAGGGGTTGACCTAATTCACCGACAGTTTGCGCAGCAACTGGAAATCGCCGAGCATCTTGCCGGCTCCAAGCGCTACCGACGTGAGCGGCTCATCTGCGATCGACACCGTCAGCCCCGTATCCTGGCGGATGCGAATATCGAGATTCTTCAACAGCGCGCCCCCGCCCGTGATCACGATGCCACGGTCGGCAATGTCGCCGCTCAGTTCCGGAGGCGTGCGCTCCAATGCAATCTTGATGGCCGAGACAATCGATTTCACGCAGCCGGAAAGCGTGTCGCGAATCTCCTCGTCGTTGACCATGATGCTCTTTGGGAGGCCTCCCACCAGATCGCGGCCCTTCACTTCCATGCGCATCGGATTGGCTAGCGGGAATGCGGATCCGATCTCGATTTTGATCGCCTCCGCCGTGCGCTCGCCGATCAGAATGTTGTAGCGGTGCTTGATGTGATCGATGATCACTTCATCCATGGCGTTGCCCGCGACCCTCACCGAGTGCGAGTACACAATGCCGGCCAGCGAAAGCACGGCCACGTCAGTGGTGCCGCCGCCGATATCCACCACCATATTGCCGATCGGCTCCGCAATGGGCAGACCCGAGCCGACCGCTGCCATCACGGGTTGCTGCACCAGGTGGACTTCGCTGGCCTTGGCGCCGTACGCCGCATCGATCACCGCGCGCCGCTCCACCGGCGTGATTTCGCTCGGGATTCCGATCACAATGCGCGGATGTACCAGCCGCTTGCGCGAATGCGCCTTCTGGACGAAATGATGCAGCATTTGCGCGGTCGCTTTGAAATCGGCGATGACGCCGTTCTTCATCGGCCGCACGGCCGTGATCTGCTCAGGAGTGCGGCCCAGCATCTCTTTGGCCTCCGTCCCAACCGCCTCGACAGCGCCCGAATCGCGGCGCAAGGCTACTATCGAAGGTTCATTGACCACGATTCCCTTGCTGCGTGCAAAGACCAGGGTGTTTGCCGTACCCAGGTCGATCGCCAGGTCCGACGACAGCATCCCGAAAAAGCTCCGCGCCATCATAGATAAGTGCCACCTTTACTTAGTGAATCCGAATCCCATTGAAATATAAACGGTAATCGCCAAACATCAAAGGCTGTCATGGGATAAGCCGCGGGCGCTATGGAAGGTTCTGGTACTCGTGCTGTGACGGCCGGTACTCGCGTCCCGTTTGGGGCTAGATCCATAATTTGGGGTAGGGAGAACACACCTCCGATGGAAGGCTGTGAGGCGTATGCGATGGCAATGAATTCGATGGCAACCAGGGAGCGCTACCAGCCGCGCGTGCCGATCACGGCGGCGACCCTGTGGGACGCCATCTGCAACCGCATGTCCCGCGCCGTCTGCCGACAGTTCCACGGCGAGGTCTCTCTCCCGGTCAGCGGAAGATACTACTGCTTAAAATGCAAGCGCGAATTCAACAGCAACTGGTAGCGGACGTCCGGCTCTCCTACCACGTACCCACTCTGCCGGCGAGCTTGGCCCCTGCGCGGCTATGGGGTGCTCTGCAGACCTCGATCGGGAAGACCCGGTGCCGCATGTTCCACCGCTCCATCTCGCGGCCGGTCATGGGGAAATACCGCTGCTGGACGTGCCTGCACGAATTTAAGACGAACTGGTAGACGGGGGCTGCCGCCTATGGCTAGTCGCACAAGGGAACCATCGTGGACCGCCCATAGAACGGGTCTAGTTTCCGATAATCCCGTTGACCGCTCGGCAAAAAATGCGGCTAACTCCAATATTCGCGGATGGAGCCCTTCCGCCATTCTGGCAACGTCATCTTCGCGTCAAAGGAAATAAGGCCCGGATCGGTATCACGTATACGTTCGAGGAGTTTGGTTGCGAAAGCTTCGTCCACGGCCAGGAGCGCGGTCGCGGCCATGAGCTGAACACCGAGATCGTCTATGTTAGAGATACGCTTAAGTGCGGCTTCACCCCGATCAGGGAATCGACGCATTTTTCGCTTTAACAACTTGTACAGCCGGTCGTACACCTTGTTTGCGCGCTTCGGATCGTTGTTTGCCCGAGAGAGTCGCGACCAGTTGACGGCCTCTTCAAGAAACTGGCGTTCGATACTTTCTTCGGACGCCGTTGACTCGTTGTCACCCATCCTAATGATTGTAGACGACGCCAATTTCCTTGAAAGTGGCGTTATCGGAAACTGTCCGGCCCACACATCCGCGCCGGCCGCAACCCTCCAAGGTGATAGAATCAATCGAACTCAGAGGACATGTCCAGCCCCGCGAAGAACTCCACGGTTACGCAACCATCACCCGAGATTCAGTACGAGCCGTACGAAGATCGCTCTCAATCTCTGCGGCTGATCGACCGATACCCGCGCAGCTTCACGCGCAATCCCAGCCGGCCGCTGATTCGCCGCCCGCTCACGCTTTCGGAACTTACCGGACCCACCGAGTTGGAACATCGGCTGGAAATTGGTGATGGCGACCTGTCTGCGAAAGTGGCTGGCGGTCCGCGCGGCATGGGCCAGCTCATTTCGGTATCGGGCCGCGTCACTGATGAAGACGGCCGCCCGCTGGCCGGCGCGGTGATCGAGCTGTGGCAGGCCAACGCCGCCGGTAAGTATGTCCATGAGCTCGACCGGCACGAAGCGCCGCTCGACCCCAACTTCACCGGTGAGGGCCGCTTAATTACCGATTCGGAAGGCCAGTATCAATTTCGCTCGATCAAGCCCGGCGCCTACCCCGTGATGGAATCGGACTGGTGGTGGCGGCCGCCGCATATCCATTTCTCCATCTTTGGACCCAGCTGGATGAACCGCTACGTCACGCAAATTTTCTTCCCCGGCGAGCCGCTGAATGAAACGGACCTTCTGTTTAACGGTGTGCCCGATCCCGAAGCGCGCGAGCGCCTGCTGCTCCAGCCGCAACCCACTTCGGTGGGGACCTTCAACATTCTGAAGTTCCACCTGGACTTCGTCATGCGCGGCAAACGCGCCACGCCGGCGGTGGATTGATATGACACCCACTCCATACGGCACCATCGGCCCGTTCTTCCCGGGCCAGTTTGCCGAGGGCTGCGGCGATCTGACGCAAATTGCTGGAAAAACGGCGCGCGGCCAACACATTCTTCTGGAAGGCGTCGTAGTCGAAGAAGGGAATGTACCGGTGCGGAACGCGGTGGTCGAGATCTGGCAGCCGGACGCGAACGGTGTTTTCCGCAATCCGCTCGATCCTCGGTTTGCCGAGGCCGACCCCGGATTTTTTGGATGGGGCCGCTACCGGACCGACGCGCAGGGGCGCTACCGATTCCGCACGGTGCTACCTGGCCGGGCCAACGGAAATGGCGCAACGCGCTGCCCGCACGTGAACCTGATGGTGCTGGCGATCGGCCTGACGCGGCGCCTGGTGACCACCGCGTTTTTCTCCGACACGCCGGAACAGATCGCCGATCCCGTATTGAACTGCGTCACCGACCCCGCGCAACGCCGCCGGCTCTTTGCCATTCGCGGCGACAAGCCGGATTCCAGAGGCCTCCCGGTCTATCGCTTCGACCTGATCCTCCGCGGCGAAAACGAGACACCGTTCTTTCTCGACTGACCGTTGTATACTCTCAGGTTGCGGGTACCGGACGCGTGCCCGACATCAGGAGAACATACTGCAATGAGTGAAGCGCTCACTGGAGCTGAGTTTAAGAAACAACTGCGTGAGGGAAAGCCGAAATTGGGCCTGTTCCTGAACTCCCACAGTCCGACGGTGGCCGAGCAACTGGCGCACAGCGGCTACGACTGGCTGCTGGTAGATACGCAACACGGGCCCATGGGATACGAAAGCCTCTCGGGCATGCTGGCCGGAATTGCCAACGGCGGCGCGAAATCGCTGGTGCGCGTGGGCGGATACCAGGATCGTCCCGGCATTCAGCAGGCGCTCGATATGGGATCGGACGGCGTGCTGATTCCATACATCAACACCGCCGAGGAAGCGCGGCAGGCCGTGAGCTGTGCGCGCTATCCAACCGCCGGCACGCGCTCGGTCTACTTCCCGCAGCGCAGCATGAACCGCGCCGGTTTATTGGGCTATGCCGGCGCCGCCAACGAGAACACCATCGTGGCGCTCCAGGTGGAAACGGCTTCGTGCATCCAGCACATCGATGAGATTGCCGCCGTTCCGGGCGTGGATATTCTGTTCCTCGGACAGAACGACCTGTGCATGTCGATGGGGCTCTACGAAAAGTACAAGTTCCCGGATATGTACACGTCGCCCGAGCTGCAGGCGGCCACCGACAAGCTCAAAGCGGCCGCCAATAAGAATAAGGTGATTCTCGGCCTGTTCCTGTTCGGCACGGCGCGCGTCGGCGAATTTCTGGAAAAGGGATTTCCCTTTATCAGCATCGGCAACGACCTGCACCACATCCTCACGCAGGCGACGGCTTATGTGAAGGACGTTGAGACCATTGCCAAGGACAAAGGCAAGAACTGGGGCCGGCGGCCGACGGCGTTGATGTAGGAGCTTCCCGACACAGGCCGTACTTATGGAGGGACCCATGAACCATCTCAAGTTGCTTGCCATCGCCGTTCTGGCCACGTCGGCCAGCGCCCAGGCGCCCCGCCCCCAAAACGTGCAGTCTGCCGGCACCGAATCCGGCTTCGCGGTGTTCCAGCAGCGTTGCATGGGGTGTCATGGCAACCCGAACGTAGAAAGGGCGCCATCGCCCGCGGCCATCCGCGAGATGCCGCCCGAGAAGATCTACGCCGCGCTGACTACCGGGCCGATGAAGGGACAGGGCGATGCTTTGTCCGAGGACCAGCGGCGCATGGTGGCCAC
>DATJAK010000288.1:0-7274 GCA_035516375.1 Bryobacteraceae bacterium
CAGCCCGGTCAGTTTCGTTCTCGGCACCAGCCATTACCCAATACGGCCGTGCTGCTCGCCGGTTATCATGCTACTGTAGTCGCCCTGCTCTATTTTCATTACCGGGAGTGGCCAGCTGGCGGCCATGGTTGTTTCGTTCCTCCATTCTTCTGCCGAACCGTGGCCGTCGCCGCATTCCGATCGCTCAGGCGCCCGTCTGGGCCTCCGCCAGCTACGGTCCTTAGACCGCGACTACCGTGGCAATACGCCGGCCCTCGGCGCACAGCAGCGCAACGGGTAAACAGCGCAGCGGTTCAAGATAAGTTCCATCTCCGAATGGGATAGAATCGTTCGATAGCTGAACCGCGTTTACACGCAAAACCAAGGGAGGGGCCATGAGCAAGATCCGAAGTAAGGGCCGAACGTCCCGCCGCGAATTCCTGGAAGGCACCGGTAAGGCGCTGGTAGCGGCTACCGCCGTCCCCGCAATTACGGCACAAACCCTCGAAGCCGCACCGGCAAAGAGCGATGCGCCCGTTAGTGATGCTCCCCGCACGGCCATTCGTGTCACGGTCAACGGCGCCGCGCACAAGATCGAGGTGGAAGACCGCTGGACGCTGGTCGAGATGCTTCGCGATCACCTGATGCTGACCGGCACCAAGATCGGCTGCGACCGCGGCGAGTGCGGCGCTTGCACGGTCTTAATAGATGGCAAGCCCGTCTACTCCTGCAGCCAACTGGCTGTCTGGGCAGATGGCCGGTCCATCCAGACGGTTGAAGGCCTCGCGAAGGGAGAGCGTCTCGATCCCGTGCAAACGGCGTTCATCGAGCACGATGCGCCGCAGTGCGGCTATTGTACGTCGGGCCAGTTGATGAGCGCCAAAGCGTTGCTGACGCGCAACCCGCACGCCACCGAAGATGAGGTGCGCGCGGGTTTGACCGGTAACATCTGCCGCTGCTCGGCCTACAACCGCTACGTGGAAGCCACCATGGCCGCGGGCTCTGCCGCGATCCCGATCGGGGGCACGGCGAAATTCACGCAAGCGGGTGGCGCGCCGGTCGAGAGATTGAGAACGGTCGGCTACGCTACACCGCGCATCGACGCGATGGAGCGCTGCACCGGCAAGGCCACGTACACCGGCGATTTCCACCTGCCCAACATGCTCTACGCGCGCGTGCTGCGCAGTCCGCATCCGCACGCTCGGATTCGCAGCATCGATATTTCGAAAGCTGCCGCCATGCCGGGAGTCAAGGCGATTCTCACGCACGAAAACTGCACCGTGGTATTCGGCGCGGGTGGCGTGGCCGGCGGCGTGCAATACAACGATCAGATCAAGAAGATCACCAAGCAGCGGCGCTATGCCTTCAACAATCCGGTGCGCTTTGTGGGCGAACCGGTTGTGGCCGTGGCAGCCACCGACCGGCACCTGGCGGAAGAGGCGCTGCGCCACATCACCGTTGACTACGAAGAACTCGGGTTTGTCCTCGATCCCGAAGAAGCGCTCAAGCCCGGCGCGCCGCAACTGTGGCCCGAAGGCAACCTCTCGCTCAACAATCAGAACGAGTCGAAACCGCTCTTGCAGAAGCGCGGGAATATCGACGAGGGTTTGCGCGCTTCCGACCACGTCTTCGAAAACCGCTTTACCACCACCTTCGTGCACAACGCCCAGATGGAGCCGCGCGCCTCGATCGCTATGTGGGAAGGCGACAAGCTGACCGTGTACACGCCCACCGGCGGCATCGCCAACTGCCGCACCGATATGGCGCGCGACCTGGGGATACCGCTCGAAAAAGTGCGCGTCATCTGCCAGTACATGGGCGGCAACTTCGGCAACAAGAACCAGAATCAGGATGCCGATCTGATCGCGGCGATGCTGGCCAAGCAGGCGGGCGCGCCGGTGAAACTCGAAATGTCGCGGCGCGAAGACTTCATCGGCATGCACGGCCGCTGGCCGACTATCCAATACTTCAAGGTCGGCGTCGATCGCGACGGGCTGCTCCAGGCGATTCAACTGCGCGGCTACAGCGGCATGGGCGGCTACCGCAAGAATTCGGGCGCCATCGGCGGTCTGGATGCGTTTCAGTGCCCCCACGTCGAGTCCACGGTGTACCCGGTGTACACGAACCGAACGGTCTCGGGGAATTTTCGCGGGCCGGAATTTCCGCAGGGCTACTTCGGCTTCCAGTCGATGATGGACGACGTGGCTTACAAGGTAGGCATGGATCCGGTCGACTTCGCGTTGAAGAACATGACGCGCAAGGCCAACGGCCAGATCGAGTACACCAACTACACCCTGGACGAATGCATCCGCCGCGGCGCTGAAGCTTTCGAATGGACGAAGCGCTGGCGTCCGCAGCCCGGGTCCGATACAGGCCCGATCAAGCGCGGTGCGGGCATGGCGTTCATGGCATTCCGCTCGGGTGTGGGCCGCAGCAACGCGGTGCTGCGCGTGGACGCCAAGGGACAGTACTACGTGCATGTGGGAGTCACCGACGTCGGTGCGGGCGCGAAGACCACCATGGGCCTGATCGCGGCCGAAGCTCTGGGCGTTCCGCTTTCGCAGGTGAAGGTGATTTGGGGCGACACCGATCGCTGTCCGTATTCGGTGGGTGAATCCGGCAGCCGCACCACCATCCAAACGGGATGGGCCGTGGTGGAAGCGGCGCGCGACCTGAAGAAACAGATCGCCGACAAAGGGCTGCCGTCCGGAAACGACTTCCTCACTGCTTCCTCGAATCCCAGCCCCACCATCGCCGGCGGCAAAGTGCGTAACACTTTCGGCGCTCATTTTGTGGAAGTCGAAGTCGATACCGAGCTGGGCCATGTCAAGGTGCTGAAATACCTGGCCGTGCAGGACTGCGGGCGCATCATCAACCGGCTGACGGGCGAGGGGCAGATCAAAGGCGGCGCGATCATGGGCATCGGCATGGCGCTGCACGAAGACCTGCTGTACGACGGTCAGAGCGGCCAGCCGCTCACGCCCGGCTATTACGGCGCGCGCATTCTGACGCATCGCGATGCGCCCAACATTGAAGTGCTGTTTATCGAAAGCGACGATGGCTACGGGCCGTATGGCGCCAAGAGCATCGGCGAGTCGGGCAAGGTCCCGGCCGTGGGCGCGGTGGCCAACGCGATCTTCAACGCGCTCGGACACCGCATGAAAGACTTACCCATAACCCGAGACAAGATCCTGGGGGTGCTGGTATGAAGGCCTTCACGAACGCCAATCCGCGGAACCTCCCGCAAGCCGTAACGCTTCTGGACCAGGCTCACTCTGCCGGGCGCGAAGCCTCGATTGCCGGCGGCGGCAGCGATCTGCTCGGCATGGTCAAAGAGCGGCTGGTCACACCGGATGTGATCGTCCATCTGAAATCGATCAAGGGGCTCGACCAGGTGGCCCAGCAATCGGGCGATGTGCGCATCGGAGGTTTGATTACGCTCGATTCGCTCGCGAGCCACCCGCTGATTCGTCAGCGCTATGCCGTGCTGGCCGAAGCTGCGGAGACGGTGGCCACGCCGCAGATCCGAAACGTGGGTACGCTGGCCGGGAACGTCTGTCAGCGCCCATGGTGCTGGTATTTCCGCAACGGCTTCCCGTGCTTCAAAGCCGGCGGCAACAAATGCTTCTCGATCACCGGCGAGAATCAGTTCCATGCCATCTTCGGCGGCGGGCCGAGTTTCATCGTGCATCCGTCGGACACCGCGCCGGCGCTGGTGGCGCTCGATGGCAGGTTCCACATCACGGGACCCTCGGGCGGGCGCACCGTCTCCGCCACCGATTTCTTCGTGCTGCCGAAACAGAACGCCGCGCGGGAGAACTCTCTGGCCAATGATGAAGTGCTGTCGGCGATTGAGGTGCCGGCGACCCGGCCCGGCACAAGAAGCACCTACCACAAGATTATGGATCGCGAGGCGTGGACGCACGCGGTTGTCAGCGCCGCCGTGGTGCTCGAAATGGACAACGGCGTTTGCCGTTCGGCGCGCATCGTGCTGGGAGGAGTGGCTCCCATCCCGTGGAGAGTAGAGGGCGCGGAACGGGTGTTGGCGGGGCAACGCATCACTCCGGAACTGGCAGCCAAGGCGGGAGAAGCTGCTGTAGCGGGAGCCGCGCCGCTCGCGAAGAATGCCTACAAGGTGCCGCTTACAAGGGCCACGATAACGCGCACGGTGCTCGCATTGGCCGGGTAGGACAGACCGTCGTTTTTTGCGGTCTGTCTCCACGACCGTCGAGGCAGACGACGCACATACGGACAGAGATGACAAAGAAACGTTACTTACTCGCTCTTCTCGGCGCAGCCGCCCTGATCGCTCAATCCCAGAAGGGTCCGGACCTACCGCCCATTCCAAACGGCCCCGGCGGCGGAGTCTCGCCCTTCGCGACGCTGCCCGCTCCGCCCAGCCAGGCTAGCCCGCTGGACAAGCTGACACCCGTCACCGACGCCCAGTTGATCCATCCTCCCGCTTCCGACTGGCTCACCTGGCGGCGAACCTACGACGACGTCGGATTCAGCCCGCTGAAGCAGATCGATCGCGCCAATGCAGGCAGTCTTCGGCTGGCGTGGAGTTGGTCGCTGGCGAGCGGCGCCAATGAGACCACGCCGCTGGTCCATGACGGCGTCTTGTTCGCCTTCGGATACGGCGATAAAGCTCAGGCCATCGACGCCGCCACAGGCGATCTGCTCTGGCAGTACTCCCGCCAGCTTCCCAAAGACTTTCAGGCCGGGACCAAGCGCAATCTGGCCATCTATGGTGACAAGCTGCTCGTACCCACCTCGGACGTGCACATGGTGGCGCTCGACATCAAGACCGGGCGCGTCATCTGGGACCATGCACTGGCCGATTCTAAGGGCGGCTATAACCTCACTGGCGGGCCGCTCGTGGCCAAGGGAAAAGTGATGCAGGGCGTTGGCGGACGGGCGGCGGGCGGCAACTTCATCATCGCGCTCGATGCCAACACCGGCGAAGAGGCCTGGCGCTTTGCCACCATCGCGCGACCGGGCGAGCCCAACGGCAATAGCTGGAACGGGCTGCCGCTCGAGAAGCGCAACGGCGGCTCGGTTTGGACCGCCGGAAGTTACGACCCGGACTTGAACCTGGCCTATTTCGGCGTCGGCCAGACCTACGACACCGGCCCGCTGGTGCACCCTTCGAACCAGCCCGGCGTCACCCGCGATGCGCTCTACACCGATTGCACTCTGGCGTTCAATCCCGATACCGGCAAGCTGGTGTGGTACTACCAACACGTGCCCAACGATCAGTGGGATCTGGACTGGGCCTTCGAGCGTCAGTTGATTCCCCTGCCCGTGAATGGCCGGACCCAGAAGGTCGCTTTGACCTCCGGCAAGATGGCGATCTATGACGCCCTGGACGCGGCCTCCGGGAAGTATGCCTTCTCGATGGACCTGGGTTTGACCAACGTAGTGACGGCGATCGATCCCCAGACTGGCGCGAAAACCATCAACCCCAAGACGCTGCCTGGCGATGGAGAAACCAAACTGGTATGCCCGCATGCCGGCGGCGCCAAGAACTGGAACCCGGCTTCGTACAACCCCGATACCAAAATGCTGTACGTGCCGCTGGTGGAATCGTGCATGGACCTGATTCCAACTCCCGCGGGCGGGCGCGGCAGCCTGACTTCCGGCGTGCAGTGGAAAGTACGGCCCCGTCTCGATTCCGACGGACAATACGGCCGTATGACGGCCATCAATATGGCCACGCGGAAAGTGGTATGGACCGAGCGGCAACGCGCCCCCATCACCACCGGCGCGCTGGATACGGCCGGCGGCGTGGTGTTTGAGGGCTCGATGGACCGCTGGTTCCGGGCACGCGACGATTCCAACGGAAAAGTACTATGGAGCATCCGCCTGAACGACGTGCCGAACACCGCGCCTATCAGCTACAGCGTCAACGGCAAGCAATACATCGCACTTGTGGTCGGAAATGGCGGAGCGATTCCGATGACCTGGGCTCCGCTGATTCCGGAGATGCGGACTCCTCCGGACCGCGGAGGCGCGGCCATCTGGGTTTTTGAAGTACCCGGGCGCTGATTGCGCGCACTTTTGAAACCTTAGGACGCAAACGTACATCTACCACACCGGGAGCGCGCGTTATGCTGCATGCCATCTGGGTCTTCGTTGCGCGGTTTTTCGGCGTGGATCCCGTTTTCGGTGCACATGGCCGCTGCGCCATCTGACACCGAACCCTCAGTTGCGCTTGGGTGTTTTCGGCGCCGATGGCTCGACGACGTCGACGTTGCCCTTGATGTAAGCGCCGTCCTTGATTACCAGGCGCGGCGTCTTGACGTCGCCTACCATGCGGGACTGGCTGCAAAGCTCCACTCTCTCGTTGGCCTCGATCGTCCCCTCGGCATTGCCCACCAGGCTGACGTTTTGCGCCTTGATTGAGGCCTTTACGCTGGCGTCGGGCCCGATCGTCAAGCGGCTGGTAGGAAGCTCGATGGTACCGTTCACCTGACCATCCACGTGCAGGTCCTGGTTGCTGACAATCTTTCCCTCGACGCGCACGGTGCGTCCCAGAGTCGAGGGCCTTTCGACGGCTAGGGGTGTCTGGGTATTGATGTCGGACGGAACGGTGGACATGCGGGGGCCTCCGAAACCATAGTCGCGCGGACCCTGGAAAATCTCGAAAGCTTGTACGGCCGTTACGGGGCGGTATCCACGCCGGCGAGTTTGGCGCGCTCGAGCGAAGCTTTCACGAAACCGGACGAGCGTACGTCGTTCAGAAACCGGTTGAGCTCGTCGATCCGTGCCGGGTTTCCTTTCACGACCACGATGGCCTGTCCGGCGACCAGGAAGTCATCCGGAAGCACTCGCAGTTTAGGAGCGCGGGCGGCAGCATCCACCATGCGCTGCCGGTTCGCGCCGAAGGCATCGATCTCGCCGCTCAAAAGGAGCTTCTCCAGCTCCTCTTGCGAAGGTGTGATGTCAAAAACTCGCAGCGTCGCGTTTTTCAAATTGCTGCTGACGAAGATCTGCTGGCTCTGCCCTTTCACCGCGCCAACTTTCACACCTGAGCGGTCGGCGTCGGCGGAAGCCCTGATGTTAGAATCGGCACGAACCAGGTAACTGCTGTGCATTAGCGCGTAGGGGCGCGAGAAATCGACCTCCGCCGCGCGCTCGGCATCGTAAGCCAGAAAACCGATATCGGCCTTGTGGGACTTCAGATTGTCCATCACCGCGCGGGCATTCGGCACAGGCAGGATGGTGTATGGCACGTTCAACCGCTGCGCCAATTCTTTCACCAGATCGGCGACGGGGCCGGTGATCGCACCGGT
>DATJAK010000289.1:0-38823 GCA_035516375.1 Bryobacteraceae bacterium
GAATACGCCCGATTTCTCTTCGCTCCCCGCTCCCGTCTTTCTATTGCTAGTCGGTGAGAGCGGATCAATGCTCCAAGTTCGCTACCTTTCCGGAGGCTTGCTGTTCCTCAAACCTCTTGGAACCTTCCCCACTATGCTCCCGCCTGTGAGTTTCGTCAACGGAATTGTTATCGAACAGTCACCTTTTCCTCAATTTTCTAACGCAGTTGAATCAGTGAGTTAGGCCTGTTCTACGTGAAATAACTGTGTATAAAACGGGTGGTGGGGCTATTGTTTGATCTGCACTGGCCCGGACGATAAAACCAGCTCCGCGTGGTTAGCCGACTGAACCGCTGTGGGCGCCATGCGAGCCAGGACGAGCACGCATCCGACCTGCTCGCCGACGGTGGTCAGGACCTCCATCTCGCTTCCGGTGTGGGGATGTGGAACGCGATGCTGCACGTTGATCACGCCAACCACCCGATTGCGCGCGATTACCGGAGCCGAAAGGAAAGCCTCGAACGTATCTTCCGGCAGTTCGCCGAAACTCTTGAACCGTGGATCGTTGTACGCTTCGCGCGAGATGGCCAGAAGTTTCCGTTCCCGGGCGACCCAACCCGTGAGACCTTCGTTCAAGCGCAGCCGCACTTTGCCGATGGTGGAGGGGTGCGGCGTATTGGAGGCGCACAGCACCAGCTCTTCGTTATCCAGCAGGTAGACGAAGCAGGAGTCGCATTGCGTGAACTCCACGACCAGCGCCACGACGCCCTGCAGGACCTCCTGCAAGCTCATCTCCCGCACCATGAACCGGCTGATCTTTTGGAAGAGGCGGAGCTGTTGCTCGGTACGCTGCAAGCGCCACTCGAGCTCCTTGGGTTTAGGCACGACTTTATTATAGCCGTGGGTCCACAGCTTTCTTACAATGGGAATTCCTGATGCTCACGCGCGGCCTGTTCGTAACCTTCGAAGGCCTGGACGGTTCCGGCAAGACCACGCAAATGCGCCGCTTGGCGGAGCGCCTGCGCGCGCGCGGCAAAACCGTTTTCGAGACCGTCGAGCCGGGTGGGACGGAAATCGGGCGGAAGATCCGCCAGATTCTGCTCGACGCGGTAAATCAGGAACTCAGCCCTACCGCAGAGTTGCTCTTATACTTTGCGTCGCGGGCGCAGAACGTGGATGAAACGATCCTGCCGGCGCTCGATCGTGGCGAGATTGTGCTGGCCGATCGCTTTACGGATTCGACGCTGGCATACCAGGGTTGCGGCCGAGGCTTGGGAGCCGACGTGGTGCTGGCTCTCGACCGGATCGCTTGCCGCGGGCTGAAGCCCGATCTGACGCTGCTGATCGACATCGATGTCAAAACCAGCCTGGCGCGGGCACATTCGCGGAATGCGGCTGGAGGCGGCAGCGAAACCCGGATGGACGAGCAGTCGCTCGAGTTCCACCGTAAGGTGTATGACGCCTACCAGGCGCTGGCTGTGCGCGAGCGGCAGCGGATTTGCCGGATCGACGGCAGTAAGGCGATGGATGAGGTGGAACGAGAGGTATGGAAGGCGGTGAGCATCCATGTTTGAGAACTTCTGGGGCAATCCGGGCGTGGTCCGGGCGCTCGAGCAAATGGTTGCGCGCGGGCGCCTGGCCCAGACGCTGCTGTTCTCCGGGCCGGAAGGCGTGGGCAAAGCCACATTGGCGCGGCGCCTCGGAGCGCAGTTGCTGGGACATGCGGAACTGATCGAGCGTGACGATTTGAGCCTTCCCGACAACCTGGAGACCGTTGCGGACCGCGAGCGGTGGCCGGCGGAAAAACGCAACGAGAACCCCCTGCTCTTTGCGACGCACCCGGACTTTGTCACCTTTGCCCCGGACGGTCCTTTGCGGCAGATCTCAATTCAGCAGACGCGGCATCTGAAAGAGCTGGCTCAATATCTGCCGCACAAAGGCAGCCGGCGCATTTTTCTGATCGACCACGTGGACCGCGCCAACGATCAGGCCGCCAATTCGTTATTGAAGACTCTGGAGGAGCCGCCGCCGCATCTAATTCTGATCATGACGGCCGAGAATGCCTATGACTTGCTGCCCACCATTCGAAGCCGGGCTGTGCCGTTCGCGTTTGCCCCGCTACAGCGCGAAGAAATGAGCAAGTTCGTCGAGGCGCGGAAACTGGAGGAAGCCGAGCGGCGCATCGCGCTGGCAGCGGGAAGCCCTGGCCTGGCGGTCTCACTTGACCTGGAAACCTACGATAAGCGCCGCAGCGCTATGCTGGCGCTTCTGAAGACGGCCGCGGGCGTGGCGCCGTTCGCCACGTGGCTGCCGGTTTCCGAGACGATCGGACGCAGCAAGAACGAGAAGCTGGATTTCTACCTGGCGGTGCTCTACGGGCTGCTGCGCGACCTGCTGGTGCTGCGCGAAGGCGGCGGTGAAATCCGCAACCAGGACATTCACCGCGAGTTGGAGATTCTCGCCGGCAAGCTGCAGTTCCCGTGGATCCGCAAGGCAGTGGCGCAGGCGGATGAGCTGGCTGAGCTGGTTCGCAGAAATATTCAGAAGACCATTGCGCTTGATGCGCTAATCGTGGAACTGCGCGCGGGTTGAGGCGCGTCGAACTACCATAAGGGACATGGGAGTTCGGGCAATCGCCATCGCGTGGATTGCGTTTGGAGCGGCGTACGGCGCTGCCGAGCCGCCGCCGACGTTCGCGCGCGTTATTGCGCCGATCGTCTACCAGTTCTGCGCCCCTTGCCATCACCCCGGCGGGACGGGACCGTTTTCCCTTCTCACTTACGAGGATGTGAAGAAACGTGCGGCGTTGATCGTGACGGTGACACGCAGCCGTTATATGCCTCCCTGGCTGCCCGAGCCGGGGCACGGCGATTTCGCCGGCGAGCTGCGGTTAAGCCCCGAGCAGATCCGCCACATCGCTGATTGGGTGGCTGCGGGTTCACCGGAAGGGTCGCGGGAAAAAGCCCCTGTGGCGCCCGAGTTCCAAGATGGCTGGCAACTCGGCCAGCCCGATCTGGTGCTGGACGCCGCCGGTTCGATCACTGCGCCGGCGTCGGGACCGGATACTTTTTGGAACTTTGTGTTCACGCCCGGACTGGCAATACCGCGTTTCGTCCGCGCCGTGGAGATTCGCCCCGGCAATCGCAGCGCCGTCCATCATGCCAACCTGTTCGTCGATCGCGCCGGCGCGGTGCGGCGCACGGCCGCTCCGGATGCCAGCGGTTTTCCGGGGATGGATCTTACCATCATGCGTAACCCCTACGATCCGGACGGCCACTTTCTGTTCTGGAAACCGGGCGCGCTGCCGCATGTCGAGCCGGATGGTTTCGCATGGCGTCTGAATCCGGGCGACACGCTCGTGCTAAACACTCACCTGCATCCTGTGGGAATGTCCGAAGAGGTGCGTCCTTCGATCGGGCTCTACTTCACCGATAAGCCGCCCACGCATTATCCTTTGCTGGTCCAGTTGGAAAACGATCGCGCACTCCGCATCCCCGCTGGTGCGCGCGATTTCGTCGTCTCCGATGATTTCCGCGTGCCTATGGCAATGGATGTACTCGCGATCTATCCGCACGCGCATTATCTCGGAAAGCTGCTGGAGGCGTTCGCCACACTGCCGGATGGCAGCCGCAAATGGCTCATCCGCATTCCGGATTGGAATTTCAGTTGGCAGTCGGTGTTTTACTATCGTGAGCCGCTTGCGCTGCCCAAAGGAGCGGTGATCTCTATGCGCTACCACTACGACAACTCTGCGGCCAATGTTCGGAATCCGAATCATCCGCCGCGCATGGTGACCAGCGGCGATCAATCCACCGACGAAATGGCCCATCTTTGGCTGGAACTGCTGCCGCGCGATGCGGCCGACCGGCACCTGGAGCTGCAGGAGGCCGTGATGCGGCATCGGCTGGAAAAGTATCCCCATGATTTTCTGGCCAACTTCAACCTGGGGGTGCTGGCCCTGGCTCGCCTGAACGTTTCGGGCGCGGTGGCCATGCTCGAAACGGCGGTACGGATCGAACCGAATCGAGCGGACGCTCACGACCTGCTCGGCACCGCATTGGCGCGCGTGGGCCGTGTGCCGGAGGCGATCGAGCAGTTCCGGCTGGCGCTCGCGGAGCGGCCCGATTTCGCGGGCGCGCGGCTCAACCTGGCCAGTGCTTTGCTGCGCGCCGGCAAGAGCGAAGAGGCCATCGAAAACTACCGCCAGGCTCTGGCGGCAGCACCGAACGACAAGACGATCCGTGTTGCCGTGGAATCGAAAGCCCGGCAGTTGGAAGAGGAGGGCAGAGCGAAAGACGCTGCGGCGCTCGATCGGGTGTTGCAGGACACGCCGCAGCAGTAGCAGCCGGGGCCGTTGATCCGATCAGTTTCCCATTCCGAGCAACTCGGCCAAAGCGTCGCTGACATTCTTCATGATGGCGTGTGAGACCCGAGAAAGCGGTCCGAGCACCAGGCGGCTGTTGTCGATCGCGCGGAGCTGATCCATCAGGAGATCGGAATCACGCGCCAACTGGCCGCCGGCCCGGATGCGAATTCGCAGGGGCCCGGCATCGTCGATTATCTTGGTCGTGAGCGGCACAACGTAGGTTGAGGGATGTTCGGCGTCGAGAAGCGCCTGAGCTTGAACGATGAGCACGGGGCGCGTCTTACCTGGTTCCGTACCGTGACGAGGATTCAGATTAGCCAGCCAGATTTCGCCCCGATTAGGCATCGGGATCGCGCTCGATCGCGGCAAACTCGGCATTGACGGCCATGCTCTCGCCGCGGACACGTTTTGAGACCGCAGCCAGGCGCTCTGCGCGGAACTTAGCAGCGGTCCTACGATTCATACGCAGGATTGCCTTGCGAATATATTCGGCCCGGGTGAGCTTTAGCCGGTTCGCCAAGCGGGCGCTTTCCTCCAGCAACTCATCCGGGAGTTTCAGCGCAATCGACCGCATTAGATATCTCCTAGAGATATCTTAGCAGTTCTACCGAACGCATATCGAAACCCGTTCTGCGCGATTGTGCCCAGCTCGTTTTCACTGAACCCGAACACACGCGCGGCCAGGCGGTACTCTTCGGTCAGCGAGCAGCGGAACATGGCCGGATCGTCGGTGTTCAGCACAATCGGGACGCCGGCATCGTACAGTCGCCGGATGGGGTGGTCTTCCACGTGCTTCACGACGCCGGTGACCAGGTTGCTGGTGATACAGATTTCGAGCGGGACGTCTTGGTCGCGCAGGTGGCGCATCAATGCAGGGTCATGGACCGATGCGATCCCGTGGCCGATGCGCTCGGCGCCCAATTGGAGGGCGGCCCAGACGGATTCCGGGCCCATGCTTTCCCCAGCGTGGGCCGTCAGCCGGAGCCCGGCGCGGCGCGCAAACGCGAAGACTTCCGTAAACCACTCGGCCGGGCCGCGTTCTTCGCTGCCGCCGATTCCGTAGGCCACCACACCACGGTCCATTCGTTCTGCCGCCAGTTCCGCCACGCGCATCGCAGGTTCCACACCGAACTGGCGAACCGCGTCCAGGATCCAGCGCACCTCCACGGCCGCATCGCGCGCTGCGTCCGAGACGGCGTCGAAGATCGGGGCGAACTCCTGCTCCTTCCAGAGCACCACGCCTGCTGCGAGTATGATTTCGGCGTAGCGAACGTTCTGTGCCGCCAGGCGCTCGAGCAATCGGCGTGTGACTAGCGCGTAGTCCTCGGGCGTGCGCAAGCGTTTTCCAACGGCGCCGAAGGCCTTCAGAAACGCGTCGAAATCGGGATACGAATAGATGGCGCGGCACTCTTCGATGGGCGTGGCCGGGTCGAGCTCGTGCAGCGTTTCGGGTTCCACCGAACCTTCGAGGTGCAGATGCAGCTCGGCTTTCGGCATCGTTTCGAGGAAATCCGCCATACTTGGTGTCAGGCCCTCATGACCGCGCAGGACATCGAAGCAATTGTTGGAGGATATCACGCCGACCCTTTTCGTATCCTGGGTCCTCACAGCGTCCGCAAGAAGGGCGCTCCCGAGCGCTGGGAGGTTCGTGCCTTCCTGCCGCAGGCTGAATCGGCGGAGGTAATCAGCGGCGATCAGCGCTGCGTCATGTCGAAGAAGCACGGCGATGGCCTTTTTGAGGCGTCGCTCGACGGCCACCCGCAACGCTATACGATCCGCGCACGCTTGTGGAACGGCGGTGAGGTGGAACTCGAGGACCCCTACCGGTTTCCTCCTCAGCTTTCCGACCGCGATCTCTACCTGTACGGCGAAGGAACTCTCAACCAAGCCTACGATCTGCTCGGCGCGCGTGTCACGTGCGCCGAGGGCGTGGCCGGCGTGCGCTTCGGTGTCTGGGCGCCCAATGCCGAGACGGTTTCGGTAGCGGGCGACTTCAACGATTGGGACATTCGGCGCCACCCCATGCGGCGCCGCAATACGGGGGTCTGGGAGATCTTTCTTCCGGGACTCGGGCCAGGCGTCGCGTACAAGTATTTCGTACGCTCGCGATTCGTGGGGTACAAGCAGCTCAAGGCCGATCCCTTCGCGTTCTATTGCGAAACGCCGCCGAAATCGGCTTCGGTCGTCTGGGATATCCACCAATACCAGTGGAACGATGCGGATTGGATGACGGCTCGCCCGCGCACCGATTGGCTCAAGTCCCCGGTTGCGATCTATGAAGTCCATCTCGAATCGTGGTTGCGCGGCCCATACGGACAGCCGTTCACGTACCGCGAGCTGGCGGTGAATCTCGTGGAATACGTAAAGAGGATGGGCTACACGCACATCGAGTTGTTGCCCATCATGGAGCATCCGTTTTCCGGCTCGTGGGGCTACCAGATCATCGGCTACTATGCGCCCACTTCGCGCTTCGGGACCCCCGACGACTTCAAGTTCTTTGTGGATGCCTGCCACCAGGCGGGAATCGGCGTCATCGTCGATTGGGTTCCAGCGCATTTTCCCAAGGACGCGCACGGCCTCGCTTATTTCGACGGTACGGCGCTCTACGAACACGCCGACCCGCGCCTGGGCGAGCACCGCGACTGGGGAACGCTGGTCTTCAACTACGGCCGCTCGGAAGTGCGCGCCTTTCTGATTTCCAACGCGCTTTTCTGGCTGAAGGAGTATCACATCGACGGGCTGCGTGTGGATGCCGTCGCCTCGATGTTGTATCTCGACTACTCGCGCAAGCCGGGCGAGTGGATCCCCAACAAATACGGCGGCAACGAGAACCTGGAGGCGATCGACCTGCTGCGCCGCTTCAACGAACTGGCGCACAGCATCCCGGGCGCGTTCACGGTGGCTGAGGAATCCACCGCATTTCCGGGGGTCTCGAAGCCCGTCTATCTCAACGGCCTCGGTTTCACCATGAAATGGAACATGGGCTGGATGCACGACATGCTGGATTACTTCAGCAAAGATCCCGTACACCGCAAGTTCGTCCACAACCACATCACTTTCGGTCTGCTCTATGCGTTCACGGAGAACTTCGTGCTTCCCATCTCACACGATGAAGTGGTCCACGGAAAAGGATCGCTGTTGAGTAAGATGCCGGGCGATGAGTGGCGGCAGTTCGCCAACGCGCGCGCGTTTCTGGCCTACATGTGGGCGCATCCGGGCAAGAAACTTCTCTTTATGGGACAGGAGATCGGGCAACGGGAGGAGTGGAACTACCATCAGGGTGTGCGCTGGGACCTGCTGGCGTTCGATTACCACCGCAAGCTGCAGGACCTGGTGCGCGAATTGAACCGGCTCTATCGTGCGAACCCGGCGCTCTACCAGGTGGACTTCCACCACTCCGGTTTCGAGTGGGTCGATTTCCACGACGCCGATAACTCGGTGATTGCGTTTATCCGGCGTGGGGAAGACCCGAGCGATTTTCTGCTCTTCTGCTGCAATTTCACGCCCGTGCCGCGGCCTGGCTATCAGTTTGGGGTTCCCGAAGAAGGCTCGTACGAGGAGATCCTGAACACCGACTCGGCGCTGTTCGGAGGCTCGAATGCCGGGAACGCGGGGCTCATCCAGTCGCGGCGCGTGCCCAAGCATAACCGGGCGCACAGCATCTCGATTACGCTGCCGCCACTGGCAGTCGTGGCTCTTCGCAAGCGCTGAGAGATGCCGAAATACGACGCGATCATTATCGGCGGTGGTCACAACGGTCTGGTCACGGCAGCCTACCTGGCGCGGGCGAAACGAAGAGTGCTCGTGCTGGAACGCCGCGAAATGGTGGGTGGCTGCGCCGTTACGGAAGAGGTCTGGCCCGGGTACCAGGTTTCCACCGGGGCATACCTTTCGAGCCTCCTCCAGGAACGGATCGTGCGCGAGCTGGCGCTCGAGCGCTTCGGCTACCACGTGGACGCCAAAGACCCAGCGTTCTTTTCCGTGTTTCCAGACGGCCGCCATTTCTTCATGTGGCAGGATCGCGGCAAGACGTTGGCGGAGATCGCCAAGTTCTCCCAGCACGATGCCGAAGTCTATCCCGCTTACGAAGATCAGCTCGAGCGGATCTCGCAAGTGGTGGAAGGGCTGCTGCTCACAACACCTCCGCAGTTTCCGCCGCACGGCCCGCTCGATTTCGTCGACTATCTAAGAATCGCCGGACGCCTGCGTGGGCTCGGCGGACGCGACCTGGTGGCGCTGGTGAAGGTCTTCACACAGAGCGCCGCCGAATTCCTGGATGAGTGGTTCGAATCGGAGCAGGTGAAAGTTACGCTGGCGACCGATGGTGTGATCGGCGCCAATGGCGGCCCGCGCTCACCCGGCACAGCGTACATCCTGCTCCACCATTGCATGGGCGGCGTCGCCGGACATCGCGGCTTATGGGGATTCGTGCGCGGCGGTATGGGTGCGGTATCGGAAGCCATTGCCGCGTCGGCTCGCGCTTCGGGAGCTGAGATCCGGACCAACGCGCCGGTTGCCAAGGTGCTGGTGCGTGGGGGCCGGGCTTATGCGGTGGCTCTCGAAACCGGAGAAGAGATCGAGGCCGCGGTGATCGCTTCCAACCTCGATCCCAAGGTAACGTTTCTGAAGCTGCTCGAAGAGAGTGCCCTACCCGCGGATTTCGTGGCCGGCATTCACCGCTTTCGCATCGAAGGAACCAGCGCCAAGATCAACCTGGCGCTCTCCGGGCTGCCCGAGTTCGCGGCGTTTCCGGGAGCCCCGGGTCCGCACCATCGCGCCACCATGCACATTTGTCCCGACATCGAGTATGTGGAGCGAGCCTGGGACGATGCCAAATATGGACGCCCCTCCGAGCGTCCGCTGCTGGAGCTCACGATTCCGACGATGTACGATCCGTCGCTCGCTCCCCCTGGCCATCACATCATGGGGATCTTTCTGCAATACGCCCCCTACACGTTGCGCGAGGGAAGTTGGGACGAGTTACGCGAACCTTTTGGAGACCGCGTAATCAGCCTGCTCGAAGAGTACATCCCCAACATCCGTTCGATCGTTGAGGCGCGGCAGGTGCTTACACCGCTCGACCTGGAGCGCCGGTTCGGCATCACCGGCGGTAACATCTTTCACGGCGAAATGAGCCTGGACCAGATGTTTGTGATGCGGCCTCTGGCCGGCTGGGCGCGTTACCGGACTCCGGTTCGCGGCCTCTTCCTGTGCGGCTCCGGCGCGCATCCGGGCGGCGGCGTCATGGGGGCTCCGGGATACAACTGCGCGCGCGCGATTCTGAAGTGACGGCGCTGTTGCGGGCAACGCTACGGGCGCGACCATCGGCACTGGGACCTGTTATCATGCGAGAATCCATTTCTCAGAAGGAGTACCTCCGATGAAACGAACTGCAATTCCCATGCTGGTTGCGGTGCTGGCCCTGTTGGCCATTTCCGCCAATGCCCCCGCGCAGCAGCAGGACTTCAGCAAGGTCCAGATCAAGACCACTAAGATCACAGACAATTTCTATACGCTCGAAGGCCAGGGCGGCACGATCGGCGTGCTGACCGGGCCGGATGGAATCTTCATGGTGGATTCGCAATTTGCGCCACTGTCGGAGAAGATTGCCGCCGCTATTCACGCCATTTCTCCTCTGCCGATCAAATTCATGGTCAATACGCACGTCCATGGTGACCACACCGGCGGCAACGAAAATTTCGGCAAGATGGGCGTAACGATTCTGGCGCGCGAACAGCTTCGCAACCGGCTCATGCATCCGTCTCCGGCTGCGAACGGAACTACTCCCCCGCCCACCAAGGCGCCCGGTCTCCCCATGATCACGTACAACGGGCCGATCACGTTCCATATGGATGGCGAAGATGTGCAGTTGATTCCGATCCCCGCGGCTCACACCGATGGCGACACCATGGTTCGTTTCGTGCACGCGGATATAATCATGTCCGGCGACTTCTACCGGTCCATCCAATATCCCAACATTGACCGCGTCAATGGCGGCAGCCTCAATGGCATGATCGACGGCTTAGGCCAGATCATCGCGCGTTCCGGGCCGAACACGAAGATCATCCCCGGGCATGGCCCCACCGTGGATCGCACCGCTGTGATGGCGCACCGCGATATGCTTTTGACCGTGCGCGACCGGGTGGCGCAACTGATCAGCCAAGGAAAGAGCCAGGATGATGTTCTGGCCGCGAAGCCAACAGCCGATTTCGATTCCAAGGTCGCCAATTCAGCCGAGACGACGCAGCGGTTCATCACGCAGTTGTACGCCGAGCTGACACCGGCGAAGTAGCACAGGCCTCCCGGCCTGTGGTTTAGCGTAGGCCGCGCTGTTCAAGATATTCGATCAGCGCGGCCGGA
Organism: Bryobacteraceae bacterium; assembly: GCA_035516375.1. GTDB lineage: Bacteria > Acidobacteriota > Terriglobia > Bryobacterales > Bryobacteraceae > PSRJ01. The sequence goes on from DATJAK010000289.1 coordinate 10,706, forward strand.
TCGTCAGTCACAATCGCATCCACCTGAGCCTTGATCAGTAGTTCCCAATCCTGCGGCGCATTCGCGGTCCACGGCACGACTGGAAGGCCGGCTGCATGCGCCGCTGCCACTTTCTCCCCCGTTGCCAGATGGACGGCCGGTGAGACAATCTCCGCATCGGCGGCATCTTGCGCGATCAAGGCGAAATCGCGCGGATCCGTTTCCGTGAGCGCGGACAGCCGAATCTCCGGCGCGAGTTTACGCATCGCCACAAGAGTTCGGAAATCGAATGAGAGCACGGCAACGCGCCGCTCCAGTCGAAACCGGCGAATCTCCTCAAGTACCAGGCGTGCGAACTCCTCAGGCGGCGGTGCGAATTGCGGATGGCCGGGAAAGCTCTTGATTTCGATGTGATAGTCGAACGTCCCGCGGTTGGATAGTTGAAAAACATCATGCAAAGTCGGGATACGCGTGCCTGGCACCGGCTTCTGAAACGGAAAGCGCGGATTCTGCGTCGCCCCACAATCCCACCGCCCTAGCTCTCGAAACGTCATCTCCCGGATGACAGCGTTCTCCCGAGGGCCGCTGCAGACCGGAGCGTGCAAGATTGGATCGTGCGAAACCACTAGGACATCGTCTTTGGTCACCGCCAAATCCATTTCCAAAGCATCCACACCGTGGTCGATCGCGTACTCGAAACCCGGAATCGTGTTCTCAGGCAGACGAGCCCTGGCGCCGCGGTGGCCGTGCACGCGGATTTGCGCGCATTGGGCGTCTATGGATAGTCGTTCTGCCACAGGCGTTCATTTTCTGTAAACTGAGAAGGATTCGCAAATGCCGACCTTCGAAATTACACGAATCCGAATGTGCTTCATCGCCGCTCTGATGGCAGGCGCGCTGATGATGCCGGCCTTAGCGCACCATTCCTTCTCGATGTTCGATATGGAAAAGCGCATGACCCTCACCGGCACAGTCACCGTATTCGAATGGACCAACCCCCATTCCTATATCGAGATCGATGTACCGGATGACAAGGGCGCGGTGAAGCATTGGAGCATCGAGCTGGGCAGCCCCAGTATTCTCCAGCAGAGCGGGTGGAAATTCAGCAGCCTGCACAAGGGCGACAAGGTCACGCTGATCATCAGCCCTCTGAAGAATGGCCAGTCCGGCGGATTCCTCCAAACCGCAACGCTACCCGATGGCCGCAGGCTGGGAAATGGTCCTGGCCGTCAGCCCTGATCGCATGAGGAGCCCATGGATCAACGTGTGATCGCCGCGCTCCTGTCGTCGCTGAGCCTGTTGCCGTTTGCCGCTGAGGCCCAGACCGCAGACCATCCCGATCTGACTGGCGCGTGGGGCATTTACCGCGGCGGCCGCGGCGCCGATCCGAAATTGGCAGCTCCCCCGCCCACACCATTGGTGTTGAAGCCGGAATACGCCAAGCCGTATGAAGAGAAGCGCGCCCGAGAGGCCGAGGCTCAGAAGCGCGGAGAACAATTGGTCAATGGCAGCGTTCAATGCGTTCCTTATGGCGTGCCTACCATGATGTCGATTGCGATTTATCCCGTCGAGATCATTCAAACGCCCAAGCAGGTGACGATCATCGGCGAGGCATTCAGCGAAGTGCGCCGGGTTTATCTCGACCGGCCGCAGGCCAAGCTGGAGGACGTGGCGCCCGGCTATTATGGGCGTTCCGTCGGCCATTGGGAGGGCGACACGCTGGTGGTGGACACGATCGGAATCAAGACGACTGTGAACGGATACCGCGGCATGCCGCACAGCGAGCAGATGCGCATCACAGAGCGATTCCACCTCGTGGCGCCCGATGTCCTGCACGATCAGATCACCATCGAGGATCCGGTCGTGCTGGAGAAGCCAATGACGTACACAGTGGCCTACAGGCGCATGCCCAACTACGAGATGGTCGAGTTTGTCTGCGATAATAACCGCGAATACATAGATGAAAATGGCGTGGTCCGGATGAAAGTGCGCGACCACTGAGGCGGGCGCGCTATTGAGAGAGGAGTCGATGATGCAGAGGCGATTTCGAATTTCCGTGGTCGTGGCCGCGATTGGCGTATTGGCCATTGCGCTGCCCGCGATCGCCCAGGAAGAAACGCAGCCGAGCGCGCTCGCGCCATCGAACCTCGCCAAGGCCCGCCCCAAACCACCCTTCGACCTGACCGGAACCTGGATGCACGCGGGCGGACCGAATAACGGCTTCCGCTTCTCTCCGCCTGCCGGTTTCAAGCTGACGCCCTCGGCGCAAATTCATTACGATGCCGCTAAGAAAGCGGCCGCGGAAGGCAAGGCTTACCACGACGACATCGGCCAATGCTGGCCCGCCGGGCTTCCGGTGATCATGACGCGTGTGTGGCCAATCGCCATGGTTCAAATCCCCACAGCCATTTACATGATCAGCGGCTTCATGAACAGCGTCCGCACCATCTTCCTGGATGGCCGCAAGCACACGGATCCCGACCTGGTGGTGCGCAGTTTCAACGGCGAGTCGATCGGGCATTGGGAAGGCGACTCGCTCGTGGTGGATACCACCGGCTTCGTGGACGATCATCACTGGATCGATAACGGAATCCCGGCCAGCGACGCGTTACACATCATCGAGCGCATGCGCCTGATCAACAACGGCGCCACTCTCGAGATCGAATATACCTTGAGCGACCCGAAGAACTGGGAAGGCGAATGGAAAATGACCAAGCGCTGGAGACGGGCGAATGACACGGATATCACGGAAGCGTCTTGTCTGCCCGACCTCAACGCACATATGCCGAGCACGCAATCATCGAGCGCCAATGTGCGCTAGTGTAGTGCGTCATACAGAATGCAGTGTAAACTCCGTGGGGCAGACGATCGGTTTCTGTCGTCTGCCGGCGCCGCACAGCGGCGCAAGGGCGCGCTTCGCACACCCTGGCAGACCGCGAAAGACGACGGTCTGCCCCACGGAAGGCAGCGAAATACGCCTCGTTATTTGTGACGCAGGTAAGGAGGAATTGTGAATCACTTCAAGAAGCAAATCTTATTTTTGGCGTGCACGTTCGTACTCACGCTGGGTCTTGCCGGTGCAGCCTACGGGCACCATTCCATGGCGGGATTCGACCGCAACAAGACCGTCAACCTGGTGGGCACGATCCGGCAGTTCAAGTGGGCCAATCCGCACTCGTGGATCGAGATGGAAGTCCCCAACGACAAAGGCGGCGTGGACATTTGGAATGTGGAGATGACTTCGCCCGCCGTATTGATCCGCGCCGGCTGGAAATCCAACCTGATCAAACCCGGAGACAAAGTCACCATCGCGTGCCACCCATTGCAGAGCGGCGAACCGGGCGGCATTTTCGTCTCAGTCACACTGCCGAGCGGGCAGACCTACACGGACCGGCCGGCTCCCTCGACGGCTGCGAAGCAATAGCAGACGTCCCTATTCAAGCTATCGAACGCACCACGCCGCCATCTGCACGCAACGCCGTGCCGTTGATCGCAGACGCGAGGGGACTGCAGACGAACGCCACCACCGCCCCCACTTCATCCGTCGTGGCAAATCGTTTTAAGAGCGAAGTCGGACGCGCATCTTGGAAGAAACCGTGCTCGATCGCCTGACGATCGGTCTTCATTTCGCGAGCCAGCCTGCATACAAACTCCTCCACGCCCTCGGACGCTGTCGGTCCCGGCAGCACTGAGTTGACGGTTACGCCGGTACCCGCAGTCGTTTCAGCCAGACCGCGCGCCACTGCTAGCTGCGCCGTCTTGGTCATCCCGTAATGAATCACTTCCACCGGAATTTGGAGCGCCGATTCACTCGAGATGAACACAATGCGCCCCCAATTCTTGCGTTTCATCGCACCAATGTAGTGCCGGCTCAATCGGACGCCGCTCAATACGTGGACTTCGAAAAAGCGGCGCCAGTCGTTATCCAGGATCTGTTCGAACGGCTTGATTTCGAAGATGCCGAGGTTGTTGACCAGGATGTCGACTTCCGGGAAGCGCTCGATGGTGGCGCGCACGCCGGCCTCGGTACCCAGATCGGCAGCGATGCCCTGCGCCGCACCGCTAACCGTCATCGCGCGCTTCACCCTTTCTTCGGTGCGCCCATTCACGATGGTGGCCGCGCCTTCTTTCGCCAGGGCGGTTGCGATCGCCAGGCCGATGCCGGCAGTCGAGCCCGTCACCAGGGCCGTTTTCCCTTCGAGTTGTAAGTTCATGCCCGATTAGATGCGGTGGCGGAATGCATGGCGCGGAAATCCGCCTGGTAGGGCCGGTAAGTAGCGAGGAACGCAAAGATCATCAGGATGGCCGCGACACCGATTGTAATCGCCATCGAAGGACCGATCATTTTCTCGTTATGAAAAAGATGGTCGTTGAGAAAACCCGGTCCCAGCGGCCCCAGAGTTTGGCCTCCCAGATTGAGAAAGAACAGGAATAGCGCGGAAACCTGGCCGCGAACCTGATTGGGAAAGATGCGTTGCAGAGCGGCAACGCCGGTGCCGGTCGGGAGCGCCATGAAGAAGATTCCCGGCACTAACAGAGCCAGCGTCCACCCGGCTCGCGGCGCCAGCATCGCAAGCGGCAGCAGGATTGCCGTACCGATCCCACTGACCACGCCGACTTTCAAGGGGCCTTCCAGCACGCCCCGCCGATGCCAGCGGTCTGCGAGCGCCCCACCCGACCACATACCGAAACACCCGAAACTCACCAGGATCACGGCCAGTGCGCGCCCCGATTGCCCTGGCGTCCATCCATGCACCCGTTGGAAGAATGTGGGCGTCCAGGCCAGCAGGCCGAACGCGCAAGCCGATTGAAAGATCGCTCCCAGGGACGTTCCGGCCACCGACTTCCATCGCTTACGAACTTCCGCGACCGTCTGGCCGAAACTGAGCTGGCTGCTCCGGCCGTCCTTCGCTCTCAGTAAATCCTTGCGTACCGGTTCGCGGATGGTATACACCAGGAGCGCGAACAGAAGGCCGGGCACCCCCACCAGCAGAAACGTGATGCGCCACGACGCCATCGCGCCCAATAGAGGAACTTGGATCACCGGTGTGTGCGCCAGAGCGTCGATGGCCAAACCCGTAACGAAAAACGAAAGGGCAGATCCGAGATACACGCCCATGTAGTAGACGCTGATCGCCACTCCCAGCTTTTCGGTGGGGAAGTAATCGGAGATCAACGAGTACGCTGCTGGTGAAAGGGTGGCTTCCCCAACGCCTACGCCCATGCGGCCCAAAAACAGCGTGCCGAAGCTGCGCGCCAGGCTGCAAGCCGATGTGAACAAACTCCAGACCACGATGCCGAGTGAGATCAAATTGCGCCGGTTGCGCGTATCCACCAGTCGTCCCAGCGGCAACCCCATGAGCGTGTAGAACAGTGCGAAGGCCAAACCTTGCAGGAGACCGACGCTGGTATCGCTGATGTGCAGATCTTGCTTGATGGGCCGAACCAGAAGGCTGAGAACTTGCCGGTCGACGAAGCCCAACATGTAGATCGCGGTGAGCGCGATTACGACGTACCAGGCGTAACCCAAACCGTGTCCGGTGTTTGTCGCGGCCTCGCTCCGCTTGAGTCCTGCTTCCGGCATATTGCAAAAGCCCTCCCCGGTTGGACCAGCGTACGTACTCCGCCGCGGCATGTCAACTTGTGGGGCAGTTTGTCGGCGCGAAACTGATATACTCCTTCGTACGCCAATCAGGCAACGGAGCAGGAACGCCATGCGATCTCTTTATCTATTGTTGCTAGCGCCGCTTGTGATGTGCGCCGCTGATGATCCCTACGCTGCGCAGCTTTTCCAGAAGCATTGCTCCTCCTGCCACGATTCCGCTACGGGCGCCAGCGGGCGCATCCCGCAACTGGCGGTGCTCAAGACGATGACGCCCACAGCCATTCAGCGGACGCTCGAAAGCGGCGTCATGAAGGCACAGGCCGCGCCTCTCTCCGCCGACGAGCGCATCAAACTCGCCAATTTCCTGGGCACGGCGGTCACGGTGCAACGGAAACGCGAGGAGATCGCCAATGCCTGTTCTGCCGGCGCGACATGGGGCCAAGGCCCTGGCTGGGCAAGTTGGGGCGGCGGTTTGGCGAATACGCGCTTCCAGGACGCCAAGGACGCGGGCATCGAACCGGCCGATCTGCCGCGCCTGAAATTAAAGTGGGCCTTCGCCTTCCCGGATACGTCGATCCTGCGCTCGCAGCCTGCCGTATACCGCGGAAGGATATTCGCCGGCGGACAGGACGGCAGCGTGTTTGCGCTCGATGCCGATACCGGCTGCGTCTATTGGACCACCACCGTACAGTCACAAGTGCGTTCGGGCATCACGGTGGGCGAGATCACCGGCAATCCCACGTTGTTCTTTGGCGACTCCGCCGGCTATGTCTACGCGCTCGACGCGTCCACCGGTAAACAGCTTTGGAAGATGCGGCCCGATGAGCATCCGGCATCCACGGTGACAGCCACGCCCGTGTACTATCGGAACCGGCTATTTGTGGGCTCCGCCTCGCGCGAAGAAGCGCTTTCGGTGGCCTCGGGCTATCAGTGCTGCACTTTCCGCGGGAGTGAGTCGGCTTTGGATGCCGCGTCCGGAAGGGTGCTGTGGAAGCGATACACGATCGCGGAAGCCGCCAAGGAACGTCCCAAGACCAAGCAGGGCGCGGTGACATATGGCCCTTCGGGCGCGGGCGTGTGGACCGCGCCGACTCTCGATCCCGATCGCGACACGATGTACGTCACAACGGGCGACAACTATTCCGACCCTCCCACCACCATGAGCGATGCGCTGGTAGCGCTCCGGATGACGAGCGGCGAAATCCTTTGGTCGAAGCAATTCACTCCCAAAGACGCCTGGAACAGTTCGTGCCAGCTTCCCGGAAAGGTGAACTGCCCCGATTCGGATGGACCCGATTTCGATTTCGCAGCCTCGGCCATCCTGGCGTCGCAGCCCAACGGAAAGCGGGTGCTGCTGCTCGGCCAGAAATCCGCCGTGGTTTGGGCGGTCGATCCTGACAAGAAGGGCCAGGTGTTGTGGCAGTCACGTATCGGGGTGGGCGGCACCGTTGGCGGCATCGAGTGGGGCATCGCCAGCGACGCGAGCAACGTTTACGCGGCGCTGTCCGATATCACATTCAACCTGAGTTTCAAGCCGGGGAGCAACGACCGCGCTTACGACCTCGATCCGAACAAGGGCGGCGGCATGTTCGCGTTCCGTATCGACAACGGCGAGCGCATATGGCAGACACCTCCACCGGGCTGCGGTGAGCGCCGGCAGTGCAGCCCGGCGCAATCAGCTGCGGTCACCGCAACTCCCGGGCTGGTATGGTCGGGCGCGGAAGATGGCCACTTGCGCGCCTACTCGACGGCCAATGGCAAGATCCTGTGGGATTACGACACCGCGCACGAATACAAGGCAGTCAACGGCATTCCAGCTCGCGGCGGGGCCATTGACGTGGCAGGACCGGTGATTGCGGGCGGCATGTTGTTCGCTCTGTCCGGCTACCCGTCGCGTGGTGGGCTTCCCGGCAACGTGCTGCTGGCCTTTGCTATCGAACGTTAACAGTACCGGCGTAACAACCTCGCATCAGTTGTTTAAAACATTTCGGGGGTTGTGTGTCGCCATTTCCCCGACAGTACCTCTACAACCCCAACAGTACCTACAGAACTTCTTGCGCAGGCCTCGCTAGTACAGAATCGAAAGCGTGAACAGTTTCTCAGGAGTTTCCAGGGTAACTGGGCGGCTATCGAGGAGGCCCATTTGAAGAAACGTCTGTTGCTGGTTCTGCTCTGGGGAACCTTAACTCAGATGGTGCATTCTGCGCCGGCATTGAATACAAGCAAGGTCTCCAGGGACCTGCAGGGCAATCTGCCGCCTCAATTCAACGTCATCGTACAACGCAACTCAAACGCCAGCAGCAGCAATAACGGTGGCGGCCTGGGCGGCATCGTCGGGGGGTTGGTGGGCACCGTGGTAGGCCTCGTCGGCACTATCTTGACCGATCTCCCGCTTGTTGGCGGGCTCCTGATGACCATTTCTCCCAACGATCTGGTCAAGCTATCCAACGATCCGACGGTTACCTACATCACCCCGGACCGCAGCTTGACACCTACCTATGATCACTACGAATACGCTGTGAACGCGCCCGCCGCCTGGTCGCTTAACTTGAAAGGCTCAGGTGTAACGGTCGCGGTGATCGACAGCGGAATCGCTAACGTTCCAGATCTCCCGCGCCCGTTATACCGCCAGTCTTTCGTCGGCCTGCAGAACGACGTGTATGGCCACGGCACGCACGTCGCCGGAATCATCGCGGGCAACGGCACAAGCTCTAAGAACGGTTCGAACTTTTTTGCGGGAATCGCACCGGGCGTAAATCTCGTCGATCTGCAGGTGCTCAACGCCAACGGCGGCAGCACCGACTCGACGGTGATCTCGGCGATCGCGACGGCCATTCAACTCAAGAGCAAATACAACATCAAAGTGATTAACTTGTCGCTGGGACGGCCGATTCAAGAGACCTACGTATTGGACCCGTTGTGCATCGCGGTCGAGCAGGCGTGGAAAGCGGGGATCACGGTGGTTGTGGCGGCGGGAAACGAAGGACGCGCCGGCTACGCCACGATCAATTCGCCGGCCAATGACCCTTATGTCATCACCGTTGGCGCCATGAAGCCGATGGACACCGATACCCGCAACGATGACCTGGTAGCCAGCTACAGCTCGCGCGGACCGACCACCGTTGACGGGTTTATCAAGCCGGACCTCGTGGCTCCCGGCAACGAGACGATTTCGGTGTTATCTCCGGGTTCCACGCTGGCCTCGGAGTATCCCGGCAACATTGTTCCGCCTTCCAGCTATGGGCTCGGCGGCGCTCCTGCTTATCTCATCTTGAACGGCACCAGCATGGCGGCTCCGGTAGTCAGCGCGACAGCCGCGCTCTTGATTTCCCGCGAGCCCGGCATTACGCCCGACACCATCAAAGCGCGGTTGATGAAGACCGCTTACAAGGTTTTCCCGGCTCAATCAACGGTCGTCGACGGCGGCGTTTCTTACACCGATTACTACGACGCGCTGACAATTGGCGCGGGCTATCTGGATATCCAGGCCGCCCTTGCGGACCACGATACGGCGACCAAACCGGCGCTGTCGCCCAAAGCGAATTACGTTTCCTCCACGGGTCGCATCTACGTGACCTCGAACCCCACCGCCCTGTGGGGTAGCTCGGCAATGTGGGGCAACACAGCCGTGTGGGGCTCGAACGTTATGGCACCCACCAGCGGTACGTCGGCCATGTGGGGATCCTCGGTGCTCTGGGGCGATTCCGCCATGTGGGGCAGCTCCGCGATGTGGGGAAGCTCGGCGATGTGGGGCAGTTCCGCGATGTGGGGCAACTCCGCGATGTGGGGCAGCTCTGCGATGTGGGGTAGCTCGGCGATGTGGGGCAGTTCCGTCCCCGGAAACGGAGATAACTGATCCTGTGTCAACTAGCAGCCTGCGTTACAAATAACGAGGCGTGTTTCGCGGCCTTCTGTAGGGCAGACCGTCGTCTTTCACGGTCTGCCGCTGTGCGGCACCGGCAGACGACTGAAACCGATCGTCTGCCCCACAGAGTCTAACTGCATTCTGCATGGCGCACTACACTAGCGCGGCGGCCAGGCTGCAACCGCTTGGACCAGCCGGTGCGCGTAGGGGTGCGCCGGCTTCCGAAATACCTCATCGCAAGAACCCTCTTCCACCACCCGGCCGCGCTGCAGAATCGCCACTCGTCCACACAGTGTAGCCACCGAAGGGAGATCGTGCGAGATGTAAAGCAGAGCAGAACCACCCGCGTTGATGCCGGCAAATAGCTTCAGGATGTCGGCTTGAGTCACGGGATCGAGAGCGCTGGTGGGCTCATCCGCGATCACCAACGCAGGACGGTGCAACAATGCCAGAGCGATGACCAGCCGCTGCGCCATTCCGACGCTCAGTTCCCGCGGGTACTTCCTCAAGAACGGATCGTTTGACGGCAACTGGACGGCCGACAATAGCTCCGCGATCCGGGCACGTGCCAGACGCCAGGACTCTTTGGAGTGCACATTCCAGGCCTCTTTGAAATGCGTTTCCAGGCGCAATGCCGGGTTCAGCGACGCGAGCGGGCTCTGGGGAACCAGCGCGATTTCTTTGCCGCGGAAGCGCCGGATTTCCCGTTCGCGCAATGACAGAAGATTCTGTCCGCGCAACAAAACCTCACCCTTGACCCAACCACCGGTCCATTGCAGCAGATTTAGCAACGCCAGGCTGACAGTGCTCTTCCCCGCTCCACTCTCACCTACTAAGCCAAACGCTTCGCCTTCCGCCAGGCAGAATTCCAGCGAGTCAAGAACCGTCGAGCCGCCATAGCCCGCACTGCACCGCACTCGAAGTAACTGGCTCATGGGTGGCCGGCACGGATGTACAGTTGGTCGATGTTCCAGAACGTCTGCGGAAAAAATGGGGAAGCAGATGCGTTTCCGACACGCGGGCCGTAGGCGCACAAGGAGTGTTTGCCCACTAGAAAGATGACGGGAACCTGCTCCGCGACGATCTCCTGCACGCGGTCGAAGGCTTTCTTGCGTAGAGCCGTTTTCGTCTCACGGCTTTGCTGAACCATCAACTTGTCAATCTCGGCCTCCCATTCGGTTGCCGGGGTCTTTTCGCCCGGATACCAGAGATGACTTGGACCGGAGCTGAGCCACACATTCATCTGTGAATTCGGATCGAGGTCATCGTTCACCATGCCGAGGAGGCAAGCTTCATAGTCGAAAGTTCGCGTGATGCGTTCAATCAAGGAAGGGAAATCCAGCGTAATCAGGCGCACGTGAATGCCAATCCGCTCGAGATCCTGCTGGATCAGTACGCCTAAGCGCTCCCGGCTGGAGCTGCCCGCATTGGTGATGATAGAGAACTGCACGGGGTGTTTGGCGGTATCCCGCAGCTCACCTTTATCCAAACGAAAGCCCGCGGAGAACAGAAGCTTTTGTGCGGCATTCGGGTCAAACGGAGGAGGCTTGAGCGCAGGATTGTTCCACGCGCGATTGGAGGCAGGCACAATCGCAGCCGCAGGCTGGGCATGCGCGTCAAAAACGAGCCGTGCCAAGTCGTCTCGATGAATGGCCAAAGAGATCGCCCGGCGGAACTCCGGCGAGTGGAACCAGGCCTTGCGGTAATCGGCCAATGGCGCCGAAGGGTTCTGGTTGAACCAGAGCTGCTCCGAGTCAAGGGAGGGACCAGCATCGATGGCCGTGACGCTACCTTTGTTCGCCAATCGAGCGAATGCTTTCGGATCGACGCTATCGATGAGGTCGAGCTCTCCACTCAAAAGGTCGTTGACTTCGAGCGCGCGGTCCTGCCGGATCTTGAGTCGAATTCCATCAAGATACGGTAAGCGCCGGCCATCGACGGTCTTCCAATAATACGGATTACGCACTAGAGAGATTTCCGCGCCCGGTTGGTATTCGGCCACGTGGAATGGCCCGGCAGTGGGCATACGTGACGGATCGGCGGCACTCTGAAGAGTCCGCTGACTCACAATCGCGATGAAACCGAATAGACGCTCGACTCCCGCGATCGGCTGGGCGAATTTCAAAACCAGTACGCGCTCACTGGGCGCCTCGACGGTTACTTGTTGTCCACCGAGTCGAAACGCATCCGCATCGGGCGACGGTGTCTTGGGATCCAATAGCGTATGGAAGGTGAACGCGGCATCCTGCGCGGTGACTGGCGCACCGTCGGAAAATCGCGCGTCTGGACGCAATTCAAATCGAATCTCACGCCCATCGGGGGAGACGCGCCAACTCTGCGCAAGTTCCGGGTCCATGGCTTGAGTGGCATGATTCCAGCGGATGAGCATGCCGCCAGTCAAATACCGAACCACGCCGGCGGATTGCTCCGTTACCAGCAGCGGGTTGAACGTTTTCGGGTCGGAATAGATCGCAAAGCGAAGCTCACCACCCCAATGCCCGGCAGCCGACAGTTGCAATGCAGTCAACAGAACCAGCGAAACGCCTTTCATGTTTTCCTCTGAGATGCCTCCGAAGAGAGACTTTGCAGACAAGCGACAGTCAAGAACATCAGAACCAGCGGCGCCACTCGCCAGGGTTGCTCCGCAACCGCCGAGTAATCTTCGAGATTTCGGAACAAGCCGCCCCAGGATGGCAAAGGCTCGCCTACGCCCAGCCCCAAAAAACTCAAGGTGGCTTCACTCAAGATGAAGCCGGGCAGCAAAACCAAGAACTGAGTGGCAATGAGCGGCCGCAGGTTGGGCCATAGCTGATGCCAGATCAAGCGCCAATTCCCCGCGCCTTCCGCGCGAGCGCGCAGCGTGAATCCGGATTGCCGGAGCGACTGTGCGGATGCGCCAACGACGCGTGCCGCGGGAGCCCAACCAAGTAACGCGAGCAGAAGAAAGGTGACCAGAACCGAGGTCTCCGCCGGCATCCCCAGGGGCATAAGCGCCCGCGCGAGCAGAAGGAGAAAGAGCCAAGGCAGCGACATCAGGAGGTTGGAACAGGCTTCCAGACTCTGTTCGAAGACCTTACCCAACACTCCCGCTGCGATTCCAGCCAGGCCGGCGATGGCGCTCGAAACAAGCGCGGCCGAACCCGCCAGCAGGAATGAGAGACGCATGCCATACAGCGTGCGCGCCAGAAGGTCGCGCCCGAGCTCGTCCGTACCAAGGGGAAACCGGGCGCACGGCGCCACAGCGGGCGCATCGCGAAACTGCGCCGCGTAACCAGATGGGCAGATCCACCCCGCCGCAAAACTGCATGCCGCCAGTATCGACAGCCCGATCGCAGCCGCCATTTTCCGCCGCGGCCTCACGCCGTCCTTCCTTCCGCCAGTTCCGGTCCTGTTATGGACCATGCCTTGGCAAGGCTAGTGGATAGCAGCGTGACCGCCATCAGGGCGAACGTGAGACCCGTCAGTACCGGCAAGTCGCGCTTCTCGGCTGCGAGCCACGCCAGCTGCCCCGCGCCCGGAAGATTGCAAACGGTTTCAACCGGCACGGCAATTCCGAACGCGACGGGGACTGAGGCGGCCAGCAACGATAGCAGGGCTGGAGCCGCGCACCTGAGAACGTGCCAAATCACCAGGCGAATCGAGTGGACGCCGCGCGCCCGCGCCTGGAGCACGTGGGGCTCGCTTTCCGAAGCCGACAATACGGCAGACGATGGTAAGAGCACCCGTGCGAAGATGGCCAGCCCGGTGACCACGGCTGCGATCAGTTGAGGTAATGCCGGGCGCAACACGATACACAGAAGCAGAGCGACTGCCGGAGACGGCAAACAGAGGAGCGCGGAAGCCGAACTTCGGGAGACGCCGCTCACGAAAGGCAAGGCACGAAAACGATAGGTGAGAGCCACCACGACGGCGGAGGCCCATCCGAGGAACACTGCCAGGCCCGAAGAGCGAAGCGTCACCCACCCACGCTCTCCGAGAAGCTGCGCCACCGGCCGGTTCCACGCGAGTGAAGTGCCCAGATCACCCCGGGCCAATCCCTTGAGGTACCCGGTGTACAGCCGCCACACAGTCAAATGGTTTTGGTGGTTGGCGCGCAAAGCGGCGAGACTCTCTGCGCTCCAGCGCCCATCCAATTCGGCGGGATCCGTACCGTAACCTGGCGCTTGCCGCACCAGCCAGACCGTCAGCAGCCCGCCTATGAGCATCGTCACGATCGGCCCCGTTATCGCGCGCAGAAACCTCATGAGTGACAAGAAGCCGTGAACGGGGGAGACGGCTGCGCTCCGAGCGACTCAATCAGCGTTCGAAGGTGAGCCAGTTTCACCGGCTTGCTCATGTAGTCGTCCATGCCCGCAGCCAGACACTTCTCCCGATCGCCGGCTAGAGCATTGGCGGTCATGGCGATGATGGGAGTGTGGCGCGCCGCGCCTTCCATTCGGCGGATTTCCGTAGTGGCTTCGAAGCCGTCCATAACCGGCATCTGGCAATCCATGAACACGGCGGTCACCGATTGGCTCGCCAGGATGTCAATCGCTTCGCGGCCGTTGCGCGCGAGCACACACGCGCAGCCGAGCTTCTGAATGAACCCTTGCATCAATTTCAAGTTCATCGGATGGTCGTCGACCACCAGGATCAGCGCCTTGCCGCTTGCGACTGGGGCGGGTTCCTGCACAGGCAGCGTGCCCTTTGCCGGTGTCTCCGGCGCTGCACACTCCACATACGGAATCCGAAACCAGAATGTCGATCCCTCGCCGGGTTGACTGGTCATTCCGATGGTACCCGCCATGAGCGAAACCAATTGCGCGCTGATGCTCAGGCCGAGGCCATTGCCGCCGTACTTTCGAGTGGTCGAGCCATCGCCCTGGACGAAGGGACGGAAGAGCCTCTTATGGAGCTGATCTGGAATCCCAATGCCGGTATCCTTGACTCGAAACTCAAGCATTGAGGCGTCCGATTCCTCGATTAACTCGACGTTAATGGCGACGCTTCCCTGCTCGGTAAATTTCACGGCATTGCCGACCAGATTCAGAAGGATCTGCCGTACACGGCCCGCGTCGCAAAGGAAATGGGATGGCGTGTTGGGCGCTGATGTATGTCGCAGGGCGATCCCTTTTTCGCTGGCCCGGGGACTCAAGAGATGGATCACGGCCCACACGATCTCATGCAGATCGGTCGGCTCGGGGTGCAGTTCCAATCTGCCTGCCTCAATACGCGATAAGTCCAGAATGTCGTTAATGATGGCCAGCAGAGCGGATGCCGATCCGTGAATCACATCCACGTATTCGCGCTGCTCCGGCGCGAGCGGTGTGGTGAAGAGGAGTTCCGCCATGCCGAGAACACCGTTCATGGGCGTGCGGATCTCGTGGCTCATGTTCGCCAGGAATTCGGACTTGAGCTGGCTGGACTCTTCGGCGGCTTCCTTGGCGCGCGCCAGTTCTGCCGCTTCCTGGATGCTGCGGAGATACAGCTTGTAGGATCGATAGATCAGGTAGAGCACGGGCAGGATGAGGAGCCACGAAGACCAGCCGAGAGAGGCGACCGAAATGTGCAGTAAGACCGATATTGCGGCCCCGACCAGATAGTGGGCCAACACCCAGCCGAAGCTGGCGCGCCAGACCTGAGCGAATGATTTTCGCTCGGCAAGCGATATGATTCCCGCCACAAGCGAGGTGTTAACCAAGTAAAAAGCCGCGGTGGCGGCTATCAATTGAATCGGCAGGCGGGCGAGCACGCCTGTCAGAAGGGGGCAATGAAAGGCTGCATAGCCGGCCACCGCCGAAAGAGTCATGTTGCCGAGATTGAACGCAGCCTGAACCGCCGAGGTCCCACCGCGGGACCGGATCCAGGATTGGGCCACCGCGGCACAGCAACCGACGAGCAGAACCTGGCTGAGCGGCAGGTCGGCGATCGCCGTCAGAACGAAGACGAAATTGACGGAAAGTGTCCCGGTGACGCCTGGCAGCCGGACCTTAAGTCCCGAGGATGCTATGGCGCCGATGAGACAGGGCAGAATCGCGAGGGCGAGCGGAGAAGAGTCGCGCCAGGTTAGGAAGAGACCCGTGCCGGCGGCAGCCCAAACCAGCAGCAAGTATCCCTTCGCTAGTGCCGAGAGCCCCTTCACGAGTCGTTGGCAAAGCCCCTTTCCTGTTCCAAACACTCGCTGGACTCGTCCCGTGTGGGGCTGGTGAACGCCAGCAACGTAGACCAGTCGGGTGGCGAGGGGCGATGTCTTTGAATGTAGATGGCGGACCCCTAAGGGACAAGGACACCTTGGTTAGTAGAGTGCTGTCGACCTTTGGCGCGGCGTTAACTATGGATAGTCCGGCGATTCCGTCGCCGGAATTTCCAGTGTGGCGGCGGCTTTCAGAATCTCATCGATCAGAAACAAGTCTGTGAGCACGGCTCGCAGATGTATCGACGCGTTGAGATTGTCGATCAACTGCGAGCTGAGCGCCGGTTGAGCCAGAACCAGTTCCATCACAGCGAGTGAATCGCCGGCGTCGCGGACCAGCACGGCGTGGAAAGCCTCATAACGTTTCACTGGCTGCAGCCCATGGACGGACGCAGTGTAGGCACTTGGAAGCGATGCCAGCGCCTCTACGGCGTGACGTAGAAATTCACGAAGTTGCCCGCCCGACGCGCTGCCCAAGAGCGTGCGGCCTTCACCGATGCGAGAGGCGTGCTGGCGAGACATAATTTTGCGAAATACGGGCTATGAAACAAGTAAGGTCTGCGACAATTCTATTCTTGGCCGTCTGCTGGTGCAGTTTGCTTGTTTTTTCAGGCCCAGCCCACTCGAGAACGTGGGTCTTTACAAATCGCAAGTCGAGGAACGCTCCCAAGTTCCTTCCCATCAACAAAGAGCCAAGTGTGACCCGAGTAGCCAACGGAAGGACCAAGAACTGCATAGTGCAGAACTCGAGCATTATCGAGGGCTGGAGGCGGTGCTATATTCTGCGACATTCTGTCTATCTAGTGGAGGTTCTGCTTCAGGGCCTTGAAGAACAGCTCGATTTGCCAGCGCTCTTTGTAGATGGTGGCAATCGTGGTGGCGCCGAATTCCAGCAGATTCGTGAGCAGGACGATTTCCCGCCGGTTGTCGGCATCCCAAACCACGACGCGGCGCAAAGGGCCGGGACCGTCCGTCTGGGCCTGGACGCCGGTGAGAAGAACGATCTGGTCGGCACGAATATTGCGATTCTCCGGGATCGCGGATTCCGCTTCAATGGCAAAAGCGGCATTGTCTTTGAGACGGGTATACGTGTACGGTTTCCCTCGCGTTCGTGATCTGCGTAATCCGCCCCTGCCCGTCGCGCAGGAACGGCACGTTCAGCCCATTACTCCCGGTAATCCCCGTTGCCGTCACCGTCAACGTGTTCCCCGCTACGTCCTGCACCGATTGCAAATTGCCGTTGCCGTCGATCGTATACGCGCGGCCGTATCTATACTGCCGACCAAGTACAAGCATTAGGAGATTCGTGTCGAGCAATCCGTCTCGACGCGGTTCTGTGGGACCATCGATCGAGAGCGGGCCATCTCCCGGATTCTCATCGAACGAACTTCGCCGGTCTCGCCGTCCACTTCAAAACCTTAAACTCCCGGCTGCCATCCAGAAGGATTCCCGTTTTCTGGGACACCGAAACAGTCATCCGAGTGGATATCGGAGGGGAATAATAAGTGTGACGAACCAGACATTGTCTTGCGCTGACGGCTCAACTTCTTCGAGCAGGACGTTTTGATTGACCCGAGCCACTGCTTAGCGGGTGTGGCTGGTTGAGAAACCCACGGGTCTGTGGTGCATCTAACTAGACTGAGAGGGTTATCTTATGTTTTGCCACGGAGCTCTCCGGCTGGCTGGTTTGCTGTCTCTGTCAAGCATTCTGGCTCTGGCACAAACCACGGTCGGGCGTCCCGGGGCGATTAATTACGTCGAGGGTGATGTGACGTTGAACGGAGGGGCGTTGAATGCGAAATCGGTCGGCTCTACCGAGGTGGCGCCGGGACAGACATTGCGGACGGGCCAGGGGAAAGCGGAAATCCTGCTGACGCCGGGCGTATTTGTTCGGCTCGACGATCATAGCTCCTTGCAGATGGTTTCGCCGGCTTTGACCGACACCGAAGTCCAGTTGACGAGCGGGCGCGCCATGGTCGAGGTGGATCAAGTCCTGAAGGAGAATCACCTCGCAGTGATCGACAGCGGCTTCAGCACCACTCTGGAAAAGACCGGGTTGTATCGGTTCCAAGCTAGTCCAGCGATGGTGGCGGTCTACGACGGGAAAGCGGAAACGCGGGTGGATGATCGCAATATTGAAGTCGGCAAGGGCAAGCAGCTGGCGCTCATCGCTGGCGTGAGGAAGCCGGTAAAGTTCGACGGCGCCAAAACCGGCGAGTTGTACGCGTGGAGCAAGCTGCGCTCGAGCTATATGGCGGAGGCCAATGCGGCTTCGGCGCAAACGATCTTCGGCGACAACCCCTATTGGTATTACGGCACGGGCTGGTATTGGAATCCGTGGTTCGATTCGTGGGCGTTCGTGCCGGGCGCGGGCTATCTATATAGCCCGTTCGGGTTCGGATTCTACTCACCGGCGTTTGGGTATTACGGCGGGTTCTACGGCGGATATGGTTACCCGTATCGCGGATTTCGCGGGACGGCGCGCGTGGGCGGTTTCCGTGCGAGTCCCGGGCCTGCATTCCGTGGCAACGGCGGGTTCCATGGCGGCGGGTTCGGTGGCGGGTTCCATGGCGGCGGGTTCGGCGGGCACCGCTAATCGGATGGCTAACGGGCGTTGGCGAGCTTGGCACGCCGGGCGGCGAACGCCAGACCCGACCACGTCTCATCCACGGCGCACACTTTGATATCCACCAGGCCGGTGGCGAGTCCCATGTCGCGCACAAGGTTCTCTTTCAAGTCGGTGGCGACACCTGAGGTTTGTTTGGGCCAGACGATCCAAAGGGTGCGTCCCGATTCGATCTCGCGTGCCAGGAGCGGAAGTTCGCGGCCGAGCGCAGCCGCGGATTTGTGAAACGCCAGGATTACACGAGCGCCGCTTGGCCGGTTCTGCAGCTTCACGTTCGGCGGCAGCGGGACCAGTTTAGCTTTGAAACCCTCGGGCGCGTGGAGTAACGCGACTACCGAATCTTCCGCGATGCGCAGTTTCTTCGGGAGCGGCGTGCCGGAATAGCCGGCGAGCGTTCCAGGCGCGGCGGGCTTTTGTGCCATCTACGCGCCGCGAACGGCTCCGGTAGCGGGCAGCAAGCGAGTGCGAATCTGATTCATGACATCGGATGCCAGGAACGGTTTACGCAAGACCGGGAAGTTGTGCTCTTCACAGAGCGCTTCTTCCTCGGGCGGCAGAATGGTTCCGGTCATCACGATCACGAGCATACTCGGAACGGCTTGCAGAAACTCCACACCCAGTTCGACGCCATTGCCATCGGGCAGCATGTAATCGAGCAAGGCGGCATTCGGCTTATTCTCGTGTACGAGGCGCTTGGCTTCGGTGGCCGACTCGGCAGTGAGCAAGCGCCATCCTGCATCGGCCATGAGGCGTTCCAAGAAGTGCAGCAGGTCGCGGTTGTCGTCGACCAATAGGACGGTGGGGTGGGCGGGAGCCAGCGCCGAATGCTGCTCGACGGAGTGAATGTGGAGGCTCTCTTTGTCGTCGGCTACATCGACTCGGACGCGGGCTCCGGGGCTCACTTGATTGGTGGCCACCAGTGTGGCCAGCGGCTGGGTGAGGTGCCGGTGGATGGTGCGATTCAACTCACGCGCGCCATACTCCTGGCTGGTGCCCTTATCCAACAGGAATTGCCGCGACTCGAACGGGACCTCTAGCGTGAAGGACCGGTTCCCCAAGCGGGTGTTCACGTGACTCTGCAAGTCAGCGATTTGTTTATCGAGGATGGCGGAAAGGGACTCGGGCGTGAGCGGCTGGTAGGTGATGATGCAATCGATCCGGTTCACGAACTCCGGCGAGAAGCGCTTGCGCACCGACACCAGGGCGATGTTCTGCAGCTTGCTGGTGAGGTCCGTCCGCTGCCCCATCTTCACCGATTGAAAACCAAAATCCGGGTTAATTTCCCGCATCATTTCGCGGGCGCCGAGGTTGCTGGTGAGAAAAACCAGGCTCTTTTCGAAATTCACCGTGGAGTTGTCGCCGAGACGGAGGATGCCCTTGTCGAGAACGCCGAGCAGCAGGCGGGTCATGGACGGCGCGGCCTTTTCGATCTCATCGAAGAGGACGAGCGACAGATTGCATTTCTCGCTGGTGACCGCGTTGAGCTTCTGCTGGGTCAGCATGGGCTGTGTTTCGCGGTGGCCCAAGTATCCGGGAGGCGCGCCGATCAGCTTGGCCACCTCATGCTCCATTTGAAACTCGCCGCAATCCACCTTCAGCACATTTTTCTCGGTGCCGTGCAGGATTTCCGCCAGCGCTTCGACGGTCTTGGTCTTGCCCGTCCCGGTGGGCCCGAGCAGCAGAAACACGCCAACGGGTCGGCCTTCCGGCGCCAGCCCGGCTTGGAACATCTGAATGTACGGCACGATGACACGTGTCGCCGCGGGTTGTCCCACTACCTTCTGAGACAGGACGGTTGTCAGGTCTTCAATCGTATCGGCACCCTGCTTTCGCGAACGCGTTGGTGTGCCCTTGGGCTTTTCCACTCCGCCCTCCGCCTTGATTATAGCGGCAGGCGAATTTTTGACCCGGATTTTCCGTCTTTCTTCAGGACGGTTCGGTTCCTTCATAAGCTCGTTCTTGACCGTTACCTTAGAACAATTTACCAGCAACCACGAGGCTTGGCAAAAAGGCGCAACGCTCTCGCGTGATCTACCCTAATACAAGCCGTTTTAACATGCTGAACGGGTTTATTATGTGAAAATTCTAACTAATGATATCCAATTGGAGGGAAAATCCAGCCAATTTATCGATGCCGGAAGGTAATGCGGCCTTTGGTGAGGTCGTAGGGCGAAAGTTCGAGCGTCACCCGATCACCCGCGAGGACGCGGATGCGGTTGCGGCGCAGACGCCCGGCCAGGTGGGCCAAAACGACGTTGGGGTTGTTTTCGAGTTGGACACTGAAAAGACCGCTGGGAAATTTTTCTAGAACCGTGCCGGTTACTTCGATGCTGTCTTCTTTACTCATACACCTCTAAGAGAAGCGGGCCGGCGAGGTAGCCGCGCCGGCCCTAAATCGTCAGGCCGCCGTGACGTTGGTTGCCTGCAGACCCTTGGGGCCCTTGGTCACTTCAAACTCCACTTTGGAGCCTTCGTCCAGGGTTCGATACCCCTGCGACTGGATCGCGGAGAAGTGTACGAACACGTCCTCTCCATTCTCCCTTTGGATAAAACCGTAGCCCTTGGCTGCGTTGAACCACTTCACTGTACCTTTTTCTTTCATCTGCCTCATTCCTTCTTCACAAAAAAATGCACTTGCGCCTGGCCCTATTCGAAAAAAGGGGGTTGCGGATGCACTCACGCAACCCCCTTTTGTCATCGAAGCGGAAAACAAGAGTCAAATGCCCTACCATTATACAACGGAGCGGGAGCCGGGCGCTCCGCTAACCTGCAGATGTTGCTAACGTTCGAGTTCTGCCGCTGGCGCTTCTTCTTCCGCGCGCTGGAGCCGGTTTTGTTTCCGCCGGGCCAGGCCGCGAATATCGTGCGCGGGGCCTTTGGGAAGATTCTGCGGGAAGTGGCCCCGCCTGAGACTTACGCGTTCCTGTTCGAACCGCGCGAGGCGGGTGTAGGCGCGAGCCGCAGGACGGATTGGCCCCGGCCGTTCGTGTTTCGCTGCTCCCACCTGGACGGTTCGGCTTGCGAGCCGGGCGAAAGCTTCTTTTTGGATGCTCATATCTTCGAGTTACGGCGGCCGCTGGTCGAGCGCTTTCGGGCGGTGTTCGAGCGTTTTGGCGAGGAGGGTATCGGGCCGGGTCGCGGCCGGGCGGACTTGACGGGGGTCGAGCAACTCGATTTGCGGGATCAGCCGGTGGGCGGAGCGGGGCCGTCGTCTGTTCCGTTAGAGGCCGGTGGCGCATCAGTACCGTCTGTAACTCTTCGATTCGTTACTCCTACGGAGCTGAAGAGCGGGGGACGGGTGGTGGATCGTCCGGAATTTGGGGTGCTATTCGCGCGTCTGGCGGAGCGCATCCAGACGCTAGGAGCCCTTTACGGGACGGGAGTTTCACAGGCCGGGAGGCCTGTGCCACGTAGCACAGGCCTCCCGGCCTGTGTCTCTTTGCCGAGTGCCATTCGTCTAACACGATGTGATCTCACATGGGAGTACGCTTCGCGAAAATCGACGCGGACGGGGCAGGTCCACCCGCTAGGCGGGTTCAGCGGAGAGGCCGATTACGAAGGAGAACTCGGCGAATTTCTACCTTGGTTGCGTGCCATGCGATGGGCCGGTGTGGGGCGACAAACGGTGTGGGGGAAAGGCGACGTGCGCGTGATGGAGCGCGCAGCGGGAACTCCCCTACTCACTCAGGCAACTCCGCGGTAATTCAAGCAGCGCGTGCTACACTCGAAGCGTCCCGGAGCTCATGGATTTTCTTAAGGGCCTGAATGCGCCGCAGCGCGAGGCCGTAGCCCATACGGAGGGCCCGCTACTGATACTGGCGGGCGCGGGCAGCGGCAAAACCAGGGTGATCACACACCGGATCGCGCACATCGTTACCTCCCGCCGCGTGCCCCCGTGGGCGATTCTGGCTGTAACGTTCACGAATAAGGCCGCCGGGGAGATGCGCGAGCGCGTCTTAGCACTGCTTGAAAACCACGAAGCCGATTCGCGGCCCAACGTTTCCACATTCCACTCGTTCTGCGTTCGTCTCCTGCGCCGCGACGGCGATGCGTTGAGCGCCATCCGGCCCGGCTTCTCGCGCCGCTTCAGCATTTACGATGACGACGAGCAGCTGGCGATTATCAAGTCGTCGTACCGCGCACTGGGTCTCGAAGAGAAAGACTTCATGCAGTACCGCGCGGTTCTCTCGCAGATCAGCCACGCCAAGAACCGTAACGAGACACCCGCCGATTTCTACCGCAAAGCCACGACCAACCAGATGGAACGGCTGGCCGCGGTTTTTGAATCCTACGAAGGGGCGCTGCGCAGGGCCAACGCGCTGGATTTTGACGACCTGCTGCTCGAATCGGTGCGGCTGTTGCGCCACGATACCGCGACGCGTGAGCAGTGGAATCGCCGCCTGGCATACATCCTGATCGACGAATACCAGGACACCAATCGTCCGCAATACGACCTGATGCGCCTGCTCTCGGAATCGCATCAGAACGTGTGCGTGGTGGGCGACGAGGATCAGTCGATCTACAGCTGGCGCGGGGCCGATATTCGGAACATTCTCGATTTCGAACGCGACTACCCTGGCGCCGCCGTGATCCGGCTGGAGCAGAATTACCGCTCCACGAAGAACATTCTTTCCGCGGCGGGCGCAGTTGTGGAAAACAACAAGGCGCGCAAAGGGAAGAAGCTTTGGACTGAAGCGGACTCGGGGGAGAAACTCGGCTTATACGTAGGTTGGGACGGCGAAAACGAAGCGCTGTTCATCGCCGACCGCGTGGAAAAGCTCCTCATCTCGCATCCCGATGAGCATATCGCGGTGCTGTACCGAACCAATTTTCAATCGCGGCAGATCGAAGAAGCGATGCGCCGCTACGGGCGCAAGTACAACATCGTCGGCGGCTTCAGTTTCTACCAGCGGGCGGAAATCAAGGATACGCTCGCGTACCTGAAGCTGGCCACGTCACAGGCCGACTCCATCAGCCTGCTCCGCGTGATCAACACACCGGCGCGCGGGATTGGCCGAACCACCGTAGACCAGATCGAAGCCTCGGCGCGCGAGCAAAGCATCAGCCTCTGGACAGCCATCGAGCGCATCATCGACGGCCATCAACTTTCGACGCGCTCGCAGTCGTCGCTGGTGACCTTCCGTAACCTGATCCAGGAGCTGGCGCTCATCGCCAGCGGCGAGGCGTTGCCGGACTTGATCCGCTACATCCTCGACCGCACCGGCTACCGGACCATGCTCCAGCAGGAGAAAACGCCGGAGGCGGAAGCGCGCCTGGAGAACCTGGACGAGCTGGTGAACGCCGCGGTGGAAAGCGCGGAACGCGGCGAGACGATTTGGGAATTTCTGGATCATGCCGCGCTGGTAGCGGAAGCCGATGCATACGACGAAGCCGCGCCGGTCACTTTGATGACCTTGCACAACGCCAAAGGGCTGGAGTTCCCGACGGTGTTCATCGCGGGCATGGAACAGGGCTTGTTCCCGCACAGCCGGTCGGTCAATTCTCCCGAAGCGCTCGAGGAGGAGCGGCGGCTCTGCTACGTGGGCATGACGCGGGCACGCAAGCGATTGTTCCTGACTTGGGCGAAATACCGGCGGCGTTTTGGCGGCGGTGAGCAGGAAAAGTCAGTCCCCTCGTGGTTCTTGAGCGAAGTACCGGCGGATCTGATCGCCGATCTCAGTCCGCGGGATGAATCCGGCGAAGTGAATCTGTATGGTGAGCGCGATTCGGTTCGGCAAGCCGCCCGGCGCAACACCTTCACCGGCAAGACATACAATTCGCTCGAAAACATCTCCCAGTTTTTCGGCGAGCGTGGGATTCCCTTCAAGCCTCCGCAGCCGGCGCAACCGCGCATGGCTCCGCCGCAGTTGCCGCGGCCGTCGATCCCGGTCAAGCCTCTGCCTGCCGTTCCACCCGTGCCTCGGCGCATTGCCCGCGCGGGGACCACCGTCGAGCATCCCAAATACGGGACCGGCACGGTGGTGCGTCGCGAAGGTGACGGCGAGAATGCTAAGATCACTGTGAACTTTCCTCGTTTCGGGTTGAAGAAACTTGTCGAGAAGTACGCAGGATTGAAAAGAGACTGATGAATACCAAGACCGTCACCGATAAGCTGGAACGCAAGAAACTGAAACGCACCGCACGCAAGAAGGCCGCCCCCAAGGCCAAACGCGCCGCCGGTGTGGCACGCGGCTCGATGAAGAAAAAGATCCGTCACCAGGCTCAAGGCCAGCGCAAGCGGTAAGCGGGCGGATGGCGTGAGCGGCGCTAACGCGGGCCTCTTCCGCACGAAGAGCATTGATGCGCTGATCGCGGCCAGCGAAGACCCAGACCAAAAACTCCGGCGCACGCTGGGACCGTGGAGCCTCACCGCCCTTGGCATCGGCGCGGTGATCGGCTCGGGCATTTTCATCCTCACGGGCACCGCTGCCGCCGGTGAGACGCTTAGCTTCAAATCCATTCTCCACGCGCCGATACTCGACCTGTTGCAGCATGGCTCGCATGCACTTTCGACGATCGGCCGGCCGGGCGCGGGGCCGGGTATTTCGCTGTCGTTCCTGCTGACTGCCTTGGCGTGCAGTTTCGCGGCGTTGTGTTATGCCGAACTGGCTTCGATGATCCCGGTCGCAGGGAGCGCTTACACGTATGCGTACGCCACGCTGGGCGAACTCATCGCGTGGATCATCGGGTGGGATTTGATCCTGGAGTACGCGGTATCCAACATGGCGGTGGCGGTGGGGTTCTCGGCGTACTTGAACGACATTCTCGACAACGTGTTCCACTGGCACCTGCCGGCGAAATTCGCGGGTCCGCCGTTCATCGAAGGTCAAGCCACTGGGGCCTGGTTCAATATTTCGGCGCTGGTGATTCTGCTGATCCTGACTTATGTGCTGGTGATCGGCGTGCGCGAAAGCGCCGGCGCCAATAACGCCATGGTGCTGATCAAGATCGCGGCGATCTTGATTTTCGTGATCGGCGCCGCGCGCGCCGTGAACACGGCCAACTGGCATCCGTTCGTGCCGAACGGTTTCTCGGGCGTGCTGACCGGCGCTGCGATCGTCTTTTTCACCTACATCGGATTCGATTCGGTTTCGACCGCAGCCGAGGAGTGCCGGCGGCCGCAGCGCGACTTGCCGTTCGGCATCATCATGACGCTGGTGATTTGCGCGGTGCTGTACATTTCGGTGGCGCTGGTGCTCACCGGTATTGCGCGCTGGAACACACTGGACAACGCGGCGCCGGTTGCGAACGCGCTCAAGGCTCTCGGCTATGACGGCATCCGCCAGTGGGTGAGCATCGGGGCGATCGTCGGCATGGTGTCGTCGCTGCTGGTGTTTCAATACGGACAAGCGCGCATCTGGTTCGCGATGTCGCGCGACGGGCTGCTGCCGAAGGCGTTCTCTAAGATCCATCCGGTGCACCGCACGCCGCACATCAGCACGTGGATCGCGGGGTTGGTGGTGGGCATTCCGGCGGGCATTCTGGATATCGGCACGTTCGCCGACCTGGCCAATATTGGCACGCTGTTCGCGTTTATCATCGTGTCGGCCGGAGTGATCGTGCTGCGCCGCACGCAACCCGATCGGCCGCGCGGCTTTCGCGTGCCAGGCGGATCGTGGCTGCCATTGATCTCGATCCTGTTCTGCCTGGTGCTGATGATGGCGCTTCCGCTGGAGACTTGGGTACGGTTCTTTGTGTGGTTGCTGATCGGATTCGCGATCTACTTCCCGTTCGGACGAAAGAAGAGCGCGCTGGCGCAGGCCGGCGGTTAATGAAATGTAGGGCAAACCACCGCTCCCTTTGGTCGCGGTTCGGAAACGGAACGCGAGCCGCGACCTGTCCAAACTCCAGAGGGCAGCGGACGGCGCTGCCACACCCCTTACTTCACCACCGCATTCAACGCTGTGACATGCGGCGTGCCTAATCCGGTGACATAGTCGTAGCCCGGGATGGCACAGAAGAAGCCATTACATCCCCCGACGATGTCATGGAAGCCCACATAGGTTGCAGGCGGCATGCTGTATAACCGGTAGAGCGACGGACCAGCGAAGCCGAGCCGGTTGCGATGCGCGCTCTCTAGCCGCGCCCACACTCCCAACCATAGAGGCGATGACAAGCTGGTTCCACCCACGGTGTCCTGACACGTCGATACCGGGTCCTGTCCGGGTTGGCAATCGATGTAAGTGAGCGCGCCGCTCACCAGGTCGCCATCCAGTGACACATCGGGCAGCGCTTTTCCGGCAGCGGTGGTGGGTAATACGGACGTCTGCCAGAATGGAGAAATTTCCCAAGCGCTGATACCGCCGCCACCGGCATCCCACCCGAGCTCCGTAAGGTAGTTGTAGTTGCTATCGGTGAGCAGTGTAGTTCCACCGACTGCAATTACATAGGGCGATGATGCGGGATACTCGACCATTCCCGCAGCGCCGGAGAGCGGAACACCATTGGCTTCGCCGCTGACGCCGCAGGCGGAGCCGCTGTCGCCGGTTGAGGAAAACACGGTTTGTCCTTGCGCCGCGGCCTCTAAGAAGACCTGGTCGTCAGCGAGCATGGAACCATCCAGATACGCGAACGTCTCACACAAGCCGAACGACGCACTGCCGGCTTTGGCGATGTTCTGGTGGGCAAATTTGTTGAACATCAGCGCGATGTCTGAATCACTCATCGAAGTCGTGTCGTAGATGAGAAGCTTCGCTACAGTGCCGGCCATACCCGTGGACATCTGTGTGTCGAGGTCCCACTCGTCCATCCCAGCCGTATCGGTGCTAGCCAGGCCAACCTGTATCACCTGAACCGGTACCTGGGGCAAGTGATTCTCGCTCTCGGCAATTCGCAGGTCCTTGATCACCTGTGTCAGATCGCCCTCGGCGAAGATCGCAATGGTGGTCTTGGAACCAGTGGGTGTGAGGCCCACGTCATATACAGTCCAAAAATTGTTGGGGCTATAGAAGTGAACCGCTGGGACGCCTACGGTTGTGCTGGGCGTCTGTACATGAATTGGTGTCGTCATAACAGCAGCATTAGTGAGTCCCAACACGGCCAGCACGGTCGATGAGAGAGATGCCGGCATCTGAGCGTCTGTAGAATTTGCATAGACCGTTCGACCAGCCTGGTCGAATTGAACGATGCTGGTGTGGAACGCTGATCCGGCTTGTGCCGCTGTCCCGTCGGCGGTTACGAACAGGTTGTTGGGCTCGGCTTGGATGTTGCTGAACCCGAGACTGGAGAGATAGGCGGACACCTGTTGAACCTGAGAAGAGGTAGGCGCATAAGAGGCTACAAACTGGTCGACAGTCAGCGAACTGCCAAACTGAGAATTGGATGGATTCTGAATCGCTGCTACATAGTTCTCGAGGCCGCTGCGATTATTCAGGCGCAGTGCGACCGCGATATGAAGCGGCGTCGACGCCGGCAGAGGACCAAGCGATACTGCATTCGTCAACGCAGTGCCCAAACCCTTAGTGGCGGTGGAAGTCCACCCCTGTCCATAGCCAGGCACTGACAGCGCCGCGGCGCATATCCATGCGGTCATCCCGATGCTTCGAGTGAAGCGCGCGATCGATTGGAACATTTTACTTGCTTCCTCCTGACGGGGCCGTGCCGGTGCATTCAGCGCACCACGGCGAGGAGGTGACTGTCTGGCGTATCACATATTTGGGGCTATTACGTTATGAGAGGGGAGATCTTGGTCGATCTCTCGGGAGATGAGCTATCTCTGTCGGATTACGGCGCCGCTCATGGCGTTCACGAAAACGGCATAGCCCGACGTTTTGGAACCCCACATCACATACCAGACGGGTACTGAGAATCGCGAGGCGCTGCCGAGTGAGAGAGCCACAGGCTTATTCGGATGCTGCTTGACCCACGCGCC
>DATJAK010000290.1:0-23607 GCA_035516375.1 Bryobacteraceae bacterium
CTGGCGGAGGCGTGGCCGCGGCCCGATAACTTCATCGGGATGCACTTCTTCTCGCCTGTGGACCGCATGCCGCTCATCGAAATCATCCGCGGAAAGCGGACCTCGGACGCTTGCCTGGCGCGTGCCCTCGATCTTGCCGGAAGGTTGCGGAAAACGCCGATCGTAGTCAACGACAATCGTGGCTTCTACACCAGCCGCGTTTTCGCCACGTATGTGAACGAAGGCATGGCCATGCTGCTCGAGGGCATCACGCCGTCGCTGATCGAGAACGCAGGGCGCCTGGCGGGCATGCCGGTGGGTCCGCTGGTTCTGGCGGACGAAGTGTCGCTCGACCTCCTGCGGCAGGTGCGAGGACAGGGAACGGACCCGGTGGACGAGGTGCTGCGGATCATGATCGACCGGTGCGGCCGTCACGGAAAGAAGACGCGGCAAGGTTTCTACGAATATCCGGCCGGCGGCCGAAAGCGGCTTTGGCCCGACCTGGCGAAGTGGTTTCCGCCTCGGGCGGATCAGCCGGATGCCGGAGAGCTGATCAGGAGATTCCGCTGGATTCAATCGCTGGAGACGGTCCGATGCATCGAGGAAGGTGTGATCGGGGACCGCCGCGATGCCGACCTTGGCTCGGTACTCGGCTGGAGCTTTTGCCCGGCGCTCGGCGGCACCATCGGGCACATCGAGACGGTGGGAATCGGACGCTTTCTTGCGGAGTCGGAGCGACTGGAGAGCGCGTATGGGGAACGGTTCCGGACACCGGAGTTGCTGCGGAAGATGCAGTTTGGCGGATAGGGGCCGACCTCACGTACAGCCAGCCGAAGTCGTTGGAGAATGGTGGGCGCGACAGGACTCGAACCTGTGACCTCCTGCGTGTGAAGCAGGCGCTCTAACCAACTGAGCTACGCGCCCGATCGTTTGCTGCGAGCAACTTGCGAAGGACGGCCGGAAGGGCGCGCGGACGGCGTAGGGACTTTCTCAGGGACTGCAGTCCGACGCTTGCCAGGAACTCCGTCCGTACCATCCCCGTCGCCGCTCGCTTCGCTTTCATCCTTATATGACTGTACCGTTCCAGCATCCTCCGTGACAAGTGCCCGGCGATCGCCATGATGATGCCGGCGGCACGCAACTCGGCTAGTTTGGTCAACAACGTTGTCGGCTGTGCCTCCAAGAATATTTCAGCGTTGTGACCGGGCAATTTCACCGATTGGTGCGCACCCTCTGGTCGTCATATCAAGTGTCCCACGCCTTCGTCAAGCCACCGCGAGAGTGTCGCCCCGAGGAACTCTCTTGCCGTGATATAGTGCTTGCTTTCAACATATCGGGGGGCCACACGCGACATGCCACTGTTCGCTTTCGGGGCAAAGAAGGTAAAACCATCAGCTACGATGACTGGGTTTGACGGGTGTTCTTTGGCTCTTTCTCCCGATGCCCGATTTGTTGCTTGTGGTACCCGTGATGGGCGTGTTCTCGCGTTTGATGTCACGGGAAAGAGAATCTGGGAGGCCGAAACCTCACAATCGCGTGGCAACATTGTGTTTGCCGTTACGTATCACCGGATTCCAAAGTTGTGGCTGCCGGTTGGGGGCACGAAGCCTTGGGAAGGAAGTCCGGGGGCTGTTTCTAATCGATGCTGGAACAGGGCGAGCATGCCTTGACTTCAATTCTAGTGACAAGCCCTGGGCTGCCAGTGTGTAGGAATCGGTCTTCAGCAGGATGGATCATTGGTTGCACTTTGCGGTCTGATGTTTTGCTGATCGCTGAGAAGTAGACCTGGGACGGAAGCCCTGTCACCGCGATGTCCACGTCGGAGTATGGCCGTAAACCACCCTTAGTCGCCGAGCCGAAAATAAAACTTGTTTGGCCCCCATGCTGCGCAGCAACTTTGCAGCGGCCAAAACAGTGCTTTGCTCAATAGAGGCAATCGACATCTTCGTCCTGGGACGGCCCGCAAAAGCCGGCTCGGTCCCTCGCGCCCCGAATATATCATTTCTGCGCCGATCTCGAAGGGGGGTGCCAAGGCAGTCGTTCCCCAGGTTTTGCTTGCTGAGCCGCAAGGTGAAACTTCCCGTTCTGGGTCACCTGTTCCACGCGGCGGCGTAGCTCCTAATGGAGCCTGGCAGTCTGCTCCTGAGGAAGCCCTCCGTATTGGGCCGCTCCCGGACACGCTATTACAACAGTGTCGTAATGCTAATGCGGAGAGACTACTTACTCAAGTTCGCAGGGTTCTCCTGTAGAGTAAGTCGCTGACTCTCCAGATATGCCAGTCCTACTCAGGGGAAACGCCTTATGTTACATCTAACCGGGCCATGGTAGATTTACTCGAATTGTAAAAGAAGCGTGCCAAAACCAGACGGCGTCAGAAAGCAAACTCGACGAGCTACCAGTATTCCAACTAAGTGCTATTGCGCCTTAGAAGACTCGATGAACAATTCAAGGTCGTATCTGAGAGGCCTCATGAAGAAACGTGCCATTCTTCTCCTTTTCGCGGCGAGCATGTGCGCGTATGCGCAAGATATCAATAATCAGGGCAATCAGGGCGACAACGACGGTCAGCCCGCGGTGCCGTCAAAGGGGAAAGGCGAACTGCGGCCGCATGTCCGGATCCACCAATTCATTGGCCCGCACGCGAATCAGGCTGGGTCGGCGGTCCTTAATCCGAGCCAGATAAACGGGGCTTACGGGATTAACTTGGTAGCAGGCTTGGGCCAGGGCGCGACAGTCGCGATCGTGGATGCCTACGATTCGCCGAATGTGGCGAGCGATCTGGCTAACTTCAGCACGACGTGGGGCGTTTCTTGCCCGACCGGTGGTGGCACGTTCACCAAGGTAAACCAGTCCGGCAATGCCAGCCCGCTGCCAGCCTATAACTCGGGCTGGGAGGGCGAGATTAACCTGGACACGCAATGGGTTCACGCTGTCGCACCGTGCGCGGATATCGTGCTGGTCGAGGCGAACTCGAGCAGCGACTCGGACTTGATGGCCGCCGTAACGACCGCTTCGAGCCTGGCGTCCGTCGTTTCCATGAGTTGGGGAGGGAGTGAGTTTTCCGGCCAAACTTTTTACGATGGCTATTTTGTCAAGAGCGGCGTGACGTTCCTGGCGTCCTCCGGCGATACCGGCGGGGTGATCGAATGGCCTTCGTCGTCGGCGAATGTAATTGCCGTAGGCGGCACCGACCTTACCTTGAATTCAAATGGATCGGTCGCATCTGAAACCGCCTGGAGCGGATCGGGCGGCGGATGCAGCACCGTGGAATCGGCGATACCGGCGCAGGCAGGCTTTGTTCTCTCGTCGAGTTGCACCAACCGCGCCACCCCGGATGTCGCCATGAACGGGGGTGGCACGAGCCCGGTCTACGTCCTCATTTCGAACCAGGGCGGATGGTACGCCGTTTATGGAACCAGTTTGTCGGTTCAATTGTGGGCCGGTGTGATTGCGCTCGCAAATGGCCTGCGCAGCACGCCGCTGAACGGGACCCTGGCCGATCTCTACGCCGACGCCGCAGGAGCGCCATCGTCCGCGCTGTACATCGACAACTATCGCGACATTGTCTCAGGGACGGCGGGCAGTTTTTCGACGGGCGCCGGTTGGGACATGGTCACCGGGCTTGGCAGTCCGCTGGCGAACTCACTCGTGCCCTCCTATTTGGTGAATCAATCTTCAGGTTCTGACTTCAGCCTGTCGGGCTCGCCCGGTTCCCAAACCGTGCTGCAAGGAAGTGCGACCAGCTACACGGTGACCGCGAGTTCTTTTAACGGCTTCAATGGTTCAGTGAGCCTCAGCGCCAGCGGTTTGCCGAACGGCGCGAGTGCAACGTTCACCCCGAATTCGATCAGCAACGGTTCCGGCGCCTCAACCATGAGTGTGACCACCAGCGCCTCCACGCCCGCGGGTACCTACACGCTAATGATCAAGGGAACCGGCAACGGTTTGTCCCATACGACTCCGGTAACCTTGGTCGTGAACACCGCGCCAACGCCCGATTTCTCCTTGACCACCTCGCCAGCTTCACAAACGGTGGTGCAAGGAAGTGGGACCAGCTACACCGCGACGGTGACTCCTTCCAACGGCTTTACTGGTTCCGTGAATCTCACCGCCAGCGGATTACCGGCGGGAGCGAGTGTCTCGTTTAACCCGAATCCGGTAGCCGGTGGTTCCGGCACTTCCACCGTGACCGTGAACACTACGCAATCCGCGCAGACCGGAACTTTCACCATCACAATCACGGGAACTAGCGGCGCATTGGTCCATCAAACCAGTGTGAAGCTCGTGGTGAAGTCCGCGCCTGACTTCTCATTTACCGCTTCGCCCTCTTCCCAGACAGTAGTGCAAGGAAATGGGACGAGCTACACCGCGATGGTGACTCCGTCCAACGGCTTTACTGGTTCCGTGAATCTCACTGCCAGCGGCTTACCCGCGGGAGCGAGTGTCTCGTTTAGCCCGAATCCGGTAGCCGGTGGTTCCGGCACTTCCACCATGACCGTGAACACCACCCAGTCCGCGCAGACCGGAACTTTCACCATAACGATCACGGGAACTAGCGGCGCATTGGTCCATCAAACCAGTATGAAGCTCGTGGTGAAGTCCGCGCCTGACTTCTCATTTACTGCTTCGCCCTCTTCCCAGACGGTAGTGCAAGGAAATCGGACGAGCTACACCGCAACCGTGACTTCTTTAAACGGCTTCAATGGTTCTGTGAGTTTCAGCGCCAACGGATTGCCATCTGGTGCGACCGCTTCGTTTAACCCAGTCTCGGTAATGGGCACAGGCAGTTCCACCATGACCGTGACCACGCGATCTACCACGCCGGCAGGAACCTACCACTTAACCATCACGGCGACCAGCGGCGCCTTGAACCATTCGGCCAACATGACCCTGGTGGTGAACGCCGCGAGCAGCGCCGATTTTTCCATCAGCGCTTCGCCCGCCTCCCAGTCGGTCAGTGGCGGCTCGGGCACGATGTATACCGTGACGGTGACCGGCTCTGGCGGATTTGCGGGTAGGGTCAGTCTCGGCCTTAGTGGAGCGCCATCCCGAACGTCTACCACCTTCAACCCGTCCTCACTGACCGGTTCAGGTTCGTCCACTCTAACGGTGACCACTAGCGGGAGGACGCCCAGCGGAACTTACACACTGAACATTACAGGAACCAGCGGCTCCCTATCCCATTCGACGACGGTAACGTTCGTCGTCCAATAAGACTGCCTCAGCAGGGCTTCGTCTCCAAAGACGAGGCCTGGACGCTGACCATGCTTGTCGCACCAATCTCGAAGTGCGCCCCGAAATTATACGAGCGGACCACTCGTTTCCGTGCATCGGGTCCCGGCCAATCGCCCATATTGTACTGGTACAGAAAGGCAATATTTTCAGCACTTTACGGATTGACTGAAGCAACCGCGCGAGTTAGTTTGACTATATGTCTTGGAAGGGGGGCTCGAGTCCGATGCATTCGAATGGGCCAACTGCCCGGCTACGGGGCTTCGCCCGGTTTGCTTTCCTGATGGCCGCGGCTGCAGCCTTCGGCAGTGTCGCCAGTGCCGATCCCGTCGATGTCAGCTATATCGTGAGCGGTGTTTCGGGAGACTACGTCTTAGATTTCAGCGTCACCAACAACCTTTCACCAGCGAGTCAAGACGTCTACTTCTTCGGTGTTCTGCTGAGTTCTACGGACATTGTCAACTTCCCGACAAACTATATCTCCGATGGTTCCTGGAACCCTGCAGTTACCGGTGGATCGAACACCACCTACAATGACACCTGGATTGATGGTACTTACTCATCGCTCTTTCCTGGTAACACGCTATCGGGCTTCGAAGTGCAGATCAGCGATCTGACTGCTCCCACGAGTGTGCAGTGGTTTGCGTATGGGGTCACTTTTACTGGCGGCCTCTATACGGGTGGCGACAATTTCGGCAGCGAAGTGAATCCCGGCTTCGAGGGGGTCGCGACAGAGGCGGCGGCAGTGCCCGAACCGAGCGGCTTCGCCGCAATCGGTATCGCCTTCGCCGGTTTGGTCGCATGGCGCCGCCGCGCCTGCTGACCAGTTTGACCACGCTCGAGCGTTACGTGCCCGGCGGGCGGCGCTTGTGCCAGTCGGTCCGCTGCTGAAATTCGCGGCCGATAGCGAGCAGCAGATTCTCCGAAAACGGCGGGCCCACCACTTGCAACGCTACCGGCAGGCTCCCGGCAAAACCACACGGCAATACCAGCGCCGGAAGGCCGGCCAGATTACCCGCAGGGATCAGCGCGTTGAAACCCGGATCCTCTGGAGCCGGGCCAGCCGGAGTGCCGCGATCGAGCGGTTGATCGATCGGCGATGCCACCTTGTCGCGCCCGAATGTCACCAGCACGTCCACATCGACAAAGAGCTGCCGGAACGCTTCCTGCATCAGACGCCGGATGCGCATCGCTTTGAGATACGTGGTTGCCGAAATATCCAGGTTGGCTTTCAGGCCGGCAATCTGCTCCGCATCGGCCAATTGATCGACTTTGCCGCTGCGGATAAAGTCCTCGAAAATCGAGACCTCCTCCGCGCCGATTACGGTCGAGATCACGGCGCCGTAGTGGAAATCGGGCAGCTTGGTTTCCACCAGTTGCGCACCGGTCTGCTTGATTACGTCCATGGCGGCATTGAACGCTGGACGAGCGGCGGGGTCGGCCCATCCGGCGAAATCCACGGGCGCGAAACCAATGCGCACCTCCTTAATAGGGCGCGCATACTGCGGCGTGTAATAAAAGCTCTTGCCTGCCGAACCAGGGTCTTTGCCATCTTTGCCGGCGATGGTTTGTAAGATCAGACCGCAATCTTCGGCACTCCGCGCGAAGGGGCCGAGCTTGTCCAGAGTCCAGGAAAGCGCCATGGCACCGTGCCGGCTCACCAGCCCGTAGGTGGGACGAAGCGCTGTCACACCGCAGTACGATGCCGGCGTGACGATCGAACCTGAAGTCTCCGAGCCGATGGCAAAGGGCACCAGCCCCGCGGCAACCGCAGTAGCAGGACCGCTCGAAGAACCGCCGGACCACCGGGTACGGTCCCAGGGATTCAAGCCCGGGCCTTGCAGCGAAGCGGCCGCATAGCGGTAACCGCCGCCGCCCGCGAGTTCCACCGTGGAAAGCTTTCCCACCAACACCGAGCCGACAGCCGATAGTTTGGTGATCACGGTCGCATCGTAGTCGAAGACCTGTGCGGCGAAAGGCTTCGCGCCCCAAGTGGTGGGCTGCCCCGCAAAGCTCAGCAGGTCTTTCACACCGTAAGGGATGCCCTGCAACATTCCGCGCAAGCGCCCGCGCTTGATCTCTTTATCCACCTCGTGGGCTTTGCGGATGGCCTGCTGGGTGAGCGGCAGCGCCAGCGCGTTGTATCGAGGGCCGAGCTGTTCCAAGCGCTCGGCAAAGGCGCGCGCCATTTCCACGGCCGAGACTTCTTTCGAGGTGAGCAGCTTGTTGAGCTCGGGAATGGTAGCGAACAGGATGTCGCTATCGATCTTCGCCATGGCGCGCCTCAGGCTTGAAACGCGAAGGCTGGCTCGGTAGACATGGGGATTTGCTGCTGCTGGAGCGTCAGCGCGGCGGCTTTCACCTGGTCGCGGGCCGCCTGTAGTTCCGCCTCGGGCGACGCCGGCGGCCCCTGGGCAGGCGCTTGTGCAAGTGCGGCTGCCGACACCAGCGCCGCACCGAGTTCACGCCGCGTGACTTTCATATCTTGTGCTCCAGCGCTTCCGAGGCGGCCTTCAGCATGGCCGGCCGGGGCGCCGATTCTCCGGTCCAGATTTCGAACTGGCGCACGGCCTGCTCGATGAACATGTCCAGGCCCGGCACTACCTTCTTTCCCTGCTGGCGCGCCCGCTTGATGAGCTCGGTGTCGAGCGGATTGTAGACCATGTCGAACACGACATCTCCGGGAATGCTGCCATTGAAGAAGCACTCATTGACGTTGGGAAACATTCCCAGAGGCGTGGCGTGCACCACGGCATCGAAATACTTGCCGTGCAACTGTTCGCGCAAGAGCGACTCGGCGCAGCAGGTCTTCGCCAGGGCGCGCACGCGGTCGGCGTTGCGGCCCACCAGGAAGATTTT
The DNA here is from genome assembly GCA_035516375.1 of Bryobacteraceae bacterium. GTDB lineage: Bacteria > Acidobacteriota > Terriglobia > Bryobacterales > Bryobacteraceae > PSRJ01. The sequence continues at coordinate 8,071 of DATJAK010000290.1, forward strand.
GGCCCCGGCGTCGGAAAGCGCGCAGGCCGCGCTGCGGGCGGCTCCGCCATTGCCCACAATCAGCACCGACGCTTTGGGCAGGCGCACCAGGCGCGACAGGGGCTCGGTGACTCCCGCGGCATCGGTGTTCGCGCCGCGCCATTTGCCTGCTTTTCGCCACACGGTGTTCACCGCGCCGATGCGGCGCGCCAGCGGTTCCACGGCATCCAAATAGCGGATGATCTTTTGCTTGTGAGGCAAGGTGACGCTGAAGCCGGCCATCGGCAGCTTCTCCGCCATGGAAAAGAAGTCGCGCAAATGCGTGGGCGAAACCAGGAATGGAAGATACACCGCATCCATACGCCGCGATTGAAACGCGCGGTTGTGTACCGCGGGAGAGATGGAGTGGCGCACGGGATCGGCGATCACCCCGTAGATCTTGGCCGCCTTGCTGAGTTTCTCGACGCGGTATACGTGGCGCAGGTAGCGCGCGCTCACCTGGCCGGCAGCGGTGCCTTCGGCGTAGATCGGCGCGGCGTAGCTGAAAATCCCGCCGAACACGGGCGAGAGCACGCGCGTGGGGAAGCCCAACTCGCCCATCGCCAGAACCACCATGTCATATTTGGGCAACGCCTTGGCCGCGGCCAGCACGCGCACGTTATCGGAGGGTTTGCGCGCGGTCGTCACAATTTTGTAAGCGTCCGCCGGCATGCGCAACACGCGGTGCACCACGGTATCCATGGGCGGCGTCGCTTCAAAGTTGTGATAGGAGATGATGACGCGGGCGCGGCCGCGGAACTGCGTCAACCGCTCGGGAGCCATCTCGGCGCTTTCGATCTCGACGTCGATGGCTTGGGCGCCATGACGAACCGCCATGTCCAGCACGGCAAACTGCTCTTCGATGCTGCCATTGAACTTGCCGCGGTTCTGGTGGCGCCGGCACGTGGCCAGAACCAGGCAATCGGGAAATCGCTCGACGAATCCGCTGATCGCCTGGGCGCCCGCGCAGGGGTTATCCAGAAAATCCAGCCGAAATTCCAGGAACGTCTCACCCGCTTCGGCCTCCTTGCGCGCATGCTCCAGCAGCGTTTGGACGTCGGGCAGGCCCAGGGCAATGCAGATGCGCGGGAGAGACCGGGTGGTCGCCATTCGGGTTTAAGGTTAACAGCATATCACGGCGTTGGTGTAACGGAATTGAAGTGGTACTGGGAAATCCGAGCCAGGAAAACGGCGCGAGGAACGAAGGAAGAAGGGCTGGAGCTTACTAGGCGCGCTTGCGTTTGGCAGGGGCTGCCGCGCGGGGGGAACCGCACTTCAGCCCCATGGTGGTCAATTGAGAGCAGGCCTGCCGGGCCAGATCATGATTGGGGAAGCGCTTCAGGAATTCCTTAAATTCCTCGGCGCCCTGGGTACGGTGGCCCAACTGAACCAGGGTCATCCCCTTGTAGTACATGGACTCGGCTTTCTTGCTATCCTCGTCCGGATATTTCTCGAGCACCAGGTCGAACTCCTTCAGCGCCTTTTCGTAGTCTTTTTGCGAGTAGTGAATGAACGCGATGTAATATTGTGCGTTTGGCGCCAAGCTGGTGTTGCCGTAATACTTCAAGTAGTCGGAGAACTCTGACAGCGCCAGATCGAGCTTGCCGGTAGAGCGGTCGCGCGTGGCGTTGTTATAGAGCTCGGTTGCCGATGGTAACGCAGAAGGGGGCGGCCCGAGGCCGGCGCCAGGGTTGCTGACGTCACCGCCGGGCGCGGACGATGACGGCGGTGGCGCCGGCGGAGCTTGCAGCACCTTAACGGCGTTGTTCAAATCCGTCAGCTGGTTCTGCAGCTTGCCGATCATGCCCGTCAAATCCGAGACCGATTGTTGCAGCATGCGGAAATCGTTGGCCATCGAATCGATCCGCGTACCCAGCCCGACCACGGGAGTCACTACCTTGCTCTCCTGATCGCGCAGGTTCTGCTGGACGGTGCCCTGGATCACGGCGACGCCCGTGCTGGCCTTGTCGGCTGTATTGATGGCCTGCTGCACCAACGTTTTCAGCTCCGTCAGCTTTTCGTTTTCCGAGGTTTGTAAAGCCTTGATTTGCTCCTGCAGCAAGCCGACATCCCGCTGCAGTTCCTGAATTTCGCGGCTGGCGGCGGGCGCGGTGATGGGCACCGCGAGGAGCGCCGCCACGCCGAGGTATGAAAACTTCAAATGACCCTCCTGACTGGGAGCAGGGCTCCCGCGGCCCCGCCCTTCTTATATATTCATCCTACCGGGTGGCACAACCTAGTGGCCTGTTATCTTTCCGCCAACCCGGTCCACAGACCTGGAAGTCCGTGCTGGTTATTGCCCTGGCGAGAAATGGGCACGCCGATTCTTCTGCCAGCAGCTTTCGTTGGACTCGGTACACTGCGGGCGTTCCTTGCCGTAGCTGATGGTCTTGATCTTGTCGGCAGGCACGCCTAGCTGTACCAGAAAATCCTTGGCTGCCGACGCGCGCCGGTCGCCCAAGCCGAGGTTGTATTCAGCTGAACCGCGCTCGTCGCAATGTCCTTCCACTACGATCACCGCGTTGGGGAAGTCGGACAGAATGCTCTTCAGAGCTGCCGAATCCTTGGTGAGAGCGTCACGCGCATCCGCTCGAATGTCGCTCTTGTCGTAGTCGAAATAGGCGTCCTGGACATCCGATCCCAGGCGCTGTTCGAGGGTAACGGTTGGAGCCGCCGGCGGCGGCGGTGGCGGAGCGGGCGGCGGCGGAGCTGTGACATTCACCGTGGCTCGCGCCGTGGTGGTGCCACCGGGGCCGGTCGCTGTCAAAGTATAGGTGGTCGAATCGCTGGGGTTCACACGGCGGTTGCCGGTCGCTTGCACGGCGCCGACGCCCTGGTCGATCGAGATACCGGTAGTCTGCCCGCCGACTTGCCAGCGCAGCGTGGACGATTGACCGCGTTGAATGGTGCCGGGCTCCGCCGAAAATTGCGAAACAGTGGGCGCAGCCGGAGGCGCCGGCGCAGGCGCTGCAGGCGGTGGCGGAGGTGGTGGTGGAGGCGGTGGCGGCACTTTCTTTTTGCAACCCGCCGCAAACAGCGCGAGCGTGGCCGCCAGGCAGATGACTGTCAACTTGGGTCTTCTGAACATGAACGTCTTCTCCTGAATCTTTCCTACTTGCCCCAGACCGGGGAGTAATTATTGCCTTGAGTAGTAAGCTGCTGCACCTGCGTTCCGTCCGCCAGCATGGAATAAATCTCGTACGGGCCGCTGCGATTCGATTGGAACACGATATGCTGGCCGTCCGGCGCCCAGCAGGGATTCTCGTTACGTCCTTCGCTGTGCGTCAATTGAGTGTACTTCCGAGTGGCCACATCCATGACAAAAATATTAAAGTTACCAGTGGCATACCCGCGCGTCCAGGCAAACGCCAAATACTGGCCGTCCGGATTCCACGAAGGATTGGAAGCTTCGCCTTCGCCCGGAGTCAAGCGTTCTACGTCGGCCCCATCCATATTCATCTTATAGATCTGCTGCGGACCGGAGCGCCCCGATACAAACGCGATTTCATTGCCTGTTTTGGGATTGATCTTCGGCTCGACCTCGATGGCGTTGCCAGAGGAGATTCGCCGCAGCCCGCTGCCATCTGAATTCGCGATATAGATCTGGGCCGTGCCACTGGCGGAAGAGGAATAGACGATCTGTTTTCCGTCGGGCGTAAACGCCGGAGTCGCGTTCACCGAGGCGACCTGGTTATAAAACGGCAACTGCCGGACCGGATCCACCGAGAAAACAAATATACCAGGATTGCCCTTAGCGTAGCTAGTGAACGCTATTTTTGACGAATCGGGAGAGATCGCCGGCTGAATCGAGAGCGAATTGAAATGCGTAATCTGCTTCTGGTTCGAGCCATCCGGATCCATCATCCAGATTTCTTTTACTTTGGGACTGGTGCGGCTCGATACAAACACGATTTTAGTTCCATAAAGTGATTTGCCGCCCAGCAACTCGAGAATATCGGCCGCAAATTCGTGCGCCACCTTCCGGGCGCCGGCCTCGTCCGTCGAAGCCAGGTAGCGCTTCGCGAGCACCTGGGCATTGGCGGGGGTGCCGCGGCTCATGTCGAACAGCCATCCGAACAATACCAGCACGTCGTTCTGCACGGCGGTATAGCCGAACGCAAGATAAGTAGCCGAGGTTGGCGGATTGGACCAATCCGACAGCCAAAGGCCTCCGCCGGTGGGCGGCGCAGACAACTGGTGCGGGTCTCGGCCGCGCGGCGCCTGCACTACAGGCGGTGGCTCGCGAAAATCGGAAGGCTGCTGCGGAGCCTGTAATGGGTAGGATGTTTTCGGAACGGTCTTGACCACGGGCGAACTGGAGATGTCGCTCCATAGAGTCTGGTTGAACGCGCCCATCCAGTTTTGGGCGGCTCCCGACCCGCGGAAATCCGGTATGGCAATGGTCGGCCGGGCTTCTCCCTGCAGGATGATTCGGAAATCCTGCGCCGCCACGACTGCCAGGCCCGCGCTCGCCGTCAATGCAATCCAAATCAGCTTTCGCATTTATCGCCTCAATTGAAAAACGAATTCCGTGTCCGCGCTGCTCTGCGGGAACCCGGCCGGCAACGGAGGAAATGGCGCAGCATCCAGAATGGCGCGCTTGGCCGAATTGTCGAGGTTCAGGTCGCCGCTGCGCTGCACTACTTTCACCGAAGAATAGGAAACCGAGCCGTCATGCAGAATGGTGAACGTGACCACCACGTCGGGCATCGTATGCAGCCGCGGATCCAGCTCATTGGTGCGCCAGTAGCGCGCCACCTTGTTGCGCAACAGGTCGCCATAGGCGCCAAACTGTTGGCCGAACGGAGAGTTGTTGCCAATGCCGACGCCACCGCCGCCGGGCATGCTGTACATCGGAGTGACAGCCGCCTGCCGCTCGCTGTACACCTGGTTGGGAAGATCCTTCTGCTGTTCGCGGAACTTATTGGGAGCGGACGCGCGCACGGAAGGCCGCTTCAAGGCGTTGCGGCTGGGTATGGGAATCGCATCCGGCTCCGGCGCCTTCACGAGCGGTTTCGGTTTGGCCTTGGGCGGCGGCTCGGGCGCGCGGGATTCGGTGTCGCTGGCGACGGGATTGATCGGCCCGCTGCGGCTGGGAATCGGAATGCGCGACACGGCAGTCACTGCCACGGAACCAAATCCTCCACCGTTTACATAGCCCAACTGTATCGGCGCGCGATGCGGCATGATGCTGTAAACCACGCAAGCGGCGAGGAGCCCGAGGTGCAGCGCCACCGAGCGCCACAGCCACTTCTTAAGCGGCTCGGGAGCGTCCAGTGTGTCGACATGCCCATTCATCTCCGCCTCTGGGACGAGGAGTCCTCCGGCTGCGTCACCACGTTCACCTGAAACCCGCCCTGCCCGAGCGTAGCGAGCACTTGTGCCACCACATTAAATACGGTGTCCTTGTCGGCCCGGACGTATACGGCTTTTGTTGTCTTTCCAAAACGTTGCCGGATCGCCTGGTTCAACTCGTCCATGCTGACCATATCCTTTTCCAGGTACAGCGTGCCATCCTTGGCCAGGTTCACGGTCGCCAGTTGCTGGGCGCTCTCCTTAACAGCGCGAACCTTGGGCACGTCGATCTCGAGGCCGAACTCCATCACCTGGGCGGTCAGCATAAAGATGATGAGCAGCACCAGGACCACATCCACGAAGGGAGTGACGTTGATTTCGGAAAGTGCGGAGGCGCCCCGCCGCCGGGACCCGGAATAACCGCCACCACTGGTGGAGAAGGCCATCTAACTCGTCCCCGAGGCCCCGTGAGCCGCAGAGAAACCTAACTCTAGGAGCGTGTGTCTCACGGCCTTAGTCCCCGAAATTTCTCTCGGCCAGGTTCAGGAATTCCAGCGAGAAATCATCCATGCGCGCCCCGATCTGCCGGATGGCGTTGCTGAACTGGTTATAGAAGATGCTGGCCGGAATGGCCACGAACAATCCGACGGCTGTGGCGATGAGGGCTCCGGAAATTCCCGGCCCGACGGCGCGAAGCGTGGTGCTGCCTTGTGCGCTGAGATCCTGGAACGACCGGATGATTCCCCAAACCGTGCCGAACAGGCCGATGAATGGCGCGGTGGAAGCAGTGGTGGCCAGCCATTGCATATTGCGCTCGAGCTTGGACAATTCTTCGCTGACACCAAGTTGCAGCATGCGCTCCACCGCCGCGCGGTTGCTGACCGATCCGCGCTGCTTCACCTGCCGCTCCACTTCTTCGTAGCCGAAATCGAAAACACCGACCAGCGGAGAGGGACGAAACTGTTCGCTCGCCACTACCACGGCCTCCATACCGGGTGCCTTGCGGAACGCCCGCAGGAACCGCGCATTGGTGCGGCGCGCGCCGCGCAGCGAACTCCATTTCGCCAGAATGATGGTCCAGGAAAAAAGCGAAAAACAGAGCAGGAAGCCCACCACGACGCTTTCCAGCGCGTCCATGTGCTGGGCCATGTCCAAAAGATTCAATTGCAGGAGGAGGGCAACCGGGGCTGCGAGCGTCAACACATCTCCTATTTCCCAAATCTATCACATAGACGTGTGCCCCCCTCGAAAAGACTACAGCAAAATGCGTATCGAAAAGCCCGTTATAATCGCCTCAGAATGCTGCTGGAATTGGCGGTGGAAAACTACGCTGTCGTCGAGCAGGTGCGGGTGTCGTTTCACGCCGGACTAAATCTGCTGACGGGTGAAACCGGGAGCGGAAAATCGATTGTGGTGGATGCGCTGGGCCTGCTGCTGGGCGGCCGCGCCTCGGCCGATATGGTGCGCAGCGGCGCCGCACGCGCGCGTGTAGCGGGCAGATTCGAGGTGCGGAACGGGGCGCCCGTTCGCCGCGTGCTCGATCCGGCCGGCATCGAGATCGAAGATGGAGAGCTGCTCATCGAACGCGAGATCCTGGCCGAAGGTAAGTCGCGCGCCTATGTCGGCAGCCGGCCGGTGGCGCTTTCGCTCTTGAAAGATCTCGGGCCGGCGCTGGCAGATATCCACGGTCAGCACGATCAGCAACTGCTGTTTTCGAGTGACGCCCAGCGCGAGATGCTGGACGCGTTCGCGGGTTCGTCCGAGTTGGTGACGCGGGTCGGGTCGATCTATGGACAGTGGCGTGCCGCGGGTTCGTCGCTCGCGCAGCTCGAACAGTCGGAACAGGAGAAGCTACGGCTGGTGGACCTGTGGTCGTTCCAACGAAAAGAGATCGAGACTGCCGGACTTCAGGCGGGCGAGGATGCGGCTCTGGAAAACGAGCGCCGCGTGCTGCAAAATGTCCAGCGGCTTCAGGAAGCGGCGGGCGCCGCCTATGCCGCCATCTACGAAAGCCAGGACTCGGCGGTTTCGCTGACTCGTATGGCGGGGAAACGGGTCGAAGAATTGTGCCGGATCGATAGCTCGATGGACGAGGTGCGCGAGCATCTGCGCGCGGCGGCCGTGAGCCTGGAGGAAGCGTCCTATCTTCTGCGCGACTACACCGATCGTCTGGAAGCCAATCCCGGCCGCCTGGATGAAATCGAAAACCGGCTGGCCGCGATGGACCGGCTGAAACGGAAGTACGGCAAGTCGATCGAGGAGGTAATGGCGTTCCTCGAAGAGGTCCGGGAGCATCTCGCATCGGTAGAGCACGCCGGAGAGCGCATGGAAGCATTGCGCGCGCAACAGAAGCAGCTCACTGCCGAATTCGAGAAACTGGCAGCCGAGCTCACGGCCGCACGCCGCGCGGCGGCAAAAAAGCTGGAAAAACGCGTGGAAGCGGAGTTGGCGCAACTGGCTATGGAGCGGACGATCTTCCGCATCGAGATCACACCGGCTGCGTGGGCCGCCGACGGAGCCGATCGGATCGACTTTCTGGTCTCGCCGAACCTGGGCGAAGAACCACGGCCGCTCGAAAAGGTCGCCTCGGGCGGCGAGATTTCGCGCATCGCCTTGGCGCTGAAGACGTGTCTCAGCGGACCGAAGTCGGCCTTGGTGCGGACTCTGGTTTTCGATGAGGTAGACGCGGGGGTGGGAGGCGCTGCCGCGGAAGGAATCGGGCGCCGACTCAAGAAGCTGGCGGCGGCCAACCAGGTGCTCTGTGTGACCCACCTGCCGCAGATCGCCTCGTTCGCCGATCATCACTACCGCGTGGAAAAGCGCGAAGCCGATGGACGCACCGTCGCAACGATCGAAGAGCTCGACAGCGCCGCACGCACGCGCGAAGTGGGCCGCATGCTATCGGGCCAGCGACTGACACCAGAGGCGCTTAAACACGCCGAGCAGCTTATCCGGATGAGCGAGGCGTGACAGCCTGTAGGGCAGACGATCGGTTTTAGTCGTCTGCCGGCGTCGCAGGCCACAAAATGCGATGGCCCGCACCACTATCCCTTCACTGCCACGGGGTCTCGTAAACCTTATGGCACTGCCGGCACTCGTAGTGGCCGTGGATCGGCCACGTCGTTTCACCGTGCATTACCGCACACCACAAACCGGCGATCCGCCCCCAACGCTTCCGTACCGCGCTCATAACTTCCCTCCGTCCTTGATACGAATTAGATGCCCAAACGGATCGCGTGGTCGCGGCTTGAAAGGTTCAAAATAGTAAAGAGCCATGGACTTCAATCGCTTTACCGAAAAACTGCAAGAAGCTATCCGCTCCGCGCAAAGCCAGGCGACCCGCTCTGGCCATCAGCAGATCGATGTGGAACACCTGTTGTGGGCATTGCTCCAGCAGCAAGGCGGGCTGGCGCCGTCGATTCTCGAAAAAGCGGGAATCAATGTGGAGATGATCGAGCGACGCCTGGAACAGGAGCTCGAGCGCTTACCCAAGGTCTCCGGCCAGGCGGCCGGGATCGACCAGGTGTATGTCACCACACGTTTGACGCGCCTGATGACGGAAGCGGAAGACGAAGCGCGCAAACTGAAAGACGACTATACGTCCATCGAGCACGTGCTGCTGGCTGCCACTGCCGACCACGGCACCACCGGCCGCCTGCTCAAGGAATTCGGGCTCACGCGCGAGAAGCTGATGCAGGCATTGCGCGATGTGCGCGGCAGCCAGCGAGTGACATCCCAGAATCCCGAGGCCACCTATGAGGCACTGGAACGCTACGGCCGCGACCTCACCAAAATGGCGGCTCAGAACAAGCTCGATCCCGTGATCGGCCGGGACGAAGAGATCCGCCGCGTGATTCAGGTGCTCTCGCGGCGCACCAAGAACAACCCCGTACTGATTGGCGAGCCGGGCGTCGGCAAGACGGCCATCGTCGAAGGATTGGCGCTGCGAATTATGCGGGGCGACGTGCCGGAGGGCCTGAAAAGCAAGCGCATCGTGGCGCTCGACATGGGTGCGCTGATCGCCGGCGCCAAATACCGGGGCGAATTCGAGGAGCGCCTCAAAGCCGTACTCAAAGAGGTGCAGGAATCGGCGGGCGAGATCATCCTGTTCATCGACGAGCTGCACACGGTGGTCGGCGCGGGCAAAGCCGAAGGCGCGATGGATGCCGGTAACCTGCTCAAGCCCATGCTGGCGCGTGGTGAGTTGCACTGCATCGGCGCCACCACGCTTGATGAATACCGGCAGCACATTGAAAAGGATGCTGCGTTCGAGCGCCGTTTCCAGCCGGTGCTGGTGGATCAGCCCAGTGTCGAAGACACCATCTCGATCCTGCGCGGACTGAAGGAGCGCTACGAAGTGCACCACGGCGTGCGCATCAAGGACGCAGCGCTGGTGGCGGCCGCCGTGTTTTCCAATCGCTACATCACCGATCGCTTCCTGCCGGACAAAGCCATCGACCTGGTGGATGAAGCCGCGGCGCGCCTGCGCACGGAAATCGACTCCATGCCTGCCGAGCTCGACGAGACCCGGCGCCGCATCATGCAGCTCGAAATCGAGCGCGAGGCTTTGAAGAAAGAAACGGACGCGGCTTCCAAGGAACGGCTCTCGAAGCTCGAAAAGGAACTGGCCGAGCTGCGCACCGAATCGGGCGCTTTGACTGCCCGGTGGCAAAGCGAGAAAAGCACCGTCCAGCGCCTCCGCGAACTGCGCGAGCAGGTGGAGCGCACCAAAACGGAGATCGAACAGGCCGAGCGGCAGTACGACCTCAACCGCGCGGCCGAATTGAAGTACGGCAAGCTGGCCGGCCTCGAGCGGCAACTCCAGCAGGAGTCCGACAACTTCACGCGCCATCAGGGGCAATCGCGGCTCATTAAAGAAGAGGTGGACGAAGAGGACATTGCCGAAGTGGTGAGCCGCTGGACCGGCGTGCCCGTGACCAAGCTCCTGGAAGGCGAGATGCAGAAACTGTTGCACCTCGACGAGGAGTTGCACAAGCGCGTAGTCGGGCAGGACGAAGCCGTAACGGCGGTATCCGAAGCCGTAATCCGTGCGCGCTCCGGCTTGAAGGATCCGAACCGGCCCATCGGCAGTTTCATTTTCCTCGGACCGACCGGGGTGGGAAAGACCGAGTTGGCCCGCGCCCTGGCCGAATTCCTATTCGATGACGAACGCGCCATGATTCGCATCGACATGTCCGAGTACCAGGAGAAACACACGGTCTCGCGCCTGGTGGGCGCGCCGCCGGGATATGTGGGCTATGAAGAGGGTGGGCAATTGACCGAAGCGGTACGGCGCCGCCCATATGCCGTAATCCTGTTCGATGAGATCGAGAAGGCCCACCACGACGTCTTCAACGTGATGCTGCAGATTCTGGATGATGGGCGGCTCACGGATGGCCAGGGCCGTACGGTCGATTTCAAAAACACGATCGTTATCATGACTTCCAACGTGGGTAGCCAGCGGATTCTCGAATGGGATCCAGCGGGCCGCGGGGATTTCACTTCGACCGCCTACGAGCGTATGAAAGATGCGGTCCTTGACGAGATGCGGCAGCACTTCCGTCCGGAGTTCCTCAATCGCGTGGACGAGATCATCGTGTTCCACTCGCTGTCACAAGAACATTTGAAGGAGATCGTCGAGATCCAGCTCGGACGCCTGCGAGCGCGTCTCGCCGACCGCCACATCACCATGCAGCTCACCGACAAGGCACGCTCGAATCTGGTGCGGACCGGGTATGATCCGCATTACGGCGCGCGGCCGTTGAAGCGTGCCATTCAAAAGAAGATCGAGACGCCGCTGGGGCGATTGCTGTTACAGGGCACGATTCGCGACGGGCAGACCGTTTTAGTGGATGCGGGTAATGAGACGGGGGACCTGACGTTTCGGCCGGAAACGGTGGCGGCAGCGCGTTCGTAGCACCGGCATCCGCCCGTCCCACACCGTCATTGGGCCGGAGCCGTCAGCATCGAGGGTCCCGCTACACGTCCATTTGCACGCCCTACTGTCCGCTATACCCGTGCCGGTGGTCAAGACCGGTGGCATCCTGGCCCCCGGGGTATGGCGTGGTGAATGCTACGACGGTCACCGTGCCAGGCCAAATCCTAACGTCACCTCAAAAACAGGCCATCCGCTCTCCTTGCGGGTGGCCTGTGACGTTTTAGAAGAGTGCGCGTCTAATCGGGATCGAGACACCCGATGCGTATACGACCCGCTTTTCTCCTATTTATGGCTACCTGGGCGCACGCCGCTGCACCCGCGGAGGCGCGGTGGGAAGGCACCATTCAAGTGCCCGGCCGGGAACTGACAGTCGTGATCGACTTAGCGCAAGACGCGGACGGAAAATGGGCCGGCTCCGTGACTTTTCCCGCACTCAGTGTTAAGGGTACGGCGCTCGCGGACATTCAGGTAACCGGGTCCGAGTTGCGGTTCGCGGTCAAAGGGGCTCTGGGCGATCCGAGCTTCCACGGTCGGACCGACGGCACATCCTTCAACGGCGAGTTTCTAATGGGCGGCAACACAGCGCCGTTTCAGCTTCAGAAAACCGGGGCTGCGCAAGTGGATCCCCCGCGCGTCGGGACCGCCGTCACTTCCGAGCTCGAAGGCGTATGGCAAGGTGAGTTCATGCGCAATGGATACGCGCTCATCACTACGATTCAACTTTCCAACCATCCCGGGGCCCCGGCTACGGCTCAATTCCGCGTGGTCGGCAAGCGCGATACCAATATCCCCGTCGAGCGCGTAGCCCAGGATGGCGACTGGGTAACCATCAACGCTGCGCCGCAATATCAAATCGTATTTGAAGGGCAGTTTCGCAAAGCTACCGGCGAAATTGCCGGCACGTTTCGGCAGGGTCCTGAGGAGATCCCGCTCAACCTGCATCGCCTGAAGGGGAGCGCCCAATGACACGGCTGGCCACGGTGCTCACGGTCCTGTGGATTGCGGCCATCTGTTCGGCGCAATCGATGTTCCGCGGTGACAAGGTGCATTCGGGCGTGTCTTCGGCAAGCGGTCCGCGCACACTGCATGGCGTGAAGTGGAAGTTCGCTACCGGTAATCGCGTGGTCTCCTCTGCGGTGTTCGATGCCGGCGTTGTCTTCTTCGGCAGCGACGACGGCAATGTTTATGCGGTGGATGCTGCCACCGGCGTACAGAGGTGGAAGTATGTGACCGATGGGCCGGTATCGTCTACGCCCGCGGTGAATGGCGGTCTCGTCTACTTCCTCAGCTACGATGGAAGATTTTACGCCGTCGACGAGTCTTCCGGGAAACTCCGCTGGAAGTTTCGTACCGCGGGGGAGCGGCGCTTCGAAGCCAGGGGCCTTCACGGGATGCAGCCGGCATCGCAAACGTTCCTCGACCCTTACGATATTTACCTCTCGAGCCCCGTAGTGGCCGCAGGAACGGTGTATTTCGGCTCGAGCGACGGTAACGTTTACGCGCTCGATGCGGGCTCGGGCGAATTGCGATGGAAGTTTCACACCGGCGATGTGGTGCACGCGTCACCGGCATACGCCAATGGGAAAGTGTACTTCGGCAGTTGGGATAGCTTCTTCTACACAGTGGATGCCGCAACGGGCGCTGAAAAATGGCGATTCCATGGTGGCGAGGACCCGCTGATTCACAACCAGGTGGGCTTCCAATCTTCGCCAGTGATTGCGGACGGCATCGTGTACACGGGATGCCGCGATTCAAACGTCTATGCGTTCGACGCCGAAACCGGCAAGGAGAAATGGCGGGTCTTCAACCAGGGAAGTTGGGTCAATGCCTCACCAGCCGTCGTGAACGGCACGCTGCTTTACGCGACATCGGATTCGAGCCTGTTTCAGGCGGTGGATGTCGCCGCCGGAAAGCCTGTATTTCAACAGCAAACCAAAGCCTATGTCTTCTCGTCGCCGGCCGTTGCCGGAAACACCGTGTATTTCGGCGTGCTCAACGGAAAGGTGGAAGCTCGCGATCTGAGCAGCGGGGAGCTGCTGTGGAGCTTTCAAACCGAGGCATCGCGCAAGAACCGCAACTGGGTGTTGGCTGCCGACGGCAGCTTCAATTCCCCATTCCTGTTCTCTTCCAACTGGAACGAGGCGCCAATCGTGGCGGCAGATCGACAGTTCGGCATCGGAGCCATCTTCGCCACACCGCTGATCGTGAATGGAGTCGTCTACGTGGGCAGCGCCGACGGGTACGTCTACGCTCTCGACTAGAGCGCGCGATAGACCAGTTACTCTCGGAAAAGCCCCACATCGTGAACGGAGCACGAACCGGCAGTTTCCGGCCTCTTAGCCAGAAGAAACCTTTCCGCTTTTCAGCTCGCACAGCAGGGGCAGTTTGACACTTTGCGAAGAGACGATTCAACACCGGTAGTTGCTTTGCGCTCTACAAAACACGAGGTGAATGTACTGGTACTCCGCGCCATGGGCTTTAGGCCAAATAGCGCGTCAAGTCGTCCGTCCGGAAGCAGTGTGCCAGCGCGGTGTCGCGGGCGATGCGGCCCGCGCGAACAAGCTCCGCCAGGGACTGCTCCATAGTCATCATGCCTTCCGCCTTGCCCGTCCCAATCTGGGAGCGCAACTGGTGGTCGTCGCCCTTGCGGATGAGCGCGCGCACAGCGTCAGTGGCGATCATGATTTCGGTGGCGGGCCAACGTGCAGCGCCCTCGCCGCCCGGCACCAGCTGTTGCGCGATGATGGCCGCGAGCGCCAGCGACAACTGCTGGCGGATCTGCGGCTGGTTGGCGGAGGCAAACGAGTCGAGAATCCGCGCTACGGCCTGAATGGCGTCATTGGTGTGGAGGGTGGACAGCACCAGGTGGCCGGTCTCGGCCGCTGTCAGCGCGGTGGCCATGGTTTCCGCGTCGCGCATTTCGCCGACCAGGATCACGTCCGGCGTCTGGCGCATTACGCTGCGCAGGGTGACGGCGAAATCCGGCGTGTCTCGCCCCACTTCGATCTGCTCGATGATGGCGCTGCGGTTGGAATGCTGATACTCGATCGGGTCCTCAATGGTTACGACGTGAGCGGCGCGGCGCGTATTCACCAGGTCGATGAGCGCGGCCAGCGTGGAAGTCTTGCCGCAGCCGGTCGGACCGGTCACCAGCACCAGGCCCTGCCGCCGATCGGCCAGCTTGGCGAGCGACGCCGGCAGGTGCAGCGATTCGAGCGACGGGATCTTCGAAGGCAGCAGCCGGATGCTGGCGGCCAGCGTGCCGCGCTGATGGTGCAGGTTGATGCGGAAGCGTCCCAGGCCTTCGCGCTCGAAGCCGAGGTCCACCGATTTGCGGCGCTGCAGCTCTTCCATTTGGGAAGGCTCCAGAAGAGGCAGAACCAACGACCGTACGTCTTCGGAGTCGAGTTGCGCGCCCGATCCGGTGACCAGCGCTCCGTTCACGCGCAGGACGGGAGTCGCTCCGGATATTAAAAGGATGTCAGAGGCGCCACGGCGAGCGGCGAATTCGAGCAGCTGATCGAGCGACTCGGTCGATTCCGGCAGGCGCGTCGTGGATTTCTGGCTGGGCGCGGCGCGGTTCAACTCCGCCACCAGGTTGGAAAGCTCGCGGTCGTATTCGGCCACGACCCAAGTATAGTATCTAATCCCCTCGACCCTTCCCGCCGATAATCCAACGTGGGCGCATTGAGCATGGAACTCATCCTCTGGCTGTTGCTGCCGTTTATGGTGGCCGTGGGTACGGCCTCCCTGGTATGGACTGTGATGCAGGCGCGGATTCGCGTGATCTCCGCGAATTGCCAGGCCGAGATCGCCAAGGTGGAAAGCGACTGCGCGGCGCGCCGGCCCGGTGTGGAAGAACTGCTATCGGAATTGCGCTTCGAGCGCAATCGGTTCCTGCGGCGGGTTCCGGGCCCGCATGGGAGCTATCAAGCCACTGTAATTACACAGGAACGCATCTATTTTCGCGAAATTCCACTCACGGGGTGGATTCAAGACGAACTACAGCTGGGGGATGGCGAGGAGCTGGTGCCCATAAATCGGGAATTACCCGAATGTTCCGCCACGGCATTGCAGCCCGTGGCCATTTTCGGCGACTGAGAACCGCGCGGGAACCAGTACTTCCATATCGCAACCGCGCTTTCGAGGCTAACCAAAGCGCGTATTGCCCGTTAACGGTTTCTCCCTTATTCTCTTTTCAGAAACGACTCAAGCTGGCGATTTCGCTCCTAGTGGCAGCTCAGATGCGAACCCGAATCGGAGCTGCCACCTCCTGTTACTTCCCG
>DATJAK010000291.1:0-3746 GCA_035516375.1 Bryobacteraceae bacterium
CTCGTAGTCGTTCTGCTGGTTGCCGACGTACATATGAAGCGAGAGATAGTCGGCGTGGTTCTTCAGGTATTCGAGCACGGTGCGGTTCCACCCCGTCCAGTCGGAGCCGGCGCCGTAGTTGGATGATCCCGCGGCAATCAGCTTGACGTTGGGATCGGTCCACTTCATCAACTTGGCAGCTTCCAGCGCGAATTTTCCGTAGTCGTCGGCGCTGCGATGGCCCATCTGCCAGGGACCGTCCATTTCGTTACCGAGGCCCCAATGCGTAACTTTCCACGGATCACGGCGGCCGTTTTGCCGGCGCAGCCGGGTCATGGCGGTATCCTCTGCCGAGTTGCAGTATTCCACCCATTGCTGGGCCTCTTCCCACGTGCCGGTACCGAGATTGGCGCATATGTACGGGTCGGCGCCCAGCAGTTCCGCGTAATTCAGAAATTCGTGGGTGCCGAAGCGGTTGCTCTCCACCGTTCCCCAGGCCATTTCCAGGCGGGGAGGCCGCTGATCGCGGGGTCCGATGCCATCGCGCCAATGATAATTCGAAGAGAAGTTGCCGCCCGGCCAGCGCAGAATCGCGACCTTCAACTTCTTCGCTGCTTCCAGCACGTCGCGCCGGAAGCCGTTGGCATCGGCCAGCGGCGATTTCTCATCGAAGACGCCGCCGTCGATACAGCGGCCCAGATGCTCGATGAAATTGCCGTAGATCTTGGGATCGATATCGCCGATGGTGCGCTCGGTGTCGATCTTGACGCGTGCCTTGAGCGGGCTTGGTTGCGCGCGGAGAATCCAGGGCGCCAGCGCCAGACTCGTAGAAAACCTGCGGCGGGAAAGCATTGCACTCACCTCCCGAACCGGTTGTCGCGGCGCGTGACCACAGTGCCATCGGCGTGCACAACGGTTCCGGTTTGTTCAACACTTACCGCAACGCCGCAACCCCCGTCAAGGCGGACGCTGCGGATCGCCGCTCCTGCCAGCACTCCAGCCAAGCAGACAAAGAAGTCCTAAAATGAGTTCGGAGGCAGTTTTTTGCTCCCAATCTCGCAGGGCGGCGCGCCGTCGAATGGACAGCAGGTAAACACGCCGGTATTCGAAATTCTGGAACATCCGGCGGACATCGGATTTCGGGCATTCGGCCGGAGTCTTGCCGAGCTTTTCGAACATGCAGCCGTAGCTCTTGTTTCGATTGCCGGCGAACCGGCGGACGTCGAGGCGCGCCAACAGTATGAGCTCGACGCGGCCGGTGAGGATTGTGAATCGCTCCTGGTTGCGTGGTTAAGCGAAGTTCTGTATTGGTTCGATGGCAAGCGAATCACCTTCTGCCGGTTTCATATCAACTGGATGGATTCGTGCCATCTGCGGGCGGCGGCTTATGGCGAGCCGCGCAACTCGGTTCGCCACCGCGCCAAGACGATTGTAAAGGCGGTCACCTGGCACCAACTCAAGATCAGCCAGGCCGGCAGCGGCTGGCTGGCTGAAGTCTACCTGGATGTCTAGATGCCACAAACTATCCACATCGAAGCGATCGATGGTTGCCGCTTCCGCATTCCTTGCGACGCACGCCGCGGCATGCGAACGGACGTCGTGGTATACGCGAGCGCCCGGCTGATGAGCCAGATTCGTACAGACTTGTCGCTCGAACAAGCCATGAATGTGGCTACGTTGCCCGGCATTGTAGGGCCGAGCCTGGCCATGCCGGACATTCATCAAGGCTACGGTTTTCCGATCGGCGGCGTGGCGGCCATGAGCGTGGAGGATGGTGTCGTTTCTCCCGGCGGCGTGGGCTTCGACATCAATTGCGGCGTCCGATTGATCCGGACCAGTTTGGACGAGCCTGAAGTTCGGCTGCACTTGCGAGAACTGATCAACCAAGTCTTTAGTAATGTGCCCTGCGGCGCCGGTACGGCCGGTTTCATCAAGATCGGTGAGCCGCAATTGAAACAAGTTCTCCTTCATGGCGCACGGTGGATGATCGAAAACGGCTATGGCGAGCCCCGTGACTCCGAGTTTGCCGAGGCCGGCGGCGCCCTCGATGGAGCAGACCCAAGTGCCGTTTCCGATCGCGCCCGGGAGCGGGGAATGCCACAGCTCGGCACCTTGGGGAGCGGAAATCATTTTCTCGAGGTGCAGTTCGTCGAGCAGATCCATCACCCCGAAGCCGCCCAGTCCTTCGGACTTCACAAGAATCAAGTGGTCGTTCTGATCCATTCGGGATCGCGCGGCCTGGGACACCAGGTGTGTACAGACTATGTGGCTTTAATGAACAAGAGCATGGCTCGGTTTGGCATCAACCTGCCTGACCGGCAATTGGCGTGTGGTCCGATACGCTCTGAAGAAGGACGGCAATACCTGGCCGCGATGCGCGCGGCTGCCAATTTCGCCTGGGCCAACCGTCAGGCGATGCTTCACTTTCTGCGCGACGCGTTTCGCCGCATCTTCGGAAGCGAAGTGCGCCTCGAACTGGTTTATGACGTCTGCCACAACATCGCCAAGCTGGAACGACACCAGGTCGAAGGCCGCACTCGCGAAGTGCTGGTGCATCGAAAAGGGGCCACTCGGGCATTCGCGCCGGGCGATGCCCAAATCCCTGCGCCCTACCGTGCGGCCGGACAGCCCGTGTTCATACCTGGCAGCATGGGTACGGCTTCCTGGGTTCTGGCCGGTGCCCCCGGGGCTATGCAGGAGACATTCGGGAGTGTGTGCCATGGCGCCGGACGCCTGAAGTCCCGCACCGCCGCCCGCCGCGGTCATGACGTTCGGCAAGAAACTCGCAAACTCGAAGAAGCGGGCATTATGGTCCGCAGCGAAACGCGCGATGGCATCCTCGAAGAACTCCCCGAGGCGTACAAAGACGTGGATGAGGTAATTGAAGTCGTCCACGCCGCAGGGCTGGCCCGGAAGGTCGCCCGCTTGCGGCCCATGGCCGTCATTAAGGGCTAGCGGCCTACCGCGCCGATCGGACGCCGCAAATTCCGGACTCTATTGCCCGAAATGGGTGTAAGATCGCGTGCAGGAGGATTCTTCATGTCTGCAACGCGTACCCTCACCAAAGAAGTTACTCAGGAGAACCGGGCAGACCATCCGGTGGTGCAGTATTTGCAACGCCAGCTGGCGGACGCTTTCGTTCTCTATGCGAATTACAAGCACTACCATTGGCAGACCTTCGGCCCACACTTCCGGGATCTGCACTTGATGTTCGATCAATTCGCCCAGGAGGTGTTCGACACCATCGATGACATTGCCGAGCGAATCCGCATGATCGGGCCGGACATTGAGAATGTGCAGTTGAAGCAAATGCAGGAAGCGGCCGACGTCCACTCCGCAGTGCCTGGTCAATCCGTGCGGGAGATGATCGAAGAGGCCGGCGCAAACTCGATCGTCGTAATCAAAGACCTGCGGGACGGCGCCAAAACCGCGGATGACAGCCACGATCCGGGAACCGTCGATTTGTTCTCGAAGGTCGTGCAGATCCACGAAAAACAAGAGTGGTTCTTGCGGCAGTTACTGAAAAAGGACGGGTTGGCCGGCTGAGACCTGCCCGATCCCTAGTGGGGTGCGGTGGCAGGATTGGCCTGCCGTGGCTTCTTGGGTTTGGACTCCCCAGGACGGCCCGGTCGCGACGGTTGCTCCGCCCCGCTGCCGCCCGCGCAGCGGCGCCGCACCGCACCGAATTCATTGTAGCTGACCGCCAAATCACCAGATCGTTGCATTGCGGATTCGTTTGTCCTATATTGAATGCGGACCGCAGTGAA
>DATJAK010000292.1:0-8005 GCA_035516375.1 Bryobacteraceae bacterium
CGCATTTTCGTGGCGTTCGGCACTCCGCGCGAAAGGTTGGAACAGCTCGCGCTGGATGATGCCAAGGTCAAGACATTGTTGGACGGCAAACAAGTCGTCAAGGTGATCGTCGTCCCGGATAAGCTCGTCAACATCGTCGTGAAGTGAAACTCGTGAAGTAAACTCGCCAGGGCCCTGAGCGAAGCACGGAGGCGCTGCTTAACTCCAGTACCTGGGAGCGTGATCCAGGTCACTGAAGCTCTGGGGAAGCGGCGCCCCCGTTACATTGCATCCAGGATGGCTCGAAAGGGCTATACGAGTCTATTGAAAAATTAGCGTGCAGCGGTCATAGCAGTCTAAAAGTGACCTGGACCGTGGCGCTCGTAACCGCCGGCTTGCCGTTTTGTAATCCCGGGCGAAAACGCCATCGGGAGACAGCCTCTATCGCCTTCTCGTCCAGCCCCATGCCAAGCCCTTGCAGGATGCGGATATTCGCAGGATGCCCCGAAGCGTCGATCTCGATAGCGAGCAACACCGTGCCTTGATACTTCGCCTTGCGCGCTTGTTCTGAAAACTCGGGGTCCACTTGGAAGATCAGTACGGGAGGCGTGATGGAGCGGCCTCTCGGGATGGAGGTGATGCCGGGCGGGCCCGAGCCTTCTGGGCCGATTCCGGGACCGCCGGGACGATTGCCGATTGTGGTCCCGCCTTTGTCGCCGAAGGCTCCCGCGAGCAGTTGGCTGGACGGATCGCCGATGGCTGACGGTTCGATCTGGATCGTTGGCGAATCGAACACCACCGTCATGGGCATCGGCAATTTCGGATCCGGCGCCGTTTTCGGCGGAATGAAGGTGCGGTGCGCAGTGGGAGGAGGCGCGCCTCGCCGCGCAGGTAGCGGCGTGCGGTTGCTTCCGCCGGAATGCTCTGGCGCGGCAGTACGCGGTGCATGCCATCGCAGCGGCGCAATGACGGTCACAACTGGGCGTGCGCGCGGCGGCGACTGGACGGATCGCGCGGTCAGAAGGAGAATTATTCCCAGCGCTGCCGCGTGCAATCCAAGCGACAGCGCCTGCGAATTCGCGGGGCGCACGAACGCATTGGATGCAATTCAAAAACCAAGGTGCAAAAGAATTGTTTTCTTGGCCTGATGCCAAGTAATTAGAAGCATCCGGCGCACAGGTGTGGCGTCCGGCTCACTGCGCCGCTGGAAAACCGAGCGTCGCCAAGGCCGCGCGCAGTTCCGCCTCGCTGCCCGAGCCCACGTGGTACAGCGCAATCTTTCCCTCGCGGTCGATCAGCACCAAGGTGGGAAACGCCGTCACGCTGTAACTCTCCAGCACATTCATTTCGCCGGCCAGGACAATCGGATAACTCAACTTAGTCTGCTCAAGAAACTTACTAACTGTATCCTGGTCTTCTCCCGCGTCCATTCCGATCATCACCAGGCCGCGATCGCGGAACTCAGCGTAGATCTTCTGGAGCGCGGGCATGTCCTTGCGGCACGGGGCGCACCAGCTGGCCCAAAAGTCGATCAGCACCACCTTGCCCCGCAGCGCCGACAGACTGAACTCTTCTCCGTTCATCGAATTGAGTTTGAAATCGGGCGCGATTTTGCCTGCCAGGTCTGGAACGGCCTTCACGGGGCCCTGAAACTCCTTCACTTCCTTGGCGCCCTCCGGCGGCGTAAACTGAAACATCGAATCCGGCACGGGCTCGTTCAGCTTCATGGAGAGCATGTTGACGGTCTGATTCATCTCCGCGGGCGCGCGCAAAGAGCCGCCCTGCATGGTGGCGGACGCGGTTTGCCGGAGCGTCAGTTTGGTCTTCTTGTCGATCCACATTTTCATGACGCCGTCCGTCAGCATCATCGCGCCGGGCATCTTGATGTTGTCCAGCGTGGCTTCCACCACGAAACAATCGAAGTGCAGGCCGTCCATCTCCAGCGATTCCTCGCCGGTCACCTTCACAGACAAGTACGGATCCTTGGATCTGTATTCGGCCAGCATCTCGGAGATTCCCGGATTGATCGACTTCATCAACGCGTCCGGGCTGCTGGCGGCCGGGGTTTTGGTGAACTGCTTCAAGGGACCGAGATACATCCAGGTATTCTCGCCGTCGGAGACGATGAGCGTGCTGCCCACCGGACCGTTGGATTCGATGCGAAGCTTGTCCGGATTCGCAGCCGCCAGCTTTACGGGCATTTCGAGCCGGCTCCGAAGGCCGCCAGAAATCTCCACCACCACGGCCTGCTCGAGCATGTAGGACTGAGCCGAGTGCAGCGCGTCGCCGGATTCCTTGAGAAGCGTCTTGCCGTCCGGAGGGGTATCGGCCCAGATGGCTCCCGGAAGAACCAGAAGCACGGCGATGTTTGCGATACGCATGCGGGTCTCCTACTGCCCGTCGCTCTTCAGTTGGCCGCGCGCGGCCGCTTGCGCCAGCTCATCGCAGCGATTGTTGTCGGCGTGCGAGGCGTGCCCTTTGGTCCAGGCCCATTTTACCTGGTGTTTGGACGCCATTTCATCCAGTTCGTGCCACAGGTCCTGGTTCGCGACCGCCTGTTTGCCGCCAGTCCGCCAGCCGTTCGTCTTCCATTTATGGATCCACTCGGTGATGCCATGTTTGACGTAATTGGAATCGGTCACGATTTCAACCTGGCAGGGCTCTTTGAGGGCCTCGAGACCTTTTACGGCCGCTTTCAGCTCCATCCGGTTGTTGGTGGTGCGGGGCTCGGAGCCATACATCTCGCGCATCTTGCCGCCGTGTCTCAATATGCACGCCCAGCCGCCCGGACCGGGATTTCCGATACAGGAGCCGTCGGTTATGATTTGGACCTTTTTCATCCTGCGGTCAGGCGGTAAGGGCTTCGAGCTCGTGTTTGAAAAAAGCATCCACCTGATCCAGGATTTGCGCGGCCTCCTGCGCTTTGTAAATCTCGGCGCGAAGCTTGGATCCGTTGCGAACTCCGTGCGTGAAGTAGGTGGCGAACTGTTTCATTTTGCCCACGGTATCCGGCGCGTCACGCTCGCACAGCATTCCGTAGTATATCCGCATGATGTCGTAGCGGCGGCGCTCTTCGGGATGTTCGTACGTTCCGGTTGCGAGATATTGCGCGATCTGGCGGAATATCCAGGGATTGGAAGAAGCGGTGCGGCCGATCATCACGGCGTCGCAGCCGGTCTCTTCGACCATGCGTGCCGCATCTTCCGGCGTGACGATGTCGCCGTTCCCAATCACCGGGATCCGAACCGCGGCTTTCACTTCCGCGATGCGCGTCCAATCCGCTTTCCCGCTGTAGCCTTGCTCGCGCGTGCGGGGATGCAACGCGACGGCCTGCAATCCGCAATCTTCGGCCAGTTTCGCCATGCGCACGGCTACCAGTTCCTGATCGTTCCAGCCCGCGCGGAATTTCATTGTCAAGGGAATGGAGATGGCGGCGCGAACTTTGCTCAGGATTTGTTCCACCAGCGGCAGGTCGCGCAACAGCCCCGAGCCGCCGTTGCACTTTACGACTTTGTTCACGGGGCAGCCGAAATTGATGTCCACGATATCGAATCCAAAATCCTGGCAGGCCTTAGCGGCGTCGGCCATGACCTGCGGGTCGGATCCGAACAACTGCGCCGAGATGGGATGTTCTTCCGGCTCGAAATACAGGTAGCGAAAGGTGCGGGTCGGTTTCTTTGCCTTGAGCGAATGGATCACGCCGTGCGAACTGGTGAACTCGGTCATGATCAGACCGCAGCCGCCCTGGTTGCGGATCAGGCGCCGGAACACCGTGTCGGTGACGCCGGCCATGGGGGCGAGGACCGTCGCGGGTGCAATCGGAATGGAGCCAATCCGAAACTCGGCCAAAACTGCCATCTTGAACCTATTTTAACGGCTGGCGTTACGAAACGTAAACGGAGCGGGCTGCGTTTAATTTGTGAGGGGATTCAGCATGAATTGGAAGATCGTAGCAGCCTTCGTGGCCGGCGCGGCGATCGCTTCCGGGATCGTGTACATGGCGGTGCGGCCGGTGTCGCCGCCGCCGCCGCACAGCATGGCGGAGGTTGGTCCAGCATCGGAAGCGCCGGTTGCCCGCCCGCCCGCCACGCCCGCGGCGGAGGCGAGCGTTCCAAGCGCACCTGTTCCGCCCGAGCCACCGGTCAAAACGCCTGCTGAGACTGTGCCCAAGCCGGTCAGGGAGCGCGCCAGTCTTTCGCACCCCCCGATTCGAGAAAAACCTTCTCCGATGCCGCCGGCGGTGCGGCGCGAGAAAGCTCCGATGGTGGCGCGCAATGAAGACGTCCCACCGGTTTCCGCTCCAATACCTGCTCCTATTCCGCAAACCGCGCCTGAACCGCAGTCCCCGCAGCCTGTAGCCATCCCGGCGCCTCCGCCCGCGCCAGTTCCGGCGCCCGAGCCCACTCCCGCACCCGAGCCCGCCTCCGTGCCGCCGGTTGTAGCAAGCGTTGCTCCCGAAACGGAGGTCCGCATGCCACATTCGGTCGTACTGGCGGCAGGCACTCCGCTAACGGTCCGGCTGGGCGAAGGCGTTTCCGCGGCGCACAATCAGGTGGGCGATACATTTTTTGCCACGCTCGAACAGCCGCTCGTGATTGACGGGTTCATCATCGGCGAACGCGGCGCGCGTGTGGTGGGAAGAGTGATTGAAGCGGTTCCATCCGGAAGAGGCGGCGGCGTATCGCATCTCAGCATTGAACTGGTGCGCCTGTCCACCTCCGACGGCCAGCGCGTCCCGATTCGCACCGAACCTTACGTGAGACAGGGTTCCGGCTCGCCGGGTGGCGACATTGCCAAGATCGGTGCGGGCGCCGTCATCGGGGCAGCTATCGGAGCCATGGCCGGTGGAGGGAAGGGCGCGGCGATTGGAGCCGGAGCGGGCGCTGCGGCTGGAACCGGCGCGGTTATGATCGCCAACGGCAAGTCAGTCGAGATTCCAGTGGAAACACGCGTCACCTTCCACGTCAAAGAGTCAACCACGCTCACTGAAAAGCTGGATTGACCGGGCGAGTTTTTTCTGAGGCGCCGAGGCGGCTAGGCCGTCACTTTCAAGAATGCGGCCTTGAACTTCTCCATCTCTTCGCGTGTGCCTACGGTAACGCGCACGTAGTTAGGCATGGCGGGAAAGAGCCGGCCGATGATCACTTTTTCCTTGCGCATGGCCTCGATTACCTCGGTGCCTGGACGCTTGGTATCCACCATGAAGCAGTTGCTCTTGGACGGGACCACGCTGAAATTGTGCTTTTCGAGGAACGCCATGGTGTCCTCGCGAATGTCGCCGATCATCTTGCGGCGCTGCGGGACCAGGTTCGGCAATTTCAGGCTCGCGATGCCCCCGGCGACCGCGGTAACCGGAATGGCGAAGGCGCCGTAGTCGGTGATTTTTTTCAACAGGTCCGGCCGGGCGATGGCCGCGCCCAAGCGCAGTCCAGCCATGCCGTACAGCTTCGAGAAGGTTCGCAGGACCACAATCTCTTTATCCTTGGCCACCAGGTCGATCACGGAGGGCGCGCCCGACAGATGCAGGTAGGCTTCGTCCACCATGAGAACGCTGGAGGCGGGTTTATTGGCAAGCAGCCACTCGATATCCGCGCGCGGCGTCAGCGATCCAGTGGGATTGTTTGGGTTGCAGAGGTAAAGCAGCCCCGCGTTGGGATCGGCCTTAGCCATCGCCTTCACGTCGTGCGCCCAATCGTTGCGCAACGGCACCGTAACGTGTTTGGCGCCAACGAACTTCGCGGCGTCGCCACCGGCCTCGTACGTCGGGTCCGCGGACACGTAGCTTTTTTGGGGTGAGCAAAAGCCCAGGATGGCCTGGTGCAGCGGCGCGCTCGAGCCGGGATAGCCACGCACGTAGCTGGCGGGGACACCCTCTTGAGACGCGAGCAGCTTTACAAATTCATCGGTCTGTTCGTAGAGGTAGCGGCCGCCGCTCTGCACGACGCTGTGGATTGCATCGGCGGCTTCCGGGCAAGGCCCCCAGGGGCTCTCGTTGGCATTGAGCCGGATCGCATCCGGCGGGATGGGCGCGCCTTTCTGCGACATTTGCGCCAGCGCCGACTCGTTGTAGAACGGCAGCGTTGCGCCGGCGGCGATGACAGAGGCGAGACGGCCGAAGTGACGGCGGGAAAAACCGCGCCGCAGGAAATCCTGCTGTTGCTCGGAGCTAAGAATGGACTGCACGTGCCCTCCTTAGGTGCTCCTTAAAGCATACTCCGGCGGAGGGCGACTTGGAATCTGGACGCCGGCGGGCCAGTTTTATTGGTGGATGGCCAACGTAACCCCGGCCTGCGTGTTATTGCCGCCGATCGTCACGACAACCGGCACGGCGGCGCCGGTTGCGCTTCCAACCGGGACCACCACGTTCATCTGCAATAGGCCGACCATCGACCCCACCATCGGCCCGGCGTAGGAGACCGTAGCATCCACACCACCGATCGTCACGGTAGGCAGAGGACTGACCTGTGGCAGCGGTGACAACGACGAGGGAATGATATATCCGGTATTGCTGGCTCCGCTCACGCCTGAAAGCGGCGTAGCGTTGTAATTGCCTTCGCCGGTGAGATACAGCAGGACGGTGTCGCCGATCTTAGCTGGGTTGGAGCTGCTGTTGAGGCTGTATTGGCTGGTGGCTGCGCTGTAATTTAGAGCGGCCGCTCCGCCGGCGCCTGAGCCATCGGCGGTGAAGATTCCCGGCGACGTCGCCGCGATGGTGACGGTCGTGGTGGCAGCTGGATTGGAGCCGTTGGTGACAGAGACTTGTTTGTTGCTGCCGGTGGTGGCTTCGTAGGGCACTTGCGCGCTCAACTGGTTCGCGCTGACATAGATCAGCGGGGCGTTCTGTCCGTCGATGGTGACGGAGACTCCACCCAGCGAAGTATCGACGTACCCGTTGGTGATCGACATCGGCGCGGGCGCGGCGGGCCCAATGTTGGTTCCGAAGATGGTGACCAATTGCCCCGGGCTCACGGGGCCCGCGGCATAACTGGCCGCATCCACAATGCCCAAAATGGTGGGAGTGCTGGCCACCGCCACGGCTGTGGTTGCCGAATCGCCGCCTGGGGCGGGATTCTCCACTAAGACGTTAAGCGTTCCGGCAGCCAAGAGCGATGTGGCTGGAACAACCGCCAGTAGCGTCGCCGAATCCAGCACCGTAGTGGCGAGCGGCGCCGTGACTCCCTGGATTTTCGCCACCGACGCGCTGTAGAAATTGGTGCCACGGATGGTAAGGGTTTGCGCGCCAGCGTTGACCGGTAGCGTGGATGGCCAGATGCTGGTGATAGTGGGAGCAACGCTGTTCACGGTGAAGTTCACGGTGACGTTTTGCGATTTGGCGGTCACCGCCGCGCCGGACGCGACCACCGTAATTTTTCCGGTATAAGGTGCGGTTTGCGGGGCTAACGTGGTTGGGTCCACGGTTACGGTCAAGGTCACCGGATCGCCCGGTAACGCGACGCCGATGGCCGGACTTACGGTCATCCAGGCCGAGCCCGAGCTAGCGGTATAAGAGATCGGTGATCCGTTGGTGGACAGCGTCACGGTCTGCGCGGGCACCGGCTGGGGTGGCGCCGTGAAGGTTAAGGTGGATGGACTCATGGTCAGGGTGGACGGCGGCGCGGTTACGTTCAGCGTAACGGAAATATCCACGGGGCTTGCGATGCCGGCAACGGTCACTTCCACCGTTGCACTGTAAGCGCCCACTGCAAGACTAGTGGGATTGACCCGTATGCTCAGGCTAGCGGGCAGACTGCCGCTTTCCGGACTGACACTGAGCCAGAGATCGGTATTGGGGTTGATGGCGGTAGTGAATGTAGGCGTGCCGGAACTCGCCTTCACCGAGATCTTCTGAGCGGATGGAAGCGTGGTCGCACCCGATTGGTACGTGAAGGTGACCGCGGATGGCGTCGCGGTGGCCGTGACGGCGGTGCTGGCTTGCGCGATCGATGTCAGGACGCTGCAAAGAAGAAGTATTTTTCCCACGTGGCCCTTATCGCCGGAAGGCGGGGAAATTTTAGTTCCGCCTTGC
>DATJAK010000293.1:0-15386 GCA_035516375.1 Bryobacteraceae bacterium
CGGCCAAGACTGGAACTCCGGGTCGTCCTCGGTATGCGCGTCCATGGTGGAAAGCACCGGGATGCTTGCGACGGCCGCGTGGCGGTGAAGGCTGTGGATCGCCGGTACGATACGCTCGGCGCCAGGCACGTACAACGCGCCGGCAGGATAGAGGAAATCGAGCTGGGTATCGACATCGACGAAAACGGTTTTCATTGAAGCGCGGTAGGGCAGACGCCGGTCACGGCCCGTTTCGGGATCGCTTTGTGTCGTCTGCCGGCTTCGCAGACCGCTGGAAAGCGACGGTCTGGGCCACAATCTTGTCTGCGAGCCATGTTCACGGCGCCAAGTTCCGCCGCGTCTGATCGATCAACGCGCGCAGTTCGCGGCTGTAGATCACGGGCCACGGCTCGGTGACTTCGAGTTCCCGCAGCGCGGGCGAGAGATTGGCGATGGCCCGCGCGGCCCGGCAGCGGGCCTGCTCCAGGCTCGGCAGCGGCTCGATGAGCCGCCCGCCGAGGATCACCGGGCGCAGCAGCGCTTCCCCATTGCCGCACTCGCCTGACCGCGCAATTACGTCGCGCGCCACATCGCGGAAGACCTGCTTGGCGCCCGGAAAGGTCACCTTGGCGTCGCTCAATTTCGAAGTGAACCGGTGGATGCCGCCGATATCCAACTCGACCATTTTGTAGATTGCGCCCATGGCGGGAGCATCGCCCGATGTGGCCAATTGAGTACCCACGCCGAACGCGTCGATCGCAGCGCCGCCTCGGACCAGTTCGCGGATGCGATACTCGTCCAGGTCGCCGCTGGCCATGATCTTGGCGTCGGCAAGGCCCGCCTTGTCCAGGATGGCGCGAACCTCGCGCGAAAGAGACAACAGATCGCCGCTATCGAGCCGCACGCCCCAAATCGGTTTCCCGAGTTTGGCCGCCTGACGCGCGCCCTCCAGGGTGTCGTAGGTGTCGATGAGTTGAATCGTGTGTTCCCCGAGCAACCGCTGCAGCTGGCGAAACGCTTCCGACTCGCCGGAGAACGACATGACCCACGAATGCGCCGCGGTTCCCATCACGGGAATGCCATAGCGGAAGCCAGCCAGCGTATTGCTTGTGCCGGAGCACCCGCCAATATAGGAGGCACGGGCTGCCAAAACGCCGGCTTCGGGCGTGTGAGCCCGGCGCGTGCCGAACTCGACAATTTCACGGCCGCCGCTCACTTCCACGCACCGCGCCGCCTTGGTGGCGACCAGGCTGGGGAAGGTGATGGCCGAGAGCAGATACGTTTCCGGGATCTGCGCCTCGATTAACGAAGCGCGCACGGTGAGCACAGGTTCGCCGGCGAACAGGGGCGTACCTTCCGGAACGGAGAAGAGATCGCCGGTGAACCGGAAGTTCCGCAGGTAATCGAAGAATTTGGCGGAGGCATTGCGGAACTGAGGAAGCCCCCGAAGATAGTCGACCTCCTCAGCCGTAAAGCTGAGATTCAGAAGATAGTCGACAACCTCAGGCAGGCCGGCCGCGATCACGAAATTCCGGCAGACGGGTAGCCGCCGGATACTGAGTTCGAAGGTAGCCTTCTCACTGGCTTTGCCGGCTTCGAAGTAGCCGGCTGCCATGGTCAGCTCGTATAAGTCGGTGAGAAGGCCATTCACAGGAGCCTATTTCTTCTTGGCGGCCGGCGGGGGTGCGGCCTCCTTCACGTCGGACGCCGCCTTTTTCAAATCATCCACAGCCTGGGCCTCTAGCCCATAGATGCTGGGATCGTCCTGACGCTTCGCGAAATATTTGCTGCCCTCTTTGGTGATGGTGACTTTTTCCGTGCGCTTCCCCTGGTTCGAGATCACGGTGGCTTCGAACACTTTCTCTTCGCCCGGCTCCGCCTCAAAGGTGGTTGCGGTTAAATCCCGGAGCTTATCGATCAGAGTCTGGACGCTGGCGTTATCCATCTTCTTAGGTCCGGCGGTCCAATCGTTTCCGGCCTTGCTGTAGGTGACGCCTTGCACCTCCAGCAAGGAGGGGTCGCTGAAACCGAATTCGAAGAGCTTCTTGCTGCGGAAATCGTTTACTCCCTTGTCGAAGCTCTTTCCCAAGTCCCCCGTCACTTTGTAGATGCCGGCGACCGCCGTGCTCTTGACGTAATAGTTGTTGTCTTTATCCTTGTGAACCTCGATGCTCTGATTCCCGTTCGCATCGGTCACGGAAGCGGTTCCTACCTTGGGCGCCGCTGCGAAGGCGGCGGCGGCTTTTTGGGAATCTTCGGCCATATCCATGCGCGCGTCTTTCAGCGCGTTAATGAAGGTATCGACTTGCGATCCATCGGCCCGCAGCGGACGGGGCTTCAGAATCTGCCAGTCACCTTGATTATTCTTGCCGAATTCGATCGGTTCGCCTTTGCCCTGCAACTCGACGCGCGTCAGTTTATCTGAGTCGAAGGTGAGCACCCGTTTGTCGCGCAGATCGTTCGGCGACTTATCGATATTGGTCTTGGCGTAGCTGGCGATGGTGAAGACGCGCGGGTCGTTGGCCAGCTTCGCATAGCTGCCGGACCCGGTGGGAGTCTCATCGCCGATCATAAGGCCGTCGTGTTTGCCGTTACTCTCGGTGATCTGCACGTCGAGCGATGGATTTTGCAGGCCGTAAGGAGTAAGGTCGGTAGCCTTGGCATCGACCACGGAATCGGCGTTCAACGTACCGAGAGTCGTCACGATGCCCGAGGCGGCATCGGTATCGGCAGGCAGGGGCGAAGGTTGCGTCATCTTCCAGGTGTTCACGCCCTCGCGGTGCAATTCGATCGTCTGGGCGGTCTTCTTTAGAACGATATCCTGGATCAGATTTCCGGGAATATCGAGGATCTTCGTGGTGGTGTCGCTGGTCTTGCTCGCGGCGGCCTGCTTCTTGTTCGACCACCATGTCAAGCCGCCCAGAATCGCCAGTAGCGCGACGGCAATGAGCAGCCCATTCGGCTTCATTGTCTTATCGCCGCTTCCACCAGGTTCCCAGGCCCATGGCAACCACCGCCAGTGGGAAGAACACCACGCTCAGCCAGAACATCGAAACCTGGCGCTGGGCGTTCATATTCAGCGCTTGATTGGTTTGTTCTTTCGGGCGAATCGAGATCAGATCCTCGTCAGAGGAGAGCCAGTTGACCATGTTGGAAAACAGATCGCGGTTGCCGAGCGAGTTGGAGCCGGTCAGGTTGTTGAGCGCCCATTGCGACGTGCCTACCACAATGATGCGGCTCTTGTTGCTGCCCGCCGTGATGGTTGCGGAAGCCGCGAGCGTGAAGGGGCCCTTCTTACCTTTCTTGACATCGATGGCTCCGTTCGGGGCGACCTCAGTCACGGCAACGCTGTCCTCGGTCGTGCCGAAGAGCTTCTCCACCACGTTGTTTCCGCCCGATTTGACATCCAGGGAGCGCGCCAGCGGAAAGGCCGTGGGGATGCGCTCGAGCGGCCGCGTGATGGTATGCGATTCATACTGGGTAATCATCGGAATCTCGGGGCCCAAGCCAAAGATCCGTCCGATGCCGCTGAGGTCGAGCACCAGGTCTTTGTTCGCCGTGATGCCCCAACCTTCCAGGAGCTTGAGCAGTTCGGGGCTGTCCACGGCGGATTGGTCGCGGCCGATTTTGACCGGATCGTCGAGCATGAAAAGAGCTTTGCCGCCGCCTTCGACGTAGGACTTGATGCCCTCCACCACGGGCGGCGCGTAAGCCAGTTGCGGCCCGCCGACCACGAGCACGTTGCAGTCCTTCGGAACCTCGAAGTTGGCCGCCGCCGGCTTCTGGCCCACCGTGACGGCGGCCTTATCTTTGTCGGGCGGCGCCGCCTCTCCCTGCGCGGTGATGGTGCGAGTCTTGTAGTTGTCGCGCTCGAGCACGGTCTTCAACACGGAAAAGCCGCCAGGCTGCTGATCGTCGATCGAATGCTCGCCGCCCGCGGACAAGAAACAGACGTTGCGCGAACCGGTCTTGAGCGACCGGATCAGCGCGCCGGTTACCTCTTCTTCCGTAAGGCTCTTGGCCGGCTCGCGGCGCAGGCCGCTATCCACAATGATGTTCGAATCGCGCGTGAAACCGGCCGCGCGGGCCTGTTGCGGCTTTTTCACCGGGTCGATGTAATCGACATGCACCTTGCTGGAAAGGTTGGAGTAGCGCTGCAGCAGATCGCGCGCCTGCGCGAACTGGTCCTGCCGGTCGAAGTAGATAATCTTGACGTCGCGATTCAGACCCTTCACCAGCTTTTGCGTCTGGTCAGAGAGGCTGAACTGCTTGTTGGAAGTGGCGTCATATGATTTGTCGTAGCGATTCCCGAGGAAATTCACGGCCGCCAGCACGGCGAGGATCATCAGGATGTAGACGGTGACGTACGCCGCGAATTTGGTCTGGCGGGTGCTCATCCAATTCTTCGCCATCTCACGACCTCCAGCGCAGCGATTC
Source organism: Bryobacteraceae bacterium (assembly GCA_035516375.1). GTDB lineage: Bacteria > Acidobacteriota > Terriglobia > Bryobacterales > Bryobacteraceae > PSRJ01. Next base: position 4,417 of record DATJAK010000293.1, read on the forward strand.
CATCGCGCGCGACGTAATGAACAGGCCAAAGAAAATCATGGAGAGATAGAAAATCACGTCTTTTGTCTCGATCACGCCTTTGGAGAAATTGTCGAAGTGAGTAACGATCGAGAGGTAATTGATAACCGAAGCGGCCGGGCCGCTGTCAAACGAAGTGAACCAGTTCAACAGCCACAGCATGAGGCATACAAAAAAGGTGACGCCGCCGGCGATGATCTGGTTGCGCGTGGTGGTCGAGATGAACGCCCCGATCGCCAGCAGGCACCCTCCCTGGAGCAGCAACCCCAGGTAAGCCACCAGTACGGGACGAATGTCGGGTTTGCCCCAGGCAAACAGCAGGGCAATGTTCAGCACCGACATTAACAGGATGCAGACATAGAGCAGCATGGCGCCGAGCCACTTGCCTAGAATGATCTGCAGGTCCGTCACCGGCGAGGTGAGCAGCAGCTCGATCGTGCCGGAGCGCTTCTCTTCGGCGAACAGCCGCATAGTGATCATGGGGATCAGAAATAGCGAAATCGTGCTGCCGAATCCTAATAGCGGCGTGATGACCTGCTGGTTGAGGTTCATCGGCGCCGACTGACCTTGCATCTGCATCTGGAAGCTAAACCGCAACACGTCGCGCGTAGCGGTGTACAAGCCAAACCCGAAGATCAACCCGAAGAACGCCATCAGGAGATAGGCGATGGGCGAGGCGAAATAACTTTTGAGCTCTTTCTGGCAAATCAGCAGGACGCTGCTCATGTAGTGACTCCTACTTTTTCCACTTCTTTCTCCTCGGACGTGGTGAGCTGCAGGAAGATATCCTCGAGGCTCAGCCCGATGGAGCGCATTTCATTCAGATTCCAGCCGGCGTTGACCACGGTGCGGGCCAGGTCGCCGCGGATCTGACGATCGGGCAGGCTTTCCACCTCAAACGCCAGCCGCCCATTGCGCGAATCTTTCATGACCACGCGGCTGACCCCCGACACCTGTTCCAGGCGCTGCTGCACCTCGCTGGGATTCGGCCGCCCACCGGCAGCCTCGAGTTCGACTACTACGGCTTCGGCGCCGCGCAGCCGGTTGGTCAGATTCGCCACCGAGTCGATGGCAACCAGCTTTCCCTGGCTGATGATGATCACCCGCTCGCACGATTGCTCCACTTCGCTGAGGATGTGCGTGCTCAAGATGATGGTGTGATCGCCCGCTAGCGATTGGATCAACCCGCGGGTTTCGATGATCTGCTTCGGGTCGAGGCCGGAAGTAGGCTCATCGAGGATGAGCACGTCGGGGTTGTGGATGATCGCCTGGGCCAGCCCGACGCGCTGCCGGTAGCCTTTGGAAAGCTTGCCGATCAGTTTGTCGCGGACGTCGGCCACCGCGCAGCGCTCCATGACCTCGTCGACGCGCCGGCGTAGGTCGCTGGAAGAAATGTGCTTTAACTTACCAACAAACGTGAGGTACTCGATGACTTCCATTTCGGGGTAGAGAGGCGGCGTCTCCGGCAGGTAGCCGATGCGCTTCTTGACCTCCATGGGATTTTCGAGCACGTCAAAACCGGCTACGGTGGCTTTGCCTTCGGAAGGTGGAAGAAAACAGGTCAACACGCGCATGGTCGTGGTCTTCCCGGCGCCGTTGGGGCCGAGAAAACCAACGATTTGGCCCTTTTCCACCTCGAAGGAGATGTGATCCACCGCGAGCGTGCGTGCGTATCGCTTGGTCAGACCTTCGACTTTAATCATATGAGTTTTGTCCCAAACCAAAGAGACGTGGTACTTGCCATTTGGGCTTCATTGCGACGCCTCAGAACCGGCGCCGAACGGATTACCGATTGAGATATACATCATAGAAACCGCTGCCAAGTATTGTCAAATGAAGGCCGGGCGTCCCGACGGCCGATTTGAGCCCGTCTGCTACAGTATAGGCTTGCTGGGGATGACGCAAAGCCACGGACTGATCGCACCGGCGTTGGCCACCGTTGTGGGAGTTGCGTCCGGGTTGCTCGGCGTGTGGCTGACGGGTGCTGAGCGGCGGTCGCGGTTGGTGGTGGCTTTCAGCGCGGGAGTGTTGCTGGGCGTCGCTCTTTTCGGACTGTTGCCGGAACTCGCAATTGAGAAGGGCTGGGCGGTCAGTCTGCTCCTGTTTGGCATTGGATACGGACTGCTGATCACGATCAACCGCTATGCATACCCGGTGTGTCCTACGTGCGCGCACGACCACGATCACAGCCATTGCGCCAATGAGCTGCACGGCTTTTTGGGGCCGCTGGTGGTGGCGGCCGTGCTGCATAGTTTCCTCGATGGCTGGAGCATTTCGACCGCGCAGTGGGCCGCCCCGCTGGGGTTGCGGGTCGCGGTGCCCTTAGCCATCGCCCTGCACAAGGTGCCGGAAGGAATTGCGCTCGGCGGCATCCTGCGCGCGGCGGTAAGTTCGCGCATCGCGGCACTTGCCTGGTGTGTTCTGGCGGAAGGCTGCACCCTCGTGGGCGGCGGCGCGGGTCTGATCATGGCGCCGCGCCTGGGAACGGATTGGATCCTGTATCCACTTGGGCTCACGGCGGGTTGGGTATTCTACTTGGGGTTCCACGCGGTGCATGAGGAATGGAAGCGGCGTGGCGCGGCGCCGGCGTTTGTCTCGGCACTGACGGGCGTGGCGGGTGCGGCGGCCATTCAGCGGGGGGCGGAGGCGCTGTTCCGGTAGTCCGCTGCGGCCGGACGCTATAGGCGCTAGCTCAACTGCGGACTGGCGTCGCCACTCAGGGTAGAGACTGGGTCACTCGCAGCAACTTCTGCCCGTTTCGGGCGATATAAGTCAGCGCGCCCTGCGCCGTCCAGCGCACCGTATCGGGCCAGACGTCGTTGTATATCTTCCCGTCCTGACCATCCAACAGGACTCGATATTCCGGCTTCTTCAAGTCCGCGTTCACGATAAATGCATAGTGGAACTGCTCGCAGTCGGGCCGGATCGTTGGCCCCGACAGCACTGCGACGGGTGGTCTCTTCTGTTCCACTCCATCCACAAAGAGCCGCAGGCTATCCTTCAGCGCCAGCGCGTACAGAAAATGCCCATTCTTTGCAAACGAAAAGCCAGAGCAGGTCCACTCAGACTCGGGGAGTGCTGTCTCGGAGATCTTTTGGCCGTTCACTATGAGCACCAGGTTTCCGCCGTCCACGCCCGCGTAGTACAGCTTTCCATCAGGGCTGAATCCAGGCCCACAGGCAATGGCGTCCATCCGAGGACCTTCCTCACCATCCAGCACGACCACGAAATCCTTCTTCCCGCGCCGCGCCGTATACGCGACATGCGGGCCGTCCCAATTCACTGCGGGAGACGACACGCCGTGGCGTTCGGCAATAAACTCCTCGACGTTGCCGCGCTGAAGTTGCAAAACGCTGCCGCCTACAGCGCGCAGCCAGGCTTTGCCCGCTGATTCCACCGGCGCTGCTTCGTATTCGCGGCCACCCCGACCATCCAGAACTACTTGTCCGAATGCCCGCTCCGCGCTGGCCGCCGGGTTCTTGACCCGCGCGGTGGCGTACACGAAGTGATCCCCCGCATCACTGAATAGAATCGGAACCTGCAGCACGCTCTCGAGCGGGCCTTCGCGGCTGCCCACCACGAGCTTTCCATTGTCACCGTCGATAATTTTCAGCACCGGTTCTTCGGCCTGTGGCGTGAACCCGAGGAGCTCATAGAAGCCGTTTTTGAGTTCACTTGCCCGCGCTTCCTTGCCGCCGTCGACCAGCATCCAAGTCTTGTTGCGTTGCGCCGTATACACCGGTGAGGAGCCAGTCTCCCGAAATCGCGGTACACCTGCGTTATCGTATGCGGCGACTTCCGTTCCGTCGACCACCACAACCCATTGCTTGCCTTTCCGCGCGGTATAGGCGAAATGGCGGCCATCGGGGGAGAAGGTGCCGCGCTTCATTTCCTGGTACACCGTCTGCGGTTTCCCATCGACAACGAACCGCTCACCATCATTGTCTCTCGCGTGGAACGCAAACCGCGCGCTATCGCTGCTGAAGCGGATGGGTGCGACTTCACGGAACGGGCCTCCCTGCTGTCTTCCGTCAACAACCGCGGTCCACGACTTGCCCGTTCGAGCGAACCAAGCGAATCGGTTGTCATCCGGACTAAAGGCGAGCCACTTTACCTCGTCGTACTCACCGCCTTGTGGTTTGCCGTTGAGCAGGACGATCCACTTTCCGGCACGTTTTTCGCGCCATGCGATCCGCTCTCCGTCCGAGCTGGCTATGAGCTGCCAGTCGGCCATGGGAACATCCGTAGCAAGTTCGGCGACCACTTCTTCGCGAACAATCGCCGAAGACTGGATTGCCCTGTCGTTTGCGGGCTGTCCGCCGGTTGCTCGAGGATCCCCAGGGAGGATCGAGGCGTCGGACAGTACCATAACGACCGTCCACTTCGGCGTCACCCTGATTGCGGAGTCGCCCCGCGTAATGCTCGTCGAGGCCGCATCGGCGGCGTTGAGAGCCGCCTGTGTAAAGGCCAAGAGGAAGATCCAGTTGATGGCCTTGGTGATTGGCATACTACCTCCTTGCTGCCCGTTGGCCCCTCACCGGTTTCTAATATTCGAGAAGAACCTCCGACCTGATCATAAGAGGAATTACACCTCTGTTTATAGTCTATGCCTGATTTACGCCGTGCGACTTCCGATTAGGGGCCCAGACGCCCGGCCTCCGTTTGCAAAGACCGCTTGCAGAGTCCTGGCTGCCAGGCAGCGCGGGGGCCGAGGCACTCGTCCGGTAGCGGACCACGCCACAGTCCTAGCATTCTTGAATTCCGAACCTGGTCAGGCCGGTGCAAAGGCGGACCCGGACGAACCTCTGTAGTGGCAGGGCGATCCGGCAGCTATCGCCTGTGCATCCGCCTGAATCGCGAATCGGCGCGTGGTATGGCATTCGGTATGGCGACTGCCAAGATCACTGTCACGCTGCCAGACGATCAAGTCAAAGAGATTCGCTCGTTGGTAACATCCGGACAGGCGGCGAACGTTTCCGCCTTCGTGCAGCATGCCGTGGGCGTGGCGCTTCACGATGCGGCGGGGTGGCGAGAGATGTTGGCAGATGCGCTGGAGCAAACGGGTGGGCCCTTGACCCGGAAAGAACGCGTATGGGCCAACTCGGTTCTTTCTCCCCGAGCACAGAAGAGCGGGGGGAAGAAAGGTAAGGCGGCGTGAGTGGCATCACTCTCGATGCTGGTGGGCTGATCGCCTTGGACCGGAATGATCGCCGCGTGATTGCACTCGTGGCACGCGCCGCAGAGCGCGGCATTGCGAATCACGATACCGGCGACGGCTCTGGCACAGGCGATTCGCAACCCGGCCAGGCAGGCGCGGCTTTCGCAGCTCATTCGACAGCCAGGCACGGACCTGATGGCCCTGAACGGACCGGATGCGACGGCTGTCGGCCTGTTATTGGCACGAACTGCGACCGCGGACATCGTTGATCTCAGACGAATCGCTCCCGGCCTGCGGCTGGTAGTGGTCTGATATGGGGCCGGCCCGATGCCGGATGCGGTGCGAAGGCGGAACCGGACGATCGTCTGTAGCCGCAGGGCGCGATTCGCCGGAAAGATTGAGAAACGAACCCAATTCGGCGAGATCGTCTGGAGGCGGCGTGTGCGGAGGGGTGGCGCCGTCTGGCTCCCCATCGGCCTGGAGGGCGGCGAGGGAACGGCGGGCGCGCTGGAGGCGCTCTAATTCCGCGAATGCTTCTTTGTAAGAACGCTCGGCCAGAGTGATGCGGCGCTGCAGGCGGCGGAATACTTCGTTACCGGCTACGAGTGCTTCGCCAAGCGGCACGCCTTCGGAGCGACTGGCGCGCAGGGTGTGGTATTCCCAGAGGTGGGCTTCGGCGCGGAAGAGCCGGCGCAGGATCCATTCGTTGCGAAGGAGCGTATCGACCTGGAAGCGCTCCTCCGGCGTGATGGGCTGGAAGCGGGCAAAGTATTCGTGCTGGAGCTCGGCGAACTCGTTGCGGTCCTCGCCGACGACGAACTGAGACTCGGCGTCGAGGCCGGACTTGAGCGCGTTCTGCGCGGAGACGGCCTTGCCTTCGGGCGTGCGCGGGCCGGTGGATTTTTGAGCGTTGAGGCGGTTGGCCTCGATCTGACGCAGGGTAGCCATGGAATTTCCTCGTGTCCACGGTAGCAGTGGCGGGGAGGCTAGATACGCGGATGGACCCGGGTGTTGTTGAAAGGGCTTGGGTTTTTGGTGAAGAAGTGCGGGGAACGGGTTCGGGTCTTCGCGCGCTACCGATTTTGGTGGTTCTGAGTCGTCGGGTGGGGGTCGACTTCGACTTCTCGGAACAAGCAGTTGTAGGAGAAGATCTCGTAGTATCGAAAAACAATCTTTCCCTCTCCGGCAGCCTGGGCATTCCTCTTCACTACATACGTGCTTGCGAGCTTGTCGCGCAGGGCCTGCCGGTGGGTGTCGTTCGACAACCAGGCTAAATCCACGAGCCAGTTTAGCGGCCCCAACATGCCAAACAACAACCGCAAAACCAGGGACGGATAACCTGGCACACGGCCGTCGAGACCAATGATTTTGACGCCTCCTACTCGATATCCCAGCGTTCGGAACCTCGATCGTTTTAGAACCACGAAGTACAAAAGGGCGGCTACAACGCAAAGCAGGAGACTGATATTGAGCGCCGATCTAGCCGTCTCGAAAATCATTATTACCGGGATCGCCAGCACTACACATAAGACCGCGAACACACAAGGTCGATTACGTCGACGAGCACGCGAACCCAAAATGAGGCGTAGTCTTCGCGGTGGAAGTATACGCCCCGTGTCGCTTTCATCAGGGCGATTCTAGCGCAAGGGCGGGCCGGGGCGATGCACAAGACCGCGAACGTTGGAAGCCTGTACTACGGCCCTGGCAGACCGCGAAAGACGACGGTCCGCCCCACGAACACACAATGGGCCGTCATCGTTTTATTCACACGTTTGCCACAATTCGCAACGCGTAAGTGCAAGCAAGCGCTACTTCAGAAATTTGTTGAAAATGCCACGGGTTTTTGAAAAGTTACTGGCTTTCAAGGAACGCGCGCGCTACAAAAGGAGAGTCCATTAGGCGGCTGCGCAGCTTGGTTGGCAAATCTCGGGGGAGGTGGTCATCCCGGTGCGCAGTCGCCTGAATCGGGCGTTCTCCTATTTCACTCCTGCGGGCTGTCCGGCATGTACCGGTGTCAGCCATCCATGCTTGTCCGGCTTTGTCCCGTTCACGATGGCGAAGAACTCCCGCTGTAGTTTCTCGGCAATGGGGCGGTGCCCTTTGCCAACAGGGATGCGATCGACGCTGCGGATCGGCGTGATCTCCGCCGCGGTGCCCGAGAAGAAGACTTCGTCGGCGATGTAGAGCATCTCGCGCGGGATGATGGTTTCGATCAGGGGAATTCCCAATTCGTGCGCGATCGTGATGACGGTATCGCGCGTGATGCCCGGCAGAACCGAGGCGCCCAGCGGCGGGGTGTGAATTTTGCCGTCGCGTACCACAAAGATGTTCTCGCCGGAGCCCTCGCTCACGTAGCCGGCCGCATCCAGTGCAATGCCTTCGCTATATCCGTTGGCCAGCGCCTCCATCTTCATCAGCTGCGAGTTCATATAATTGGCGCCGGCTTTGGCGAGCGCCGGCAGCGTGTTGGGCGCGATGCGGTTCCAACTGGAAATGCACACGTCCACGCCCGCGGCGAGCGCTTCGTCGCCCAGATATTTACCCCAGTTCCAACAGGCGACGTAAACGTCAATGGGGTTGCCCAAGGGATTGACGCCCATTTCCCCGTAGCCGCGAAGCACGATCGGGCGGATGTAGCAGGAGTCCATCTTGTTGACGCGCACCAGTTCCAGCATGGCCTCGGCCAACTGGTCGGCCGAATAGCCCAGGTTGTCCATGCGGTAAATCTTGGCGGAATCGAGCATCCTGCGGATGTGCTCGCGCAGGCGAAATACAGCGGGACCTGAGGGGGTAGCGTAGCAGCGGATTCCTTCAAAAACCGAACTGCCGTAGCTCACGACGTGAGAGAGAACGTGGATGGTCGCATCCTCCCAGCGGATGAAGCGACCGTTGTGCCATATCTTTTCGGTGGGCGTCAACATGGCCCAATTATAACGTGTCTAAATCGGAGTATAAGCATTGCTGTTGTTAAACTGATAGGTGCGCATGTTCTTCAGGCGTCCCACCCTGGTGCTCGCTGGCACGTTGCTTTTTTCGGCTGCGGCGTTGGCTCGCAATCCTGGCGATCCCATCAAGCCGGGCTGGAATCTGTTTTCCAAGCAACAGGATATTCAGATTGGACTGCAATCGGCGGCGCAGGTCCGATTGAAGTACGTGGAGGTGCACGATCCGTTTTTGGAAGACTATGTTCGCCGGATCGGTGACCGCCTGGCTGCCAATCCGGAGGCTCAACAAAGCGGATTCCGATTTACGTTCACTGTGTTAAATGTGCAGCAGGTGAATGCGTTCGCGCTGCCGGGCGGGCCCATGTTCATCTTCACCGGCTTGCTGAGGGCGACTGAAAACGAAGCTCAGTTGGCGGGGGTGATGGCCCACGAAATGTCGCACGTAATTCTGCGGCACGGCACGCACGAGGCGTCCAAAGCAAAATCCGTCAATTTATTGACAGAATTGGCGGGAGCGATTACGCGCAACGGTTCGGCGGCGGGGCAGCTGGCCAACTTGGGTTTGGGGTTGGGCGCGAACTCGTTCATTTTGCATTTCTCGCGCGAAGCCGAGACCGAAGCCGATTTGTTGGGGTCGCACTTGATGGCCGAGTCCGGCTATAACCCCATTGAAATGGCGCGGTTTTTCGAAACGCTGAATACCGTCACCAGCCAGGGCTCGCAATTCTTTTCCGACCATCCGAGTCCAGGGAATCGGGAGAAGGCCATTGAGACGGAAATCCGGGGTCTGCCGCAGCGCGAATACGGGTTCGACACCGGTCAATTCCAGAAGGCGAAGGCCGAGGTTGGCTACATTCGCCCGCCAACGCCGGGCGCTGCGGTGGCAGGAATCCGTCCCGGGATCTCGAGTGGGCCGGTTCCGGCTCCTGCGCCGCAGTTCTGGCGCACGATGAAGGCGAGCCGGTACTCGGTGAATTTTCCGGCCAACTGGTCGGTGTATGGAGAGGCGGCGTCGCTGATCACGATCGCTCCTCCGGATGGTCTGGTGAAAACCGCGGGCGGCAAGGTGCTGGTGAGCAGCGGCGCGATTTTCGACTACTACGATCCCGGGCCCGACATGAGCATCGGCACCGCCACGCTCAAACTCATCGCCTATTTGCACGAGCGCGATCCGAACCTTCAGTGGCAATCCACCCAGCAGCAGCAAAGCGTCCGCGTGAACGATTCGGATGCCTTGATCACCGGACTGCACGGAGCGTCTCCCTCGGGGGCGCGGGAAACGGACCTGCTGGTGACGGTCACCAGGCCTCAGGGACTCTTTTGGGTGCTGTTCACTTCGCCGGAACAGAATTTCTGGCAGGTTCAGAAGACGTTCGAACAAATGGTGGCGACCATCCGGTTTATCCAGTGAACGCCGGACTGCTCCCTTGGCAGGGGCTCGGCAACAGCACTACTTCGGGTACACGCGGAAATCGTCGAAGTAAGTGACGGAGTCAGCTTTGGTTTCCAGGCCGACTTTTCCGGGGCCGCGGTACGTCGAATCTTCGGCTTGCAGGATGCGCCGATGGTTCACATACACCTGGAAGCGGTTGCCGCGGACCGAAACTTTCAAAATGTGCCACGTGTTCGGCGGGAATTGGCGCTTCACGCCGATTTGGGTAGCCGGCAGCCCGCGGGGAACGATCGGACTGCACCGCCCGTTTTCGATCTTGTATAAGACCACATCGTCGTGCAGCGAATCGGCACGGACTAAGTAGTAGTTCCGCTCATCGCGGTACCGGAAAACCAGGCCGCCACCTTGATCTTCACGGCCCGAGACGGCCTTGAACCGCACGCTAATATCCACATCGCGGAGCGATAGAGCGTCGAGGATCGCCAACGGTGACCGGTCTTGCCGAGGGTCGGTGGAAACCTGGGCAAATACGTACGGCTGAGTGGGCGCCGAGGGATCCTTGAGGATCTCCCACTGAGGCGGCGCGCCTTGGTTGGTCATGGCAGCGGTCCAGCCCGGGGGCATCCTTCCTATAGGATAGCGGTCGAAGGTGACGATATTCGCAGGCGCCGCAAGGAGACTGAACGACGCCAGCAGACCAGCTAGGTTCATGAGCAATATATCGGCGGATGGGCTGCCGGGCAGCAGGACCGCCCGCTTCCTTTTTAACACGCGGCACAGCGATCCAGAATTAACGAAAGGTTAACGGTACGCTACAAAGAACAATCGCCGGAACGGGAAGAGAATCCGGCCATTGGCGCGGCGCGGGTAGGCAACCGTATATCGCTCTAACAACAGGCTTTCGAAGCGCTGGCGCTCGTTTGTGGAAACCAGTACTTCGAGAAACGGCCGTAGCCCGGTACCACGAAACCACTCCAATACCGCTTCCGGCCCGGACAGGACGTGATGGTAGATGGTTTCCCACACATCGACGTGCGAGGCATCCGCCTGGAGTTGGTCGTAGTAGAAGGCGGGAGATTCTTTGGTCATGGCTTCGCGCGCGCCGGCCATGCGGTCGTTCCAGGCGGGGTCGCGCGAGATGTCGAGGATCTCCCGGTGCAGTGGCGATTTGTAGTGGGCGGGCGCCTGAGCGGCCAGCGCACCGCCTGGAGCCACCTGGCGGAACAGGTGCCGGCACAACTGCGCGTGGTTGGGCACCCACTGCAGCATGGCATTAGAGAAAACCAGATCGAACGGCTCCGGCGCTTGCCATACTGCGGCATCGCCGACTTCCCAGGCGCCATCCGGATATGCCGCGCGGGCTTTATCGATCATTTCGCGGGAGCTGTCCAAGCCCACGATCGTGCTTGAAGGCCAGCGCTCGCGCAACTCGGCCGTGCTGTTGCCGGGGCCGCAG
>DATJAK010000294.1:0-9629 GCA_035516375.1 Bryobacteraceae bacterium
ACGCGCCATTTACGCATGGCTCGCGAGTTGGAATGACAAGCCCAAGGCGTTCGTCTGGAAGGCCACGGCAGACGTCATTCTGGATAAGGTACGCCGGTGCAAAGAAGCGATTGTAAAGAATTAGCCAGGACAGGAGACTAGATACACCACTAGCACCAGCAATAACAGCACAGCGCCACAGGTTGCGGCGGCGATGCTCCAAGGCACGCGTTCTTTCCGTATCGAGGCGGTGGACACGGTTTCTCGTGGCTTTGGCGTGGAGCAGTTCGGCTCTAACCCGCTAATGATGCGCGTGTATTCTCCGGGCGTATCCGCCGCGACAGCGGCCTCCGGGGGCACTCCCGGTCTCGCGTCCTCTTCCGTGGAACCGAAAAACTCGGACACCGACGTTTCCAGCCGGGGCGGCGAAGCCTTGCGCACAGGAGCGTCATGCTTCGGCGACTCCGCGGAGGGACCGAAGAGCCGTGTAAACTCGCCCGCCGGCTGGAAAGGGCGCGATTCCGGAAGCTTGGATCGTGCCGCCCGCTCCTGTTGCTCCTCAACATCGATCGCCTCTTCCACCAATGCCGACTCAAAGAAACGGGCAACTTCATCGTCCACCACTTCCCGCTTTCGAGGTGGCGCCGGTTTCTCAATGGGCCGCGGGTTTGCGATTTTGGGCGGGGCAACCGGCTCTGCTCCATCGAAAAGCCGCGTGAACTCGCCCGGCTCCCGAGACGGCACGGCAGAAGGGGCCGGCAAAGAACTCGCGGCGGGAGGAATCTTCGCACCAGGGCCTTCTTCCTGAACCGCCTTGAGCCAATCGCCCAGGCCGTGAAACGGCTCCAGCCATTCCGTGATAGCGTACTTCGATCCGCCAAATTCTCCGATCTCGATTAGCGGAGGGGAAAGCCGACCATGGCGATCCAGAAACTCTGCTCGCAGCGCCGCCAGAAGAGGATCTCCCGCCGGACCAATCAGATGCAGGAACAATTCGCGGCCGCTGGCCCGCTCCACCGCATGAAAAGTCCGGGCCTCGCCCTCGGCGACCAGCCGCCGCAGCTCGTACCTCTTATAGAAGCTCATAAAGTTAATAATCGGCTCGATTCGCGCCACTATGATCTTGAAAACCTTGAATTCTGTTGGAGCCGGGCGACCCGACGTGAAGAGTCTCTCCAAAGTAGTATGGTCCGAGGGCATGTATGTGGCACCGCACCACTTCCAGGCCCAGCAGCGCTACTTCGAAGATTTTGTCCAGTTCTGCACGGCCAACCTGTGGTCGGAGCCTTATGGGCTGGCGGGTTACCAGCTTGACGCAGCGTCCCTGCGGGGCGGAACGGTCGCTCTGGTGCATGCCCGCGGACTGTTTCCCGACGGTCTCGCCTTCCAAATGCCGGAATACGACGCCTTGCCGGCCCCCCGAGACATCTCGGCATCGTTTCCCCTGCTGGTCGATGCTGTGGAGATCCTGCTGGCGGTCCCTCCGCCGCAGTCCGGCGGCCTGAACTGTGCGCTAACCGAGGCCGATTCGGCCGCCGATACACGCTACGTCGGGACCGACGCCACGTTGCCCGACGAAAACACCGGCCTCGATCCGAAGCCGGTGAAACTGGGCCGCAAGAACATACGCTTCCTGCTGAGTTCGGAGGATGCCAACGGGCTGGTCACTCTGCCGCTGGCACGCGTCCAGAGGGGCGGCAGCGGAGGGTTTTTCTACGACGAGAAATTCATCCCTCCGTGCCTGCAAATTAACGCGGCTCCGCCTCTGGTCGCGGTGTTGCGGCGGCTCATCGAACTGGTGGAGCAAAACTCCAGCACGGTGATACGGCCCAAGGACACCAACGGCGCGACGGCATCGGGATTTTCGGCGGAAGGGATCGCCAACATCTGGTTTCTGCACTGCCTGAACTCCAGCCTCGGGCCGCTCCGTCACTCGATCGCCAAGTGTTCCCATCCGCAAGATGTTTTCGCCGAGCTCGCGCGGCTGGCCGGCGCGCTGTGCACCTTCGGCCTCGATTCGCATCCCAGCATTCTGCCTCTTTACGACCACACCGATCTGACCGGATGCTTTGGGGCTCTGGACCGCCATATCCGGCAGCATCTGGAGCTGATCGTGCCCAGCCGTTCGGTGTGCCTCCCACTATCCCAGGCCGAGCCGTATTTCTATAAAGGGCGAATCGCGGACGAACGTACGCTCGGCCGCTCGCGATGGATCTTCGGGATTCGGAGCCCGATTGGGGAGGCGGACCTGATCGAAAGCACTCCACGGCTGATCAAGATCTGCTCCAACGCGTTCGTTTCGCGGCTGGTGGAGCGGGCGCTGCCCGGGCTGAAACTGACGCATCTATCGGTGCCGCCGCCCTCCATCTCTCCCAAGGTCGAATTCCAGTATTTCGCCATCGATAAGGCCGGCGCCTGCTGGGACCACATGGTCAAAACCCTGGGCGTGGGCGTCTACGTCCCGGGAGAGCTGCCGGATCCGGAGATCGAGATCTCCGTGATTCTGGAAAGTTGAGGAACACGCGGTGCCGCAGTCGCAAGACTCGACCAACGGCGCATCGGGCACTTCCGGTCCCACGACCCTTGCGCTTATCTTCGAGGACCTTCTCACGGCGATCATACGACTTCGTTCGGGACAGCAGCAGGTATCTAACGCGGAACATTTCCGCAATCAGATCGTGCACGCCATACAGACCGCCGATCAGAAGGCCAAGACGAGGGGCTATGTGGACGAGGATATCCGCTTAGTCGCCTTCGCGCTGGTGGCCTTCCTGGATGAGTCCATCTTGAATCTGCGCCAGCCCGCGTTCCAGGACTGGGCTCGCAAACCTTTGCAAGAAGAATTGTTCGGCCGACATGTGGCGGGCGAAGTCTTCTTCCAGAATCTGGACCACCTGCTGGGCAGGCGCGACTCCCCCGAAGTGGCAGACGTTTTGGAGGTCTACTATCTGAGCATCCTGCTGGGATATCTCGGCCGCTTCAGCATCGCTTCGAAAGGCGATCTGCGGGCGTTGATGGATCAGACGCAGGACAAGATCCAGCGCATTCGCAAATCCGGAGCGGATCTTTCGCCCCACTGGATGATTCCAGCCGAAGCGGGGCAGCGGGCCGGCCGCGATCCCTGGGCGAGGCGGCTCATCATCGCGGCGGGCGCCTGCGCACTGGGGGCCGGATTGCTTTTCGGAGTCTACAAGATGTCCTTGTCTTCGAGCGTCTCCGGCATCGAACAGCTCGCGGCGAGGCCGAGGTAGTTCATGGCGGGGTACGGATTCTACCTTCTGTCCGCCCTGTTCCTGGTGCTGTACACCGCGCTGTCGTGGATCACCGTCGGCCTGTTGCACCTTTCCGGAACTACCGAGATGATGGCGCGCACCGTTCTGCTCGGTCTGGGTTTCGCCGCATTTGGCGCCGTGCATGCCTGGCGTCACCAGAAACGCCAGAGGCCGGCGGCGGGCGCGGAGCAGGTCGCAGCCGAGACCGAGAGCGGTGAGCGTGAGATCGAGAGCCTGATGCGCGAAGCCGAATCGCGGCTGGCGGCTTCCCCGCTGGGGCGCGATGCGCGTATCGGCGCGCTGCCGCTGATCTATCTGATGGGCGAGACCGGATCGGCGAAGACCAGTGTGATGGTACACTGCGCCGCGGAACCCGAACTCCTGGCAGGACAGGTTTACCAGGGCGAAATCACGGTTCCCACGCGACCGTTGAACGTCTGGCTGGCGCAGAAGGCCGTTTTTGTCGAGGCGGGCGGAGTGCTATTACGGGACGCGGCGAGCTGGATCCGGTTGGCCAAGCGGCTCCAGCCCGCTCGCCTGCGGTCTTTCTTCGCCGCGCGTCAGCAGGCGCCGCGCGCGGTTATCGTGTGTGTGTCCGCGGAGGTCTTTCTAAAGCCAGGCTCGGAGGACCCGTTGTCCCCCTTGGCCCGGCATTTGCACACGCGTCTGGGCGAGATCTCGCAGGTCCTGGGCACCGGCATCGCCATCTATGTGCTGTTCACCAAGGTGGATCGCCTGGCCTTCTTCACAGAGTTCGCAGGCAGTCTGACGGACGATGAGTTTGGGAGCGTCCTGGGCGTCACGCTACCTCTGCACCGCTCGGCGCCCGATGGCGTGTACGCCGAGGTCGAAGCGCGCCGCCTCACCGCCGCCTTCGATGCCATGCTGGACGCCGTTGCCGAAAAACGCATGACGTTCCTGCGGCGCGAACACCAGCCCGCCAACCTCGGCCGCATCTACGAGTTTCCGCGTGAATTTCGCAAGCTGCGCAAGGACGTGGTGCGGTTCCTGGTGGCTCTGGCGCGCCCCAGTCAGTTGCGCGCCAACCCATTCCTCCGCGGTTTCTATTTCACCGGTGTACGGCCCGTGGTGATCGAAGACGCCGTGCCGGCCGCCCGCGCCACGGCCATGGCGCCGCCATCCCGGCAAGCCGGCACAACCGCAATCTTCGAGGAGGCCGATCTGCGACCTGCTGGAGCGCCCATTGCTCCCGCGGGAGGAAAGCGCACGCGGCGTACGGCGCAGTGGCTGTTCCTCGATCACCTGTTCAGCGACGTCATTCTGCGCGACCGTGCCGCCATGGCGGCGGGCGGCCTGAGCGTTAGAACCGTAATCTTACGTCGAATCGGCCTGGCAGGAGCAGCTGCCCTGATCTTGACTGTGTCCACCGGAATGACGGTCTCGTTCTTCCGCAATCGGTCGCTGGCGGCTCAGTGCGACGAGGCAGTCCAAGGAATCGCGTCATACGGGGCCGGAGGATCCAGTCGCGAACTGCCGTCACGCGCGGTCCTCGAACATCTCGACGGTTTGCGGCAGTCCGTGGAGTTGCTGGCTCAGTATCAGCGTGACGGCGCGCCCTGGAGCCTGCGTTGGGGCCTCTACACAGGGGACGACATCTATCCCAGCGCACGCCGCCTGTACTTCAACCGGTTCCACGAGCTTCTGTTCGGATCGACCCAGGCATCACTGCTCGAACGGCTGCACGGCCTGCCCGCCACGCCCGGCCGGAATGACCAGTACCGTCCGGCTTACGACACTCTGAAGGCATATCTGATTACCACGTCCCACCACGACAAGAGCACGCGGGAGTTTCTGACTCCGCTGCTGGTGGAACGCTGGTCTGCGGGCCGGGAGATCGATCCGGCACTGGTTGCCCTGGCGCGCCGGCAGTTTGACTTCTACAGCGGCGAGCTCCGGATCTCCAATCCGTTCTCTTCCGAGAACGACGCGGAAGCCGTCGAGCGCGGGCGCGCCTATCTGGCGCAATTCAACGCCATCGAAAGCATCTATCAGTTCATGATTGCCGAGGCCGGACGCCAGAATCCGACGGTCAACTTCAACAAGCAGTTCCCCGGGTCGTCTGCCTACGTCGTGGACTCGCTCGAAGTTCCGGGCGCTTTCTCTCTCCAGGGCTGGAAGTTCATGGAGGAGGCGATTCGCAATGTGAAGAAATTCTTCGGCGGCGAGCACTGGGTTCTGGGTGACCGCACGTACGCCGATCAAGATCCGGCACAACTTTCTCCTGAGTTGCGTGCACGGTACCAGAAAGACTTCCTGGCCAACTGGCGCAGCTATCTCGCTGCCGCGGAGGTGGTCCGCTATCGCAGCGCCGCAGATGCCGCCCAGAAACTCAGCCAGTTATCGAGCAATCAGTCTTATCTGTTGAAACTGTTCTGCGTGGCTTCGGAGAACACGGCGGTTCCCTTCGACGACGCGCAGGCGACCTACCAACCGGTGCATTACGTAGAGCCGCAGGGCTGCGCGCAACGGTACGTGCGCGAAACCAATAGCGCCTATATCGGGGCGCTGGCGAGTCTGCAGGCATCCATGGAGCGTGTGGCCACCAGCGGCGGCGAAGTAAAGGAAGACATGATTTCGCAGACCTCCGCCGATGCCACCAGTGCTCTGAAAGCAGTGCGACAGGTGGCTGAGAACTTCCATATCGATTCGACTGGAAATGTGCATGGCATGGTGCAGAAGCTGATGGAAGATCCGATCCACTACGCAGAAGCCGCGCTGGGACAGATCGGACCACTGCAATTGAACTCGGAAGGAAAGCGCTTCTGCGGCCAATTCACCGAACTCGCCAGGAAGTATCCGTTCAACAGTAACTCGAAGACCGATGCGACGCTCGACGACCTCAATGGCATCTTCCGTCCCGGCGACGGCAAGCTGGCGGCATTCTACGATTCCACGCTGCACAACTACCTGGATCGCCAGGGCTCGCAATATGTTCGCAAGCCCGATAGCCGCGTTGCCGTAACCCCGAACTTCCTCCGGTTCTTCAACCGCGCCATGAACTTCGGCGACGCGCTCTATAAGAGTCGCCAGAAAGATCCGAGCCTGGCGTACACCATGCGAGTTTTGCCAGCCGAGGGGCTGCTAGGGGTTACGCTCAGCTTGGACGGCCAAGAGCTCAAGGGGTCGGGCAAGGAGGGCGAGTCCAAAGAGTTCACCTGGCCCGGCACGGGAGTGCATGGAGCCAGGCTGGCGGGTAATATGGGCGGCGGCGAGCTGAGCTTCATTACCTATGACGGCTTGTGGGCCGCATTCCGCTTCTTTGGTGATGCGGACCGGTTCCAGGTGTCGGGTTTCGGATACATGCTGCAATGGGTTCCGCGGCAGGGCCAGTCGGGACAACCGATCCGCCTGGACAATACCAAGATCCTTGCCCTGCCGTTCGTGCTCGACCTCAAGGGCGCGCCGCCGATTTTTCAGAAAGGCTATCTCTCCGGCTTCGATTGTGTATCGGAGGTCGCCAGATAGATAGCTCTGACTGTCGACCATAATGTGCTCGGTTGCCCCCAGCAACCAGAACCACATGAACGTATCCGCCCGGCCTATCGCACCGCCATCGATGGGTTCAGCCGAAAACCCCTGGTCGAGGCCGGCGACGATTTCGACCGCCAGATCGCATAGGACAAGCACTTCTACCGGAAAGTAGAAGGAGAAGGCCAGGAGCGGCTCGCCTTCAAGCATCTGCTCTTCAGTAGGATTGATGAGACACTCGCCAAATCGTTCCCGATATTTCATCTCGGACCCAACTTACAAGTTTATGCTGTATCGGCTGCCGGAAAGCGCTTTCGCCGGGCCAACAGCCGGGGATTTGTGAATCCTACACCTCTCGGCCTGATCGCCCAGCCCGGATTTCGGGCTCGTAAACTGGAACTGAGCAGCCCCACTGCAGACAGGTCTCCTGTGTGCAAAGGAGGTTTCCGGCGGCGATGCCGTTAAGGCTTTCCGAAAGCTGGGATACGAACTCGACGAGCAGCACGGGAGCCACATCATTCTGCGACGTACCGATCCGCCATACCGACGCCTCTTCGTTCCAAATCACCAAGAACTTGCCAAAGGGACTCTTTGGGCGTTGATCCGGGCTTACGTGGACGAGTTCGCCAGGCTGCTTTAGCATCGCCCGCCCGCGCCAATGCGACAGGACCAACTGTGCTGAGTAAGATCGAGTTCGAATCCCGCCTGGAGTTTGGAAATTGGCTCCTCAGGTAGGACTCGAACCTACAACCCTTCGGTTAACAGCCGAATGCTCTACCATTGAGCTACTGAGGAGTGGGAAGGTCTTCAACTCATTAAAACAGACGCTCGCAACTAGTGTCAAACTCTGGACACCAGATTTCCCAGTTTACTTTAGCTAACTTCCAGTGTCGAAATCACTGCCTCGCTCTCGCCATTTTCGTGGAGCTGGTCCACGGTGCGCGTTCCGTATTCGTAGCCATTTTCAAATGCTTCGAGGTTCAGCTTCTGGAGCGCGGAGGGCACCGAATCGGCTACGGCTTTTCGCAGAGCTTCGGCGCTGACCAGCTTCGTCACCCCTGCGAAAAAGCCGACCATCACAACGTTCAACACCACTTTGCGGCCGAGCTTTTCGGCCAGCCGCGTGGCCGGAACGCCAAAGACGCGCGCACCCGCATGGCCGCTCCCCATGCGCACCAGATCCTGTTCGATAATCAGCACGCCGCCAGGTTTCAACTCGGGCGTGAATCGCGTGTAAGCCTCTTGCGACATCACCACCAGCACGTCGGGCTGCGTCACATAAGGATAAAGGATCGGTTCGTTCGCCAGAATCACCTGTGCGCTGGAGGAGCCGCCGCGAGCTTCCGGACCGAAACTCTGCGTCATGGTGGCGTAGCCCCCTTGGTAGAGCGCCTGCGCCTTTCCGATGATCGCGGCCGCCAGGATCACGCCCTGGCCGCCAAATCCGGCGATCCGAATTTCGGTCAGCGACTGCATACTTCCTCCGTTTCGCAGCAGGCAATCTCCGGCTCCGCGTAGCGATCGCCCAGGGTCTCCACCATCTGCGTCCGCATCAATGCGAGATAGTCCGGGCGGTCGCGGTCCACGAACTTGCCCACCACAATTTCGCCGTCCTTGGTCAGGCCGCATTCGCTGGTGGGCGCGCCGTTGCGGATTTTGCTGGCTTTCTTGTAGTACTTCATAGTTTCGAGCCCATCGCCCATCTTGTTGCGGCGCTGATACAGCGTCGGGCAGGGCGAAAGCACTTCAATAAAGCAGAAGCCCTTCTTGTTGAAAACCTCTTCCATCGAGCGCGCCAGTTGCATCACGTGGAAGGTCGTCCAGCGCGCCACGTACGTCGCCCCCGCGGCCTCCGCCAGCGATACCAGGTTGAAAGCCGGCTCGGAAACTCCGTACGGCGCCGTCGATGTCGTAGCATGTCCCGGCGTGGTGGGCGCCGTTTGACCGCCGGTCATGGCGTAAATCATGTTGTTGACGCACACCACTTTCAGATCCATGTTGCGCCGCGCCGCATGGATGAAATGGTTGCCGCCGATGGCGAACAGATCGCCGTCGCCCGAATACACCACCACTTGCAATTCGGGATTGGCCAGTTTCAGACCGGTCGCGAACGGGATCGCGCGGCCGTGGGTAGTATGGAACGAATCGAGCCGCGCATAACCGGCCACCCGGCCCGTGCAGCCGATGCCGGAAACGATCGCAACCTTGTCCAAATTGGCTTTCGAATTCAACAACGCTCGCGTGAAGCAGTTGACCGTGGTGCCGATCCCGCACCCCGCGCACCAGATATGCGGGATGCGGTCCATGCGGAGAAACGGCTCGACGGGGTTCATCGCATCTTCCGGAATTTCCATCAAGCATTCCATCTCGCTCATAACGCGGCCGCCTCCACAATGGCTTTGAGTATCGCTTCCGGCTGGTGCACTCCGCCTCCCGCATGGCTCACCGGGATCACCTTCGCCTGCCCCCCGGCCGCCCGTTCCACTTCGTGAACCATCTGGCCGAGGTTTAACTCGGGCACCACAAACGCATTCACGCGGGCCGCCAGATCCCGAATGTGTTGCTCGGGGAACGGCCAGGCCTGGATGAGGCGGAATTTGCCGGCGCGGATGCCGCGCTCGCGGGCCATCTGCAGCGCGCGTTGCGCTACCCGCGAAGTGATTCCATACGAAACCACCACCACTTCCGCCCCTTCCAGGTCTTCGGCTTCGAACAAGGCTCTGCCGTTGGCCAGCGGCTTTAGCTTCTCCTGCAGACGCCGCACCAGGCTGTCCTGCACCTCGACGTTCATACTGGGATAGCCGCGCTCATCGTGCGTCAGGCCGGTGACGTGGAAACGGTATCCATCGCCGGCCTGCACCATTTCCGGCACCAGGTCCTCGGTGGGCT
>DATJAK010000295.1:0-27674 GCA_035516375.1 Bryobacteraceae bacterium
TGTTCGCCTCACAAGTCCGCCAAGCCCATTGCTGGAACTCGCGCTCGCTCGGCTACATGCTGAACAGGCAATTTACACGGTGAACTCCTTTCAGTTCACAAGATCAACCAGGCTTATCCTGGCGTACCGACCAAAGGGAGCGGTCGCCGTCACGGCATCTGAGGACCCGCCGCGCGCAGCGTCCGCGCCATCCAATCCGCGTGCGGCAAACCACACGCACTCAGCGCCCGGATCTCCGCCTCCACATCGTATTCCACGCGCCGGATCGTCGGCTTGACCCCGTCCAGCAACAGATACGCCGCCCGCCGGTCGCCATCGTACGATTGACTCACGCTCCCTGAGTTGACTACCAGCATCGTCTCTCTATCCGAACCTGCAACGCTGCGGATAAACGAGCAGTGAATGTGTCCATAGACCACGATCGGCTGTCCTAGCGGCCCATAAACGGATGCCAATTCGGTATCGCTCGCGCCAGCCCCCGGCGAGCGCCACGCACTCTGCGGACTGGCGTGGACGAGCGCGATCGGTTTCTGAATTTGCGTCATGGGCAGCCCGCGGAGCCATCGAATCCTCTCCTTGCCGAGCTCGCCGCTCGTTGCCACCGCCATTTCGCGCACCGCCTCCCAAAGCGCTGGTGGTGCTGGGGACTGGCTCGCAAATTCCTCGAGCGACTCCGGCCTCGCAAACACCTCGTCTGCATTCCCGAGCACGCCCCGCCAGCCGAGATCGCGGATCTGATCCACCACCTCCGCCGAGCTTGACCCTCCCATCACCAGGTCGCCGCCGTGGAGAATCAAATCGGGCGAAGTTTCGCGCAGATCGGCCACCACCGCTTCGAGCGCGATGCGGTTCCCGTGGATGTCGGAGACGATGGCAATGCGCATGTGCCCGCCCTAGCGCCATGATCTCATCGTTTCCGCAAGAAAGATCAAGAAACCCTCTCCCGCTCGCGCTACACTCAGACATTCATGGCCGGTTCGTTCGCCAAGATGCAGGGTGTGCTCTCCTACGTGGCCACGCATCTTGAGGACGAAGTCTCGTTAGCCGCGCTTGCCGCTCGCGCCGGGCTCTCTCCGTTTCACTTGCATCGCGTGTTCGCAAACACGCTCCGCGAAACGCCGAAGCAGCTTGCCTTCCGCCTGCGGTTAGGACGCGCCGCCGTCTTGCTCCTCACCACGGACGATTCGGTGCTCGACGTGGCCTTATCTTGTGGCTTTCAGAGTCACGAGGTCTTCTGCCGCGCCTTCCGGCGGCGCTTCCACATGACGCCGCGCGCGTACCGCGAGCGCGGCTTCGCCCAGAAGTTGAACGCATCCCAGGCCCGCGACCACGTCGCCATCGTGAACCAGGTCGCTCCGTGCGTGGCACTCTACCGGATCAGCCAGGAAATCCAACCCGAGGAAAACGACATGCCGTATTCCGTCACCAGGAAAGAACTGTCTCCGCAGCCCGTGCTCGTGGTGCGATGCCGGGTCAAGCGCTCCGATATCGCCAAAACGATCGGCGAGACGCTTCCCAAGATTTTCATGTACGCCCAGCAGCATGGAATCGCCCTCGCCGGGCTGCCATTTACACGCTACACGGAAATCGGTCCGGGCTTGATGACCATGGAACCCGGAATGCGAATCGCATCCGGCGCGCCTCCCGCAACGAAGGCTTCCGGAGAAGAGGTGGTGATGGAAACGTTGCCCGGAGGACCGGCCGCCACCACTCTGCACATCGGCCCGTACGACGGCCTTCACGATGCGTACGTCGCCATCGAACAGTGGATGGCCGCCCAAGGCTTGGCCGCCAAAGGAGCGCCGTGGGAATCCTACGTGACCGATCCCGGCGAGTATCCCGACCCAAAAGATTGGAAGACGGAAGTGTTTTGGCCCTGCGGATAGTTGGCCGCTCGCCCTACTCCGCCATCCGCCGGTCGCACTCGGCAATGGCCGCTTCGGCCACCTTCCGGCGCCGCTCGGTTTCGTCGGTCTGCG
The DNA here is from genome assembly GCA_035516375.1 of Bryobacteraceae bacterium. Classification (GTDB taxonomy): domain Bacteria; phylum Acidobacteriota; class Terriglobia; order Bryobacterales; family Bryobacteraceae; genus PSRJ01. The sequence continues at coordinate 1,980 of DATJAK010000295.1, forward strand.
GCTTCCAGGTTTTCCAGCGGGCCACGTTCTTCTGAAACATGATCCGCGCCCATCCGTAGTTGTGGTTCGTCAGCAGCATGCGGCCGTACAGGTCATCTAGGTCGGAGGCCGCTTCCATGGCACCGAGCGTCGGCCGCGGAACCGCAAGCAGCCGGCTTACCCACGGCTCCCCATCCGTGATGATAGCGGCGGCTTGATCCGCCTTGCCCTGTTCGAGCAGGCTCTTCGCCTGGCGGTCCATGGCCGCCAATTGCTCCACCGCCTTGCCGTACCAGGCTTCCTCGCTCGGGTCGGCTTTGGATGAGGCAGCCGGAGGCGGCGCTGCGCAACCGCTTAGGATCGCGACGGCCAGGATCGCCCACACACGCATGGCACCAGGATACCGTCGTTCGCTCAAATTCCGGGCAAGCTTGCCGATCACCGTTTCGACGAGGCACAAGATGACGAAGTATCGGCTGGTGGTTGGTCTTTTCGTGACGGCTTTGACAGCACTGGCGCAACCGGCCGGCAGTTCCCAGCTTTGGCAGGACCCGCGCGAGGGCGCCTTCAGCGTCCAGCTCCCTGCCGGCTGGCTGGTCAGCGGCGGCACCGTTCGCAAAACCAGAATCGAGCCGCATTACATCGTCCGCGCCCAATCACCCGATGGCGGCGTGCAACTGTTCATGGACGATCCCGACCTGCTGATTCATCAGGTGCCCGACCGGCGTTCGATGGCGATGGGAATTCGCGAAGGGGCGCATTTCCCAGCGGCGTGGGGCGGTACCATGATCCTCGACCGCTTCCGTTCCGGCGCCGATGTGGCCGCCATGTATGTCCGTCAGCGCCTCTGCACCCACGCCACCCAACTCGCCGGCGGCCTGGCGCCAGACCAAACCCGCGCCGCCAACGCTTACCTCGTGCCCATCGCCGCGGCGGAAGGCAAACAGCTTCGGGCCGATGCCGGGGAAGTGGAATTCCGCTGCGGAGACCGTCTGGGCTACGTCCACGCGGTAACCTTCCAGGTTTGGGACAACCAGGGCATCTCGCTTTGGGTCATCTACCGGATCGCCGGGTACCTGGCGCGGCCGCAATCCGCCGCCGCGGCCAACCAAGCGGTGCAGATGGCTCTGGCCAGCTTTCAGATGAATCCGGCGTGGCTCGAAGCCCTCGCGCGCGAGTCCGGCGATATCGCCGGCAACGTGATCCGCGAATCCAATGCCATCACCCAGGCGGTGATGGAGCGGGCCAAGGCCGAACAAGCAGTAGCGGCCGCCGCATCCGCCAGCCGCGTCGCGCAGACTCGCGCCAGCGCTGCCAAACACAGCGACGGTAACGGCTCCGATTACAACCAGTGGACCGGCACCAAACGCGTATGCGACGACCTCGACCGCTGCCAGCCGGTGGATGCCAGTGTCACCAACTGGTGGAGCGATTGCAGCGGCACCTTCCATCCGGGCGCCGAAAGCGGCGCCGCTCCGTCACCGAGCGCCAGCACCTGCTGGCATCGCGGACACTAGTGGGGTCAGGCATTCCTGCCTGCCGCCGGGCTTCTGCCCGGCACACCGCGCCGAAGCTTGGCGGCCACTCCAAACAGCTGCCCACTTGGACCTTCGAACCGCCGAAGCCTGGAAGCCAACCAGCCTCTACGCCCCGGCCCTCCCCGCCTGCCCCGTGACGTGCGCATCCATAAATGCCAGCGTCAATGGCCACGCCAGCGCCGCGGCCGTCGCGTTGTAGCTGGCGCGCGCGTCGCAGAAAAACCCGTGGTCGGCAAACGAAAACTCCACGTTGGTATAGGGCTTTCCCGCTGCCTTCACCGCGCTGATGACGGTTTGCACCGACTCTACCGGAATGTGCGTGTCCAGGCCGCCCCAGAAAAACAGCATGGGCGCCTGCAGGTCTTTCAGCCGCCCCAGCAGCCCCGGATTGAATTGGCTTGGCGCGATGCCGCCGCCATAGTAAGACACCGCGCAGGCCACCGGCACCGTAATCGCTGCCAAGGTCGATACGCGTCCGCCCATGCAGTAACCGGTAGTACAAATCTTCGATTCCCCGGCATTCTGCAGCCAGCCATAGGCCGCCTGGATGTCGGCTTCTAAACCCGGATCGGTCACCTTGCCCATTTCCGCGAAAGCCGGACCCATATCGGTGTAGCCGCTTTCGAAACCGGGAGCGCTGCGATGAAACAGATCCGGCGCGATCGCCAGGAAGCCTTCCCGTCCAAAACGTTCCGTCACGCTCCGGATGTGCGAGTTCACGCCGAAGATCTCCTGAAAAACGATCAGTCCTCCGCGAGTTTTTCCCACCGGACGCGCTACATAGCCACGCAGGCTCGTGCCATCGCCGGCAGAAAGATTGACGTATTCGGTTTTGATGTCCATAGCTCCGAGGATTATCTCACAAGCGCGGATCGACCAGCGCCGTATAGTGAAGCTATGGGCCGTGTGCTGATCACACTCGGTGTTGCATTAATCGTGCTCGGTGTGCTGGTCACATTCGCCGGCCGGCTCCCCTTCCGCCTCGGCCGTCTGCCCGGTGATATCTATGTTCAGGGGAAGCACTCGATCTTCTACTTTCCCCTGGCGACGTGCCTGTTGCTCAGCATTTTGTTTTCGGTTCTGCTGTGGCTCTTTCGGCGGTAGTAGGACCGACGGACGTTTTCTGCCGTCGGTCGGACGCTTGACAGTCGCTAAGCCTCGCGCCTGTAATGTGCTGCCGATGTGTCGGTTACTTCAGCCGCCCCAGTTTATCCAGCGGCCAATACACGAACACGGCCTTCCCGTAAATGTACTTGCGGTCGACGAATCCCCATGCACGGCTGTCGTTGGAGGAACTGCGGTGATCGCCCAGCACAAAATACTCGTCGCGCGGTACCAGCTTTTCGGTCAACGACGCGCGGTCGCGGTATTCGTCCGGAACGTAGTCTTCCCTCAACGCCTGGCCGTTTATGTACACTTGCCCGGCATCGATCCTGACCACATCGCCCGGTACTCCAATGATGCGCTTGATGTACGATTTCGAAGTATCGAGCGGATACCAGAACACCACCATGTCGCCGCGCGAAATGCTGCCCAGCCCGTAGTGATACGTGAACTTGTTGATGAAAATGCGCTCCTGGTCGGTGAGGGTCGGCATCATGCTGGTGCCTTCCACCTTTACCGGCTGGTAGATGAACACGATCAGGATGACCGCGATCAGAACGGAGAAGACCAGGTCACGGACCCAGTAAAACGCGCTCCAGAAGGGTGCCCGTTCCGGCGGTTGCTCGACCCCCGACGCGAGAGGCGTTTCGGAGGCGAGGTCTAGATTTTCGTTCTCCGGCATCCCTTGCTGTTACATGATTATAGACTGTCCAGAAGCCATTCTGGTTGCTACTGCCGTAACAATTGTCCTAATACGGCCAGCGGTACCGCTCCCTGCCGGAGCGCCTTGTCGTTAAACTCTTCGAGCCGATAGGCATTTCCGGCGGCTTTCTGGTATTCTTCCCGCACCCGCAACCAGCCCCGCCAGCCCACAAAATACGTCGGCAACTGGCACGAAGAAAGCTTGGCGCGCTGCAGTTTGGCGGTGGCTTCCTCCGTCTCCTGAAAGGTCTTCTTTTCCATCAGATCGAGCGCTTGCTGGTCGGTCATATCCAGCATCTGGAGACGCACGTCCAGGATGGCGTTGGCCAGAACCCGCAGCTCTTCTTTGGCGAACGTCAGCGCCATCTCCGGTGAATGGTTGAGGTAGCCCTCATCCAGCATCATCTGCGTGGCATACTGGGCCCACCCTTCGATATAGGGTCCATTCCCATACTCCGCCCGCAGAATCCGCCGGCTTTTGGGCTGCACATCATCCCCAAATTCGAACTGCACATAGTGGCCCGGCATCGCCTCATGGATGGTTAGAAGCTTGAGTTTGTAAAAGTTATACTCGCGGAGCTTGGAGTCGGCGCGCTCCTTCGGCCAGTCTGGGGCAATCGGCGTCACCCAGTAGAATGCGCCCAACTGCGGTTCCAGGGCGGGGGCCGGGGAAAACCCTCCCACCGCGTAGGCGTCGCGCATAAATACGGGCGTGGGAATTACCTGAAGGTTGGCGCGGGCCGGCATCGTGAGCAAATGCTTGTCGATCACAAAGGCGCGCGCTTCAGCCAAATCCTGGCGCGCATCGTCCAGGTAGGATTCGCGCGTCGAGTGCCGTTCCGCGATCTTGTCCAGCACTTCTCCGATGATTTTGTTTTGCCGCTCTTCGCCAGACAACTCCGCGTGCTCTTTGTGACCCGGAAACATGCTGCGATGGAGCGGCAGGGCCAGATCGAGCATGCGCGCCCGAACGTGTTCCAGATCGGCTTCCGCGTTGGCCAACATGTTCTCGGCTTCCACGCCGCTCTCCATCACGTAGCGAAACTTCTTCAAATAACGGTCGCGGCCCAGGCGCCAGTCGGCGTTGTTGCGCGCCGCCAGCCGGTTCTTCAGGAAATCCTGGAACTTCCGCATCGCCTCCAGGGCCGGCGTGGCAGCTCGGTTGTACGAGTCGCGCAAGTCCTGCGGCACCTCGCTGCGGATCGTCTTGTCCACCAGCTCGATATTCCCCTCGTTTTCGTCGATTGCCGATTTGGTCCAAATATCGGGGGCTGAGTCGAGGTTGGTTGCGGCTTGATCGAGAAACAACGGCACCTTACGGAGCCTGGCAATAATGTTTTGAAGACGCGACGGCAGCGGAGCATATTCCAGAACGAACGGACTGAACAGCGCGTTTCCGAGCGCTTCCACGTAGACGTCGGGGTTGTGAAGGTAATTGTGGATTTCGTCCATTTCGAGCAGGTTCAGCGAAATCTGATCCTGCATGATGGTCAAGTCCGTGCGCTCTTCAGCGGAGAGAGAATCGCTCGGCAAGCCGCTCAACCGTTGCCGGAAATCCTGGTAGAACTTGCGCGCTTTGTCCAGTGACGCGGCGCTGACGTCATCCAACTGCTCGTCAAGATTCTGGCCGCGATATTGGTGCAGCCCGGCCGCCGTCGCGCTCGAGGGCGAAAACGAGAGGCTCGTGTAGACGAATTCTTCCGATAGGTCGGCAAACTGGGAAGCGGAGTGCCGGTTGCATCCAACCGACAATACCCCCAGGGCCACAACTCCGGCCGCGAAATTACGCATGGCTGAAATTGTACATCTGGTGGTGGAAATCGATCAGCCCGCGATCGGGCGCAACGGATGGGGAATGCGGATACCCGGCAGCGAAACCGGCTGCTCTGGGTGGTCCCGGAGGCTCTTCATGATGCGTAACGCGCCTGCCTGCTCTGAGATAGCTTGCCGGATGATTATGTGTTCGCCTAGAAAACATCCCCACAGCACCGCTACTGACATAGCCATGCCCGCTAAGCCTTGCCTGGTGATGGCCGCGAATATCATGTTGCCGTCCCTTAAGCACTTCACCTGCCATATCTACGATTTTTGTTTTCAATTGGATTTGGAAACACCCGAAGTGGCGTTCGAGTCACAAAGATCCACGGCGGCACGCTATCGCCTCAAAAAAAGAAGCCGGGGCGTCCACTCGGGAACGCCCCGGCGAAGGAGTGGAAACGGCTGCGAGTGTTAGCGTGCGGCCATCAGCGCGCGCAGCCGCCGCGCCCGTTCGGGCGCACGCAGCTGGCGCAGCGCTTTGGCCTCAATCTGTCGAATGCGTTCGCGCGTAACGTCGAACTCCTGGCCGATCTCTTCCAGGGTGTGTTCGCGTTCGCAGCCGATGCCGAACCGCATCCGGATCACCTTCTCCTCCTTGGGAGAAAGCGTTTTCAAAATACCGGCAGTCTCGTCGCGCACGTTGGATTCGATCACCGCATCCACGGGCGAGCCTACCCAGCGATCTTCAATCAGGTCCCCCAGAGCCGATTCTCCGTCCCGGCCCACGGGCGTTTCGAGCGAAACCGGGTCACGAGAAATCGTCTTCAGCTTCTGAACCTTCTCGACCGGGATATCCATCCGCCGCCCGATTTCTTCATTTGTCGGAGTACGGCCCAATTCCTTCTCGAGCTCACGCGTGGCCCGCAGGAACTTGTTCATACTCTCGTTCATGTGAACCGGAATGCGGATGGTCCGCGATTGATCGGCGATCGCGCGTGTAATGGCCTGGCGAATCCACCAGGTTGCGTAGGTGGAAAACTTGTAACCGCGCCGGTATTCGAACTTGTCGGCGGCGCGCATCAGGCCGATATTGCCCTCCTGGATCAGGTCCAGCAGGTGCAATCCGCGATTCACGTATTTCTTGGCGACGGAAACCACCAGGCGCAGGTTGGCCTCTACCAAATCTTTCTTGGCTCGCTCGGCTTCCGCTTCGCCGTGCCGGATCACCGTCAAGCTGTGGCGCAACTCCGGCAGGTTCGCGCCCGCGCCCGCTTCGCGCTTTTTGATTTCACGCTTCAGCTCGCGTACGCGCGCCTGTTGAATCGGATTATTGCGGCTCTCCAGGCGCTTGACTTCGCTATCGAGGTGACTCAACTCATCGACGGCGCGCTCAATCTCGCGAGCGAATTCCTTCCACTTGATGGTCTTGAAAGCCACGCGGCGAATGGCCAGCGACGCCTCCACTTTGGCGCGGTTGAGCCTGGCGCACAACCGCTTACGCGGCCGCTTGTTGGCAATCGGGGTGGCCGCCAGCTTGTCTTCGAGCTGTCCCAGTTTCTTGTGGAGCGTGACAACTTCCGCGAACTGCTTCTGCGCTTCCGCCCGGACCTTCAGGTCGGCCGGCGAGCCCTCCTCGACGTCGCCCAGGTCGACCACAACTTCCAGTTCGACCAAACCCTTCCGTACCTGGTCGGCCAAGTCTACCGCTACCCGTTGCACCAGAGCCGACCGGCTGATCGCCTTTTGCATTCGGAGCTTACCCCGCTCCATGCGGCGCGCCAGATCCACCTCACCTTCCCGGGTCAACAGCGGGACTGCGCCCATCTCGCGCAGATACACGCGTACCGGGTCATCCGTGTAGATAGATTCTTCTACAGGATGAGGGTGCAAAAATTCGGCATCGTGCGCAGCTTCGGCGTCGAAGAACTTGGCTTCTTCTTCGAAATTGATGCCTAGACCTTCAGGGTTCTCCGGCAAAAACTGATCTTCAAATTGATCCACTAAGACTCACCTCCCCCTGTCCGCCTGACGGCGAACCCGGGGTGTTCACACTGAATTTTGGCGTTTTGCTGGTCCGGCTCCAAGTGCCGGGAAATTGGTTCCCTCCGGGGTCCGGTATCCGAATGATCATAACATCATTCCCCAGCAAAGTTAAGTTCTATTTTAAGAGATGCTTGGAACCCACTTAGGTTACAAGAGAGCTGTATCTTTTCGTCAGTCCGGGCGGCTCAATACGCGTTATGCGACCTCATGGAACCTTTTGCCGCATTAGATTCTTCAATTCATTGAAGAATGCCTGCTCGTCCTGGAAATCGCGATACACCGATGCGAACCGGACATAGGCGATCTTGTCCAATTCGCGCAAGCTGTCCATCAGAAATTCTCCTATCTCTGTAGTGGATATCTCACGGTCCGGCGAATCGCTGACTTTGGACTCCACCTGATTCACCATTTCCGAGAGCTTGCCCATGCTGACCGGCCGCTTTTCGCAGGCCTTGAGCAGGCCCGCCAGCACCTTTTGGCGATCGAATTTCTCGCGTCTACCGTCTTTCTTTACAACCATATAGGGGACTTCATCAATGCGCTCGTAAGTGGTGTAGCGGCGCTCGCAGGCCAAACACTCGCGCCTCCGCCGGATCGCTTCGCCTTCTTTGCTCTCCCGCGAGTCTACGACTTTATCTTGTAAGTGATTGCAAAAAGGGCACCTCATGCCGAAGCCTCCCGCCCGATCTGCCGCAGGTTACGCCACTTCAGACCTTCGCTAAAGACCAATACTAACCCCACCGGAACTACTGCTACAAATGTAATAATCCAGGTCAGCAGGGCGAATGCCGCGGCTACTTCCAGCCTGATTCGAAAGAGCTCGGTGAGCACCAGGATCGTGGCGACTTGCATGCCACCCCCGATTCCGGGGATCTGTACCACCTGCCCGAACGAGACAAACCCCAGAATAATTAGTACATCTACAATCGTAAAATTAAGATTCCGAAAAGAGGTCGCCAAGCACCAGTAGCAGGCAGCGATGAGCAGCCATTCTACTACGGAATAGAAGAATACTAGCAAAAGCGCCCCATCGCTGCGCGTGGATTCTATTCCCTGCACGAACGCTCCTACCAGCTTCTCCGCCCTCAGGAAGTGGGCCTCCGGCAGAAACCGAAGCCCGTCGACGAGCCGCCGTCGGGCCGGTTCCGCAAAATGGCGGAAACAAACCAGTAGAACGAGGAGAATGACGCTGGTGATGGCGACGAACTTTCCACCGAGGGCCAGCACCCAAGCCAGTTTCGGACCCACCGAGATCCCCGAGGCGGTAACCCGCGCCAGTGCAAATCCGAATACCAGCAGCGCCATCAATAGATCGAAGATCCGCTCCAGTATCCAGGCAGCCACCTGCGATGTGACGGAAACCTTTTCTTTCATGGCGATGAGGTAAGGGCGGACAAATTCGCCCGGCCTGCCGAGAAGCGTAATTGCGGTGAAGCCAATCACCGTGGCCGAAATCAGGCGCCGCAAGGATGGGTCTGCTTTGAGCGGCCGCAGAAACACCGCCCAACGCAGCGCGCGTCCGACGTAAGTTAAGTACAGGGCTGCGCACGCTGCCAGCAGCCAGGGCAAGCGCAGTTGGGCCACGCTCGAAACAATCAGGCTCCAGTCGAACTCCCGGCCCGCGACAACGTGATAAATTAACCAAACAGCCACGGCTGCGGCGACCAGACAACCGCCGATCCATTTCCACGTATGGCGTCGAATCGAATCCTCCGGCGGCAGTGTCGAAAGAAGCCGCTAGCTTGCCTGAAAAATTGAACTTATCATGAAAAAGCCGCGTTACTCATGGTGAAAGTAGGGCACGGTGGCAACGGCGGCGATCACACTCGGGACGATGGGCGGAAACGGGCTGGTGAGCCAGGCCCGCGAGGCCGCGAGTACGCGACGCTTGGAACCGGAATTCAGCCTGGTCACGGAATGCCTGAAGGGCAATGAGGCCGCCTGGGAGCAGCTCGTCCGGGCTCATACCAAGCATGTCTATGCTCTATGCTACCGCTTTACGGGCAGACCCTCGGAAGCGCAGGACCTCACCCAGGAAGTTTTCCTGCGGGTGTTTCGGACGCTCAAGAGCTTCCGCTCCGCCGAAGGTTCGTTTGGCACGTGGCTGGCGCGCGTGACGCGCAATCTGCTCATCGACCATTACCGGCGAACGCGGCAGGAGCGCGTGACCGATTCGATCGAAGACCAGCTTCCCGTAATGGAGGTGGAAGGTTCCGGGGTGATCGCGCGGCCCGATCAGGCGTTGGCCGGCCGCGAAGCCAGTGAGATTTTGCAGGTCGCTTTACAGCGGCTTTCGCCGGAATTGCGCGAGGCCGTCATCCTCCGCGACCTGCAGGAAATGGAGTATCGGGAAATTGCCGAAGTGCTGGCGATCCCCGAAGGCACGGTAAAATCGCGAATCAACCGCGGGCGCGCCGAATTGGGCCGCCTTTTGCGGAAACAGAAGCCGTCGTTATGAACTGCGCAGAGATTGAAATTCTGATCTGCGATTACGTGGATGGCACGCTGGCCCCCGCCGGACGGGCGGAAGTGGAGCGCCATCTGGCGGAATGCCCGGCCTGCGCTGCGCTGGCCGCAGATTCTGCTGCCGCGGTTCAATTCATCGGGCGCGCGGCCGTGGTGGAACCGCCGCAGGAGCTGGTGAGCCGGATTCTGTTCGATCCACCCTGGCATCACTACCGCAAGGGCTGGTTCTCTAAAGCGTTCCATGCGGTGCTGCAGCCGAAATTCGCGATGAGCATGGCGCTCACGGTTCTGTCGTTTTCCATGATGCTGCCCAAAGCGAGGCAACTGGAACCTCGCGACCTGGCGCCGGCGCAAGTGTGGGCGGGTCTCGAAGACCGTGCGTATCGCATCTGGGCGCGCACCCTGAAGTTTTACGACAATTTGAAATTCGTATATCAGATTCAAACCACTCTGCGAGAATGGCAGCAGCAAGCGCCCGAGGTGCAGCCCGCAGCCACTCCGGAGACTTCCCCAGGCCGACCCCTGCCAAAGCCTGCGGCCAGCCCATCCACAGGGAAATCGTAGGAGGAACATGTTATGAATTGCCAGAATCATCCCGATGCAGCGGCGACGGCGTACTGCCGCGCCTGCGGCAAGCCCGTGTGCGACCAGTGCCGGCGCGATGCGCAGGGAACCGTCTACTGCGCCGAGCACGCTCCCGCGGTGGCGCCTCCTCCGAATCCTCCGCCGGCGCCGGCGCCAGCGCCCTCGGCCTACACCAGACCCCTCTATTCCGACGTCTCGCCCGGCTTGGCTCTGCTGCTCGGCTTCATACCAGGCGTCGGCGCAATCTACAACGGCCAATATGCCAAAGGCCTGGTGCATGCCGTGATCTTCGGGATTATCATCAGCATCCTCAGCGCGAACGAAAGCGGCGCCGAGGCGGTGTTTATCTTGTTGTTGATGGCTTGGATTTTTTACATGCCCTTCGAGGCCTATCACACCGCCCTCAAGCGCCGCAACGGCGAACGAGTGGACGAGTACTCGGGTCTGGTGAACCTGCGCGGCGGTGGCAGCGGTCCCGCGGCTGGCATTGTGCTGGTGCTGCTCGGCGTGGTGCTGTTGCTGAATACGTTGAACATTTTCAATTTTGCCTACCTGGCCCGCTATTGGCCGGTGGTACTGATCGCCGCGGGAGTGTATCTGCTGTACAACCGCTTCTCCGGCCACGGGGCTTCCGAGAGAGGGGACTGACATGCGCGGAGAGGTTTCGCTATTGCGCGCCATTCGAGGACCACTCACCCTGATCACACTGGGCGCGCTCTTTGCATTGAACAATTTCACCCCGTATCGTTTTTCGGAAACCTGGCCGGTGCTGTTGATCGTTTTCGGGCTTTTGAGCCTCTTGGGAAGAACCTACGGGGCGCCACCGCCGAACGCGCCGCCACCGCCCTACCCCGGAGGGCCGCAATGAGACGCCGCTCCCTTGCCGGGCCACTCCTGCTGGTGTTGATTGGCGCGTTTTTCCTGTGGCGTAACGTGTACCCGGAAGCGCCGGTCTTCGATCTGGTGTCCACCTATTGGCCGTTTCTGCTGATCGCTTGGGGATTCGTGCGGCTGATTGAAGTGGTCGTGATGCGGGATTCCCGCTATCCCGGCCTGACGGGCGGCGAGATCGTGCTGGTCGTCCTGATCTCCATGGCGGGCCTCGGGATGTTTGAAGTTCACCAGCATGGTGTGCAGCTTACCCCCAACATTTTCGGCGAGGAGTTCGACTACCCGATTTCGGAGCACGCCTCGGCTGCCGGGGTGAAGCGCGTCGTGTTCGACAACCCGCGCGGATCGCTGCGGATCACCGGCGGCGACGCGCAGGAAATCACCGTGACCGGGCGCAAGTTAATTCGGGCCTACGCGCGCCGCGACGCCGATCGCACCAACGGCGGGACGAGCATTGAACTTTCACAGGAAGGCGATCGCCTCTTCGTTCGATCGCGCCAGGATCGCGCGCCGGGCGACCAGCGCATTGCCAATGATCTGGAGGTGACTCTGCCGCGCGGCATGGCGATTGAGGCCCGCGGGCAGAACGGAGACTTTGATATCACCGACACCGGCGAAGTCGATCTCGCCAGTTCCCGCGGCGATGTTCGTCTGCTGCGCGTGGGCGGCAACGTGAAGCTGGAAATCGGCCGCAGCAATGTGATTCATGCCGAGGACATCAAGGGAAGCCTGGACCTGCGCGGCAGCGGCTCCGATGTGGACTTCCAAAACGTGGCGGGACAGGTCACCATCGATGGCGCGTACCTGGGCTCGCTTCAGTTTAAGAGCCTGGCCAAGCCGCTGCGCTTCGAGGGAACGCGCAGTACCGAGGTGCGCGTGGAGGCGGTGCCAGGCGCGATCAGCATGGACCTGGGCGACTTCACTGCCAAGAATGTGGTGGGGCCCGTGCGCCTGGTGACCCAATCCCGCGATATTCGCCTCGAAGATTTCACCGAGTCGCTCGATTTGGAAACGCAGCGCGGAGACGTGGAACTGGATCCCGGGCATGTTCCTCTGCCGAAGATCGAGGCCCATTCCGTGGTAGGTCGCATCGATCTGGTGCTGCCGGAAAAGGCGGCCTTCCAACTCCAGGCGACCGCGGATGGGGGCGAAGCCACCAACGACTTTGGCCCATCCATCCAGAAGCAGGTGACCGGCGCTACGGCCACGTTGAAAGGCAGCGTAGGCGAGGGGCCGATGATCCGGATCACCGCCGATCATGGCTCCGTATCTGTGCGTAAGCAGGGTACCGCTGCCAGCGATCGGGGCCCGGAGCCCCCGCACCCGCCGGCGCCACCCGCGCCACCACAGGCACCGGCCGCCCCGAAGCTGCCGGGCGAGGTCAAGCTGTAGCTTCCAGCACACGCGGCGTCGCCGAACGCGCAGGCACTCCGGCTCGATGCCGTGCACTTCCGCCACTCGCTGGCTCCCGCGTCAGTTGCGTGCCTTCGACCATCGCGGGCCGATCAAAGGCACCGGTCCCGCCTTCGATAAAATGTTGTCTGCCGCTGAACGCCGGCAAAGGAGCACGCCTTGCCCCAAAAAGTACAAAAGGCACACGCCAACCGATTCCCCGGTGAATCGGCCCGCTATCGCAGCGCGCGCAACCGGCTGCTGGCCGCGGAGACCGAGTTGCGCAGGCAGGTGGAGCGCGTGGCCGCCATGCGGCGGAAGTTGCCCCTTGGAGGAGAAGTGCCGGAGGACTACGTATTCGAGGAAGGCCGAATGGATTCCAACGGCGCCGTGCGCCAGGTGAAACTTTCCAGCCTCTTTCGCGGGCGGCTAGACACGCTGCTGATCTACAGCTACATGTTCGGCCCGAACGCCCCGCAGCCTTGCCCCATGTGCACTTCGTTTCTGGACAGCCTGGATGGCGCCATGATGCATCTTACGCAGCGGGCCAATTTTGCGGTGGCCGTCAAATCGCCGAGCGAGCGCCTGCAACAGGTGGCGCAAACGCGCGGCTGGCGGCGGCTGCGGCTGCTGTCTTCGGCCAACAACAGCTACAACCGCGATTATCACGGCGAGAACCCGCAGGGCGGCCAGCTGCCCATGATGAACGTGTTTGCCCGGCGCAACGGCAAAATCTATCATTGCTACGCCACCGAACTCCAGTTCATGCCGCCCGACAAAGGGCAGAATCAGCGGCACATCGATATGATGTGGCCCCTGTGGAACCTGCTCGACCTCACGCCGGAAGGGCGCGGCACCAACTGGTTTCCGGCGCTGAGTTATCCCTCTTGAGTGGCTTTCGCCGGAATCAGCGCCAAAGCCGCTTTGCCATGAAGATGTCGGGCCGTCCGGGGCCGTTGGCATCCGGCAGGACGCCCGTAATCACGTACCCCACTCTAAGGTAGAACCCGAACGGGTGACCACGGCCCAGATCGCGGATCTCGACCAGGTGTCGAGTGAGATCGCTGTATAGATCAACGCCCGTTAGCGAGGTCATCCCGGTGTTGTCGTCAGTAGCAACGAACGCGGAAAGCGCGCCGCGGCTGCGCGCCTCTGCTTCGAAAGCCGCCACCAGCGCGCGTCCGATCCCTTGCCGCCGATAGTCCGAAATGGACGACCAATGGATGGAGTTCCCAAACGTTCCCTGCGTACTCCGGCACTCCGCCGACCCAGCCAACTAGAGTTTGGGAGTCGAGCATCGCTCGTACAAAGCCCTCGTGGAGCACTCGCGTAACTTCATCCCGCGCCGCCGCCAGATCGGGCCATCCGAGCGGCCCGTCGAACTGTTCGACCAGCAACCGGGCGGCCTGCTCGCGCGCACTCTCAGGCTGTGCGCCGAGATCCATAACCTTCATCGGAATCCCCGCCGTTTCCGGAACCCCTTCTAAGCCATTGCCAGCGTGAGCTGTCGTACACCAATAATTATGGGCTCGGTTGTTGCCGCTTGGTCGGCCCGAATGCTGTTGCGGCCTAGGTGGACCGAACCCTAATACAATCTAACGGAGGATACGATGGCACAAATTCACGTTGAGGTGCTGTCTAGAACCGCGGCGGGAGATTTGGCTCCGAGGCACGCTGCGTTTGAGCTCCTGAATAACCGAATTGATGAAATTGCCGATAGTCTGAGTGACATCGCAGCTAAACTGCGCGATCGTCTGGATCAGAATCTCCCGCCGAGGCCTAAGCCGAACTGGAATCTCAGCGAAATCGAGCTCAAATGCTCGCTTGAGCTGGAAGCTGAGACGGGAGTGGTGATTGCCCGCGCATCGACGACGGCCGGATTCGAGGTTTCCTTCACGTGGAAGTCGAGCCATGCGGAAGAGCACCCATGAGATATGCCATTGCACGCATCCTGGAAGGGAAGACGTCGGCCCCGGAGACCCAATTTCTGGGAACGGCATTTGCGGTCTCCGATGAGCTGGCACTAACTGCGTTCCATTGTATTGGAGACCGTTCGTCCAATCGGGTTAGCCTCGACCGGGTGAAACTGCTCTTTCCTGATAACGAACTGGTAGACGCCGAATACCGGGGAGGCGATGGCAGGCTCGACTACGCGGTGCTGCGGCTCCAGCTGGCGCCTTCGAAAAGCCTGACTCGCGTATCGATAACGCCCGATACGTTTCGCGAAGAACAATTCTTCAGTTCCGGTTATCCGGCTCAAATCATTGAGACCGAGTTCTTCACAGTGACCGGAGTGGTTAGCGATCCCGGTGCGGCCCTCCGGGGAGATGTTCCCGCCATCCAACTCTTCAGCCGGGAATCCGCAGCCCGGCTTTCCCTTCAGGGCATGAGTGGCGCCCCCGTTATGGTCGGCGATCCGCCTGCTGCGATCGGAATTGTGCGCTGGAACCCGGTACTTGACCAGGATCCCGCGCTCGCTGCTGGAGGCAGTTTTTTTGCGTGCCCCGTACAAGCTATCTTAGAGCGCGAACCGGAACTGGCCGGCCTCGCAATCAAGCGGGCGCCCGAGCAAAAAATGGCGGACGCGATTCGAAGTTGGCGATCGGCACCCGAAGAGCTTCGCGATATCTTGAAGGTCGAACTGGAACGGATGAACCGGCAAAAGGTCTCCGAAGCGCAGTATCAGCGCCTGGAGTCGGGATGGATTTCCCTTCCAAATTATCGGTTCTCGTCGCCGGTGCCAGATACCCAAGAAGCAGTCGCGGCATTCATTAAGGCGATGCTAAGGGTCGTCGCCCTCGGCACCGCGGAGATTTTCCCAAGTCCTGTCCAGGAATTGCAGTTTGTCATGTTGTGCCGCTGGAACCGTGAAGGAGAAGACCTGAATTTCGTCGCCTACTTGCCGTTTCAAGAGTTAGTCGGATTCGCGCTCGACCACCTTCCTCCGCGTATGGAATCCAGCACCTTGGCTCGCGCTTTCCGAAACAAGCCCGTGGACGTTCATCACAATTATGCGTTCCCCATCGACACTCTGTGTCCGATTGTTGCGGTCTGCCGCCCGATCCTCAAACACGTTCAGTTTGCCAACCGCAACCAATTCGCCGCGCCCGATCAGTTTTTGGACCCAAACACGTGCCGCACGACATCTGGCTTCCTCAATTTTCTCGGAACGCATGCAATCAAAAGGGCCGGCAGCGATCCGAACGAGCTGTACCCTCTGGTATATAGAAACGTCGAACATTTGCTGGACGCCGGACTGGAGCAGTGGTTTCGATGGCTGTACCACGTCATGGATTGTGGCATCTGGGAAACGGAACGTATCTTCGTGAGCTCCGCAAACCCGGAGGAGTACGCTTACCGGTACAATCCCGGACGTGGAGAGTCATGAGCGCTTGCAGGCTTGGCGCGATACGTCCCACGAGCCGCTCTTTAATGCAACTTCAACGCCTCAAACCCCCGCCGTTTCCGGAACCCTTTCTCAATCACGGCCAGCGTCCCCTCGGTAATGGCGAGCTTCTTCAGGTCGCGGCGGCGCACCCATTCGGCGCGGCAGGCGTCGTCGCCGGCGCAGAGCTCGCCTCCTGAAACTGCGCAGACGTAGTCGATCAACACGTAGTGATATTCCGCTGCGCCTTGAGCGTCGCGCATGATGCGCTCGAAAATCTCGAGCACGCCCAGTGGCCGCACTTCGAGGCCGGTCTCTTCCCGCACCTCGCGGCACACCGCATCTTTCAGCGACTCGCCGGTTTCGACGAGGCCTCCGGGCAGCGACCACAAGCCTTCGAGCGGCGGCTTGCCGCGCTGCGCCATCAGGATGCGGTCGCGATCATAAATCAGCGCGCCTACGCCGACGAGCGGGTGCCGCGGGTAGCGGCGGTCGTCGCTCACTTCTCTTCCAGCCGCAGCCGGTACACGAAGCCGCGCGCCGTCACGAACAAAGACCGCAGGTCGCCGTCCCCGAGCACGCAACTCGAAGCCGGATCGGGCAAGTTGAGCGTGCGCAGCAGATGGCCCTGCGCATTGTAAAAAGCGATGCCCTTGACCGCGACGTAGAGGTTGCCGTCGGCATCCACGCTGATGCCGCCGGGAATTCCGGGAATGCCCGACACCAGGACGCGCTCGCCAGAAGCCTCGCCGTTGCGGTCCAAGTCGTAGACGCGGATGTTGCGCTCATCGGCATTGGCGACGTACAGCATGCGGCCGTTAGGCGAGAGCGCGATGCCGTGCGGCCGGCCTTTCGGTTTCGCGATCACCTCCATCGCGCCCTTGGGAGAGATGTGATAGACGCCATAAAAATCCAGCTCGCGCTGATCTTCCTGGTAGCCGAATGCCGGATCGGTGAAATAGATGTGACCCGATTTGCTCACCACCAGCGCCAGTGGCGCGTTGAGCCGCTTGCCCTCGAAGCGATCCGCCACGGTCTCGATACGTCCCTTCGGATCGGTGCGGGTGATGCGCCGCATGCGGGTTTCGCAGGTGTAGAGCCGCCCCTGCACGTCGAATGCATTGCCGGCCGGGCCGTGAGCGTCTTCCCGAAACACCTCGGCCTTGGTTCCGGGAACCCATTTGAGAAGTTGATCGTGGGGCGTGTCGCTGAAGATCAGGTAGTTGTCTTTCGACCACGCGGCGCCTTCGGTGAAGCGGTATCCGGCCGCGATGCGCGCGATTTCCGTGTTCGGAACTTCCTGCGCCCCGCATACGAGAACGGCCGCGGCCACCAGCAGAGCACGCTTCATTTCCGAATCGTGATGTTATTGATCACCTGCTTGACGCCCTTGACCTTCTTAGCCAGTTTCTCCGCCCGTTCCTTTTGATTGGGCAGCTCCACCGCTCCGCCGAGCGTCACCACGCCCTCTTTGACATCCACCTGGATGCCGCCGCCCTTGACCACTGCATCGCTGGCCAGCTTGATCCTGACGTTGTTGTAAACCATGTCGTCGGAGGTTGAGTCTTGCTTGGCGAGACATGTGCCTGCCAGCACAAAAACCATCAGCAGCACCGCGCAGAGTTTAGATTTCATCGTCCCCGGCCATTGTACGCCAGTCGAGTTGGTCGAGAAAGGCCGCCTTCTCGCGCCAACCCGGTTGTACGCGGATGTGCAGCCCGAGAAAGATCCTCACCCCGAAAAGACGTTCCATTTCCTGCCGCGCGAGCGTGCCAATTTTCTTCAGCATCGTTCCCTTGGAACCGATGACGATGGCTTTCTGGCCGGGCCGCTCCACGCGAATGGTGGCGTAGATGCGCGTGATCCGCGGGGTCTCTTCCCACTGGTCGATGCTGACCGCGACCGAGTGCGGCACTTCCTGGCGCGTCGCCTGCAACACCTTCTCGCGAATCAGCTCAGCCGCCAGAAACCGTTCGGGCTGGTCGGTGATGTGGTCTTCGGGAAAATAAGTGGGTCCCTCCGGGAGACGTTCCAGAATCGCGCGGCGCAGATCGTCCAGGCCAATGCCCTTGGTAGCCGAGATCGGAAGGTAGTCGACAAAGTCCGAGATGGCCTTGTAGCGCTCGATCAGCGGCAGCAGCGTGGCCTTGTCTTTTAGCAGATCCACCTTGTTTAGCACCAGCACGACCGGCGTGGTGGTCTTGCGAACCATGTTCACGGCTTGCCGATCGAGCTCTGCGAAGCTGCGCGCTGCGTCAGCCACGAACAACAGCAGGTCGCGTTCTTCGAGCGAGGCATGCACGGTGTCCATGAGGCGCTTGTTCAACTGGCTGTCGGCCTTGTGAATTCCGGGCGTGTCTAAGAAAACGATCTGGGCTTCCGGCAGGGTCAGCACGCCTTGAATCGAGGTGCGCGTGGTTTGGGGCTTATCCGCAACGATCGCCACTTTCTGCCCTACCAGGGCGTTCAGCAGCGCCGATTTGCCGGCATTCGGCCGCCCCACGATGGAAACGAATCCGGAGCGGAACGGCGTGCTCATGCGCCCACGGCCTGCGACCGGCTGATCCGCACTTGTTCCACGCGCAATTCGTCGCTGGCCAGAACTTCGACGCGAATGCCGTCGCGGTCCACAAATTCGCCGGCCTGCGGGACACGTCCGAGCCATTCGGTGACCAGCCCGCCTACCGTGGTCGACTCGATATCCTCTTCGCGGTGGAACGAATCGAACAGGTCGCCTATGCGGGCCAGGTCGAAGCTGCCCGACACGATGTAGCCGCCGTGCCCGTCGTCGGTCACGTCGCTGGTGGGTTCGTGTTCGTCGCGGATCTCGCCGATGATCACTTCGAGCAGATCTTCCATGGTGGCCAGGCCGGCGGTGTTGCCGTACTCATCCACCACGATCACCATGTGGGTGTTTTCCTGTTGCATGTGGCGCATCAGATCGCTCACGGGTTTGGTCTCCGGCACAAACGGAATGGGGCGCAGCAGCTCGCGCACCGTGCGCCGGTCGCGTTCGTCTTCTTCCAGCTCGAACATATCGCGCACATGCACGAAGCCGACGATCTGATCGATGCTCTGCTCGTAGGCCGGAACTCTGGAGAACTGCTCCGTGATTACCAGTTGCCGCAACTGCTCGAGCGTGGAATCCACCTGGATGGCCACGATGTTGGGCCGCGGCGTCATCACTTCGCGCACCACCTTATCGCCGAACTCAACCACCGACTGGATGAGCTTGCGGTCTTCTTCCTCGATCAGTCCCTCTTCCGTGCCCGCCGAGATCAGGGCGTCGATATTCTCCGCCGGCGTGGGCTCCTCCTCGGCAGTTGACGCCACATCGCCCAGCTCGATCAGGGATTCGAAGAACGAGAGGAGCGCTTCGAAAGGGCGCGCGATCCAGGCCATGCCGCGCAGCAACGGCACGAAGGGCAAAAGCCATTTGGCCTGAGTGCGGCGATAGAGCAGTTGCGGCAGCGCATACGCCAGCGCCAAGGTGGTGAGCCAGCCCGCCAGGCCCGCCTGCCAGAAGACGGCCCAGTGCCACGGCTGGCCATCTGCGAACCAGGCGAAGTAGCAGATGGCAATGAAAACGAGCAGCGTATGCTTCACCAGAGAAAACGAGCTCGCGCCCTGCTCGGTCGTCTTCATTCCCAACTTGTCTTCCAGGGTTTCCTTGAAGAACTTGATGGCCGGCAGGTCGCGCGTACGCAACCGCATGCTTTCGAGATACAGCACCTGCACGAAGTTGACGATCGCCAGCAGGGGAAGCGCGATCAGCGTCGCGAGGATAATCGCCGCCATCATGATTGCATGCGTTCAATCAAACCGTTGGGCAGCCTGAGGCGCGCACGCCACCGTTTCTCCGCACGCGCCATCCGGCCGCGGTCGGTTTCATGATCCATGCCCAACAAGTGCAGCACTCCGTGAAGCATCAGGATCTGGATCTCGGCGGCCGTCTCGTGGCCAAAAGCGCGCGCTTGTGAGCGGGCGCGGGGAAGGGAGATGGCAAGATCGCCGAGGTACAACAACCCAACGCTCCCTGACGGTCGCGGCTCAGTAATCGTTACCGATGCTGGAAACGACAGCACGTCCGTCGCCGTATCCACCCCGCGGAACTCCCGATTCAAGCGCCGCAGCTCCGCATCGGAGGTGATCACGCAATCGAACGGCCGGCCTTTGGTGATTTCGGTACGCAGCCGCACAGCGAATCGCTCAACAGGGCGCCGCAACTCGTCGGAAACGCGCCGGAACGTGATGCTACTACCGTCGGGAGACATGGCGAAGCGCTCAGGCCTGCGGCGCGGTGTCGATGGCGGTGTTGTCCGGGCGGTTGTCGCCATTGCCATTTTCAGCCGGCTGGTCGCCCAGTCTCAAAGTAAGCTGACGCCCTGCGCCCACGGTGTCGTTGTAACGTTCGTAGGCTTTCACAATCCGCTGCACCAGGACATGCCGCACTACATCTCGCTCGTCGAACTGCACGAAGCTGATACCTTCCACGCCCTTGAGCACGTCCAGGGCGTCGATCAGCCCGCTGCGCCGGGCATTGGGCAGATCGATCTGCGTGATGTCGCCGTTCACCACCATCTTGGAGTTGAAGCCCTGGCGCGTCAGAATCATCTTCATTTGTTCCGGCGTGCTGTTCTGGGCTTCATCCAGAATAATGAAGCTGTCGTTCAAGGTGCGGCCGCGCATAAACGCGATCGGCGCAACTTCGATCACGTTGCGTTCCAGCAGTTTCTCCACGCGGTCGTTGTCCAGCATGTCATAGAGCGCGTCATACAGCGGGCGCAGATACGGATCGACCTTTTCCTGCAGCGTGCCCGGCAGGAATCCCAGGCGCTCGCCGGCTTCGACCGCCGGGCGCGTGAGAATGATCCGCGCTACCTGCTTGTTCATTAGCGCAGACACCGCCATGGCAACCGCCAGGTAGGTTTTTCCGGTGCCGGCAGGCCCCACGCCGAATACCATGTCGTTCCGCTCGATGGCTTCCAGGTAACGGCGCTGGTTCACCGACTTCGGTGCCAGCATCTTCTTTCCGAAATTCCGTTGGCGTCCGCTGAGCACTAAAGCCCGCAACGACACTTCCGGATCGAGCGTGACCACGCGGAGAAAACTGTTCAGATCGCCGTTATTGAAAACGTGCCCTTCGCGGAGCAGGGTATTGTAATCTTCCAGGATATTTTCGGCGCGCGAAACGTTGGGGTCGTCGCCTTCGATTTCCAGATTGTTGTCGACCAGCTGGGTGTGCACATTCAATCCGGTTTCCAGCAGCCGGATGTTTTCATCTCGCGTACCGAACAGGCTTTCTACTCCTCGGTGAATGCGAATGCTAGCTTTCATTGAGTAAGTGCTGAGTACCTCCAGGCAAAAAAAAGGCGTGAAAGAATTATGGGATTCGATGGGAAGGAATTCGAGACTGCAAGTGCCCGCTCCTGCGGGCGGCTAAAGACCATCCTTATCTAGTATACAATTTTCACCGCCGAGACGCTGAGACGCAGAGTTTTAAGAAATGGGCGCTGCGACGGTTCGTGGCTGGCAGCTGCTTTAAGGGGTTGGCGCGCAGAGGGAGCAGAGGGAACAAGTGCTGGAACAGGTCTGCGCCTCAGCTGGGGCCTTCCTTCCGACCTGCGCCACAGATTTTCACCGCCGAGACGCAGAGACGCAGAGTTTTTAAGAATGGACGCTGCGACCGGTTCGTGGCTGGCGGCTGCTTTATCGGATTGGCGCCCAGAGGGGGCAGAGGAACAAGTGCTGGAACAGGTTTGCGCGTCAGCTGGGATTTCTCTTTCGAACCTGCGCCGCGAACCCCGTCGAGCACTTGTTTCATCGGCCACCTCTGCGCGCCAACCCGATAAACCAGAGTTGTCGGCTGGTTGTCGCAGCGTCCATTCTTAAAAACTCTGCGTCTCCGCGTCTCGGCTGGTGAATCAAATCTCTGCTACCGCACGAACTCCACCTGCACGCGTTTCGGGATCAGGCCGGCTTCATATCCCAAATCGAGCAGCTTCTGCGCCGCCTCGGGGACGATGTCGCCACCATCCACGGTGAAGTGGTTGACGTACATTCCCACGAACTTCTCCGCCAGGCGGGGCTCCATGTCACGGGCGAATTGCATGGCGTACGCCAAAGCTTCGTCGTGATTATCGAGCGCGTACTGAATGCTCTCGCGCATCAGCCGGCAGCACTCGCTTTGGATTTCCGGGTCAAGCGTTCGCAGCAAAACGTTGCCGCCTAGGGGCAGAGGCAGTCCATAACAGGTCTTGAACCAGCGGCCCAGATCGACAATGCGGTGAAAGCCTTCGCGATCGAACGTCAACTGGGCTTCGTGAATGATCAGACCCGCATCAACGGAGCGCTCGCGTACTGCGTCGGTGATGTGATCGAACGGGGTGACGACGGCTTCGAAATCCGGTTGAAACAGTTTGCAAGTCAGATAAGCGGAGGTCATCGTGCCGGGAATGGCAATGCGCTTACCTTTCAATTCCTCCGGCTCCATCGGGCGCGTGGAGATGATCATGGGGCCGTACCCATCGCCGATGCTCGAGCCGCTGGCCATCAGCACATACTTGTCCGCGATGTAGGGATAGGCGTGATACGAGATGGCGCTCAGTTCGTACAGGCCATCCATCGCATTGCGATTCAGGGTTTCGATATCGGACAACACATGGCGGAAGGTCACCTTGGAAGAGCGGACCTTTTTCGTGGCCAGCCCGTAAAACATGAAGGCATCGTCGGAATCCGGACTGTGGGCGCTGACAATTTCCAGGGGGGCAACCGAAGTCATATGCGGGGTAACCCAACCAGTGTACACTACTGTGCGAGATTGTCCCGTTGGAGGCGGAGCGAATGGGCAAACGAAAAGGGCGGTCACCGCCCGGGCCGCAAACTCAGGAGTTCCTGTTGGCGATCATCTACTGTGCGCTCTTGGCGCCGTGCCAAAACTTCTGGCACCTTCCGATCCGACCGTTCGAGACTCCCTAACTGCCTGTTCGCTTCCCGGAGGTGAGGCCGCCCTCATTCTGGCCCGGTTCTATCAAAGCACCTCCCGCCGATCCTGGGGGGACCGGCTTTTGAAAACGTCTGATGGAATCAGATTCCAACTACACTATCGCTCCGGCTGCTATGCTTGTCAATGAGAATTTCGGTACGTTTTCATCCGAAAGACTTCGGGCGAAATCTGTAAATGTTTGAGAAGTTTTTCCCGCGCAAATCAGGCCTTCGCCAGGGGCCCGCCGCATCGCCTCGCGTGAAGTCGTATACCGCTGAATGCGGCCACCGGTTCGACTATTTCCACCACAGCTCACAGCCATCTCGCGATTTGTCCGGCACCGAGTTCGTCTTTGAGATCATGCTGGATGATCGAAGCTGGCAGCCTCTCACGATTCTGCTTCCCGATTCCGCGCTCGAAGAGTGGCAGCGGACAAACGACCGGGAGCTGTCTTCTACGGAACGTTATGCGATCGCCAAGATGATGCTCTTTCGAATTCTCGATTGCGATTGTTCCCCTGCCCAGCTGCCCGACACGGTTAGCGTCGATGCGGCCGACGTGGCCGTCCTGCTGGAGAAGTTGGACGTATGATCCGGGTGGGACAGCCCTTGGGGCTACCGCCGAGCTTCCGCTCGGCACGCCAGGCGGAAGCCCAGCGGCGGGCCAGAAGGCCCGGCCCCACGAGGTTAGATTCCTGCCCCGTCCGTGAGCCGCACGCTGCCGGTCGTGCCGCTCGCCAGCATGGCGATCAGCGCCCGAAATACCGCCGCTTCATCTTCGAACTTGGCACGGTCGATCGTGAGCACCTGATCCGCCGGAATGCCTGCGGGCGGCTGCCAGGCGCCTCCCGGAACAATCGAGACCAATCCCATTTGAAAGCCGGCGCGCACAGCCGGACCCGGATCGGCCTCTTCCACTACGTGTACCAGGTAGCCCTGATCGAATAGATGCCGCTCGACCGAACGGGCGAATTCCGCATCGCCATTCTGCAAACGGATCACGTACGGCCGGTGCCCGATGCGCGCCAGCCTTTCGGCAGGAGTTACAGGCCCGGAATGAGAATAGAGGTCCGGCCCGCTGATCATTCCCGCGCCCAGCGTTTCATTCGTCAGCGCATCGATCAGGATGAAGCTGCCGGTGGCACGGTTCTTGCGATAGGCGTCGAAGAAGATGGGCCGCTGCGCCTCTACGCTCACGACCCCAATTTCATTTAGCCCGAGCTCGCTCGCCCGCTGGTGCCCGAGCGTGTTGATATCCACGCGGTGCCGCAGCTCCCGTATGCGGGCCTGCACCATTTGCGTGCTGTGTTTCAGCAGATAGGGCCGGTGCGGCTGCATCGGCGTCTCGTTCATCCACACCACCGTCGCCACAAAGCGGCGCCCTGCATGCGGCGTATTGTCGGCGTGCACCAGCATGTCGCCGCGGCTGATATCGACTTCGTCTTCGAGACAAACCGTCACCGACATGGGCGCAAAAGCTTCTTGCAAATCGCCATCCCAAGTCACGATCGATTTCACGCGGCTCGTGCGCCCCGAAGGCAAAACGGTCACCGCATCGCCCCGGCGAATCACCCCGGAAGCCACCTGCCCGGCGAATCCGCGGAAATCCAGATCGGGCCGGATCACGTACTGCACCGGGAAACGCATGTCCGTCAGATTCCAGTCGCTGGCGATCGGCACCGTTTCCAGAAATTCCAGTAAACTCGGGCCGTTGTACCACGGCGTGCGCCCGCCGGCCTGCACCACGTTGTCGCCCTTCAGCGCGCTGATGGGAATGAACTGCACATCGCGCACCTTCAATTGATCGGCGAAGGCGGCGAACTCGCTGCGGATGCCGTTGAACACATCCTCGCGGTAATCCATCAGGTCCATCTTGTTGACTGCCACAACCAGGTGCGGAATACCCAGCAGCGAAGCGATGAACGCATGCCGCCGTGATTGCGGCAGCACGCCGTACCGCGCATCGATCAGGATGATCGCCAGGTTGGCGGTGGATGCGCCCGTCGCCATGTTGCGCGTGTACTGCTCGTGGCCCGGCGTATCGGCAATGATGAACTTGCGCTTGGCCGTGGCGAAATAACGGTACGCCACGTCGATGGTGATGCCCTGCTCGCGTTCGGCGCGCAGGCCGTCGGTCAACAGCGAAAGGTCGAGCCCATCCGTGGTCAGGTTGCGCGTAGCTTTCCGAACCGACGCCAACTGGTCTTCGTAGACGCCCTTCGAGTCGTAGAGCAGGCGGCCAATCAGGGTCGACTTGCCATCGTCCACGCTTCCCGCGGTGGTGAACCGCAGCAACTCCGTTTGCGCCGTGGACTCCAGCCAGTCCGCCGCGGCCTGGTGATCAGTGGGAGTGACCGAGGTCAGAAGTAGCCCTCCCGTTTTTTCAGCTCCATCGAGCCCTCCTGATCGTGGTCGATGACGCGGTTCTCGCGCTCCGAGCGCCGGAACTGGATCATCTCTTCGATGATCTTCGGCAGCGTGTCCGCCTCCGAGCGAATCGCGCCGGTGCAGTAGGTGCAGCCCAGCGACCGCATGCGCGACATCACCATCTCTGTCTGCTCGCCCGGGCGCAGTTGCATGTTGTGCTCGAGGGTGATAAGCGAATCGCCGCGCACCACCATCTCCCGCGGTTTGGCGTAATACATCGGCACGATCGGGATATCTTCCAGGTAGATGTAGTGCCAGACATCCAGCTCCGTCCAGTTCGATAGCGGGAAGACGCGGATGCTTTCGCTTTTGTCGATGCGGCTGTTGAACAGGTTCCACAGCTCCGGACGCTGGTTCTTCGGGTCCCACTGCCCGAACGAATCGCGGAACGAGTAGACCCGCTCCTTGGCGCGCGATTTTTCTTCGTCGCGCCGCGCCCCG
>DATJAK010000296.1:0-16480 GCA_035516375.1 Bryobacteraceae bacterium
CCTGCCGCCGATCGCGCCCCGTGTGCACGAGATCCTGTTCCAGGCAGCCTGCCGCAAGCTGAACATCCCCTGCATTCCGTCACGCATGGCAGTTCTGACGAAACCGCTGAATGGCCGCGCGGCGTGCCATTACTGCGGCCAGTGCGACCGCGGATGCCGCACCGCGTCGGCCTTCACATCGAGCCAAGCCATGATCTTCCCGGCGATGGCCAGCGGCAGGCTCACTGTTTTCACCGGCGCCATGGCGCGTGAGCTGGTCGCCGATAGTTCTGGAAGCGTGACGGCGGTATCTTACGTCGAAAAAGCCTCGCGCACCGAAAAACAGATCCGGTGCCGGGCGGTTGTCGTGGCCGCCAGCGCCTGTGAAACGGCGCGCCTCCTGCTGAATTCGAAATCCTCGCAATTCCCCAATGGGATCGCCAACTCTTCGGGTGAGGTCGGCCGCCGACTCACCGACACCGTGGGATACGGCCTCAGCGCTTTCGTGCCGGCGCTCGCCAACCTGCCGCGCCACAATAGCGACGGCATCAAGGGCATGCACGTGTATGTGCCTTGGTGGCTCTATGGCGACCGGCAGAAAGACTTCCCCCGCGGATACCACATTGAGATCGGCGGCGGTTTCCAACTGCCTGAGCTCGGTTCGTTCACCGAACAATGCGCCGACTACCAAGGCTACGGCAAAGCGCTCAAAGACAGGATACGCGAGGAATATGGCGCGTTCATCTCGTTAGGTGGCCGCGGCGAAATGATCTCCAACGCCAACAGCTATTGCGAGATCGACCCGCAGGCCGTGGATTCGTGGGGAATCCCCGTGCTCCGTTTCCACTTCGCCTGGAGCGACCATGAATTCCGTCAGGTGCGCCACATGGAGCAGACCTTCGCTTCGATTGTTGAAACCATGGGAGGCAAAATCGCAACCCCTCAGCCACCTCCGCCAAGCGCCATCTCTGTTGGCGGCATGATCATCCACGAGTCCGGTACGGCACGTATGGGCCGCGACCCCAAAACCTCCGTCTTGAACGAATATTGCCAGGCGCACGATGTGAAGAATTTGTTCATCGCCGACGCTGCTCCATTCGTTACCCAGCCGGATAAGAATGTCACCTTGAGCATCGTGGCCTTTGCCTGGCGTGCCTCCGAGTACTTGGCCGAGGAGATGAGAAAGGGCAATGTCTAGGGCAATGTCTAGGGCAATCTCTAGCCCATTCCGTTACCATCGTCGCGATCTGATGCGCCGCGTCGGCGCGACATTAAGCCTTTCAGTGATGGGCGTGCCGGTATTGCCAGGGCAGGAAGCGCAGCAGGTGCACCAGGCCGTGGCCGAGGACTACGCCGCCCAACTGGGTCCGTATTCGCCGCTGGCGCTAACCGCCCACGAGTTCGCCACACTCGGCGCCCTTGCCGATCGAATCATCCCCGCGGACGGCCGCAGCCCCGGTGCGCTCGAAGCCGGAGCGGCCAGGTTCATCGATTTTCTTTGCGCTGCCCGTGCAGAGTTGCGCGACATTATTACCGGCGGCTTAGCATGGCTCAACCACGAGATGCGCCGCCGCTACGAAGGAAAGGATTTCCTCAACGCCACCCTGGAGCAGCAAACCGAAATGCTCGACTTGATTGCTTTTGACAAGAACCACTCGCCGGAATTGAATCCCGGCATTCGATTCTTTCAGTGGGCGCGCCGGTTGGTGGCGGATGCGTATTACACCAGCCCGATTGGCATCCAGGAACTGGGTTACGTGGGCAACAGCGCCATGCCGGAATTCCAGGTGCCCCGCGAAGCCGTAGAGTTCGCACGGAAGCGTACCCCATGAATTGTGTGCGGCAGCGCATGGCCGTCTGGGGAATGTCCCAAACTCCATGCGCTGACCGGCCGCCGTGGCCTACACTTCCTCGCTGTCGTCGAGATCCGCCTTGTAAGCCAAGCCGCTACCGGCTCCCCGGACCCGCGGCATGGGCTTATCGGCATTGGCGAAGTCGCCGTGTTTCTCGCCGGCTGATGCAACGTCCTGTGCTCCGGTGCCTTGCATTAATCCTTTTGCGCGGTTGACCCAAGTGTGATCGTCACAATGCACCGAAAGTAGAATTCCGCCGTCCCGGAGGCGCCCTTCATAACGCTTGGCTTCGTACTCGGGAATGCCCAGGCCGGCCAATGCGCCGATGATTCCACCCAATGCGCCTACCGCGCCGGCTCCGGCTAAAGCTGCCACGATCGGCCCGGCCGCGATGAAGGGCCCCAGTCCCGGGATGGCCAGTGCGCCGACGCCCGTCAACCACCCAAGGACTCCTCCCGTGATCCCGCCGGCCACGCCGCCGGTCGTCGCTCCCTCCGGAGCTTTGGTGCTCTTTTCGTGAGCAAATTCCTTGGTGCCTTTGTTGTCTGGAAAGAGCACCGAGATGTCTGTGGTGCGGAAGCCGACGATGCGAAACTGCTCGATTGCTTCCTCTACTGAGAGTCGATCCGGGTAGATACCGAATACTGCTGTATTCTTGCCAGCCATTTCATTCGCTCCTTCGTATCAGAATGGACAACACGGGTTTCCTACCGTCCACCTGCATTCAACGGGTGCAACAGGAGGGCCAAGCCGGCCGTACCCACAGCATCGCGTTGTAAGATTTCCGACAGGTAGAATGAAAACACCAGACATGCCAAATATTCCCGTTGGAACCAAAGGCGAATCCCAAACCGAGGTGACTAGCGATATCGCCATTACGTTTCTGGGCATTGAAGATGCGCGAGTGCTCTCCACGCCGCGCATGATCGGACTCATGGAAAAGACGTGCCGCGATACGGTCTTGCCTTTATTGGAGAGCGGCTACGATACGGTGGGGACCCACGTGAATGTGGCGCACCTGGCGGCAGCGCCGCTGGGGAGCCGCGTGACGATTCGCGCAGAAGTCATTGGGGTGAACGAGCGGCGAGTGGAATTCCGTGTGGAAGCTTCCACAGACCAGGAGAAGATCGGCCAAGGCACGCATCAGCGCACCATTATCAACGTCGCGAAATTCGCAGCTAAGCAGGCAGAAAAAAGACGTTAGGAATTTCCTGCTACCTCCGCGGCTGATGCCCGCGGACCCGCCAGCCTCTAGGACCCCAGAATGCTGGATGCGGGACGATACCCGTTCACGAATCCCCGACCATTTGTTCCGCTCGTAGAGCTCGGACTTTCCGGGTTCCCCATGGCGCGGTGATAGTAGGAGAGAATCGCGCTTTCATCGTAATCGATCGCGCGCGCGTACTGGCGTATGTAACTGGTGTTGTAGATACCACCAGGTAGCTTATGAAATTCCCCCTGTTCAATTGCGTGTAACGAACGAATGCTAATCTTCGTAGATTCTGCGATCTGCTCCAGCGAGATCCCACGGTTCCCGCGAATGGTGGCGAGACCCAGAACGCTGATATCTTCTTTCATCGACTTGCCTCTCTGACCCCGCTTCGGGGGGGCGTACTAGCCAGGGTCAGGCCTTGTGCTAAACGAAACACTATATCACTTATCGGCAGTTTGATAAACTCTTTTTACATGGATATTTG
Source organism: Bryobacteraceae bacterium (assembly GCA_035516375.1). GTDB lineage: Bacteria > Acidobacteriota > Terriglobia > Bryobacterales > Bryobacteraceae > PSRJ01. The sequence continues at coordinate 3,530 of DATJAK010000296.1, forward strand.
CCGACGAAAATTCGGCGCCTGTATCCTCGCTGGATGGGCTTCCCGGGCGCTAGCCCTCCCCCCACGTCCTAAGTTATTGGTACTACTGGTCCTAGAACACATGCGCCCCGACTATTTGGATGCCGTCTGGGCCCAAGTCGCCCCGGGTGGTCTACGAAAAATTGTGGATGGCGGCGCTTTTTTTCCGGACTGCCGGCATCTGGCCCTGAGTTTTTCCTCGTCTTCGCTCGCCACTTTGTCTACTGGGGCCTGGCCGGCCCAGCATGGAATCGTGGCCGACACCTGGTATGACCGGCCTTCCCGGAGACCGGTTCGCGCCTCCGATGAGGCACTGTTGGCCACCACCCTGACCTCCCAGGTGGCCTCCGCCCCAGGCACCCGCGCTTTCGTGATCTCCTTGACTCCAACCGAGGGGGCACTGATGTCGGGCAACTCCGGCGCGCGGCTGTATTGGATGGACGACGAGGGCCGATTCACCGGCAGGGGTGCGTTGCCCGGCTGGGTACCGGACTATAACCGCACCAAATCGTTGGATCGCCTGCACAATGCAACCTGGGTGGCAGTGGGCGCCAACCCACAAGCACCGCCTCTGCGGACTCTGACGTTCGACCGCTCCCGCCCCCAAAGTCCCCAGGAATTCCTGGCGCTCTATCGTGCATCGCCCTTCGCTCAGGCGGCGCAATTCGACTTCCTCAAGGAGATGCTGGTTCGCGAGCGGCTGGGCCAGGGAGAAACCCTGGATTATGTGTGCCTTGTGGCGAGCTCATCGGCGCTACTGGGTTACGAAACGGGAGCGCGCTCCCCCTTGATGCAGCAGATGACGCTGCAACTGGACCGTCAGATCGAGCTGTTGATCAACCAGTTGGATCAGACCCTGGGGGCCCGGACCTATAACCTGGTTTTGGCCGGGGCACACGGTGGCCCGCCGGCGCCGGCTCCGGAAACGCGGCCGCGGATGGCAGTCAACGGAGAACTCCTGGCCCAAGCGATTCAGCAGGGTTTGACCGCCAGCGGCAGCGGGCGCCTGGAAAAGTACCTATATCCCTTCCTCTACCTCGATAGCCGCGGCTCCCTGTCGCCCGAACCGGCCCGGCAGGTGGCCGGGCGCACGGCCCTCGATCAGCCCGCGGTAGCCGCCTATTACACTGCCGGCGGAGAGTGCTCCATCCATGACGATTGGGAACGGCGCTTCCGCAACAGCTTCCACCCCCGGCGCGCCGGCGATGTGATTCTCTCCTACCAACCGGAATACATCGAAGATTTCGGTGCCGGCCGCGGTATCTCGTACGGTTCGCTGTACGATTACGACATCCGGACGCCACTCTGTTTTTACGGTCCGCAGTTCCGCGCGGCAGTCTTCGAGGCCCCCGTGGAGTCGGTGGACCTTGCGCCCACGCTCGCTCGCGCGATGGGCGTAGCTCCGCCGTCTTCCAGTACAGGCCGTGTGCTGGGCGAGGCATTTGCCGCCTGATGCAGCCAACCGATCCGGCGCTCGCTACCTCGCTCTGCGGAATCCGCCTGCGCAATCCGGTAATCGCCGCCTCCGGGACGTTTGCTTACGGCATCGAATTTGAAAAGCTGGTGGACCTGAATGCGTTGGGGGGGCTGGTGGTGAAGGGCCTCTCGCGCGAGCCGATCGAAGGCAATCCGCCGCCCCGCGTTTTTGAGACTGAGGGTGGCATGATCAACTCGATCGGGCTGCAGAACATTGGTGTCCGCGAGTTCGTGAAGGACAAGCTGCCGGCTCTCGCCAAGCTCGATACCGCCGTCTTCGCCAACGTGTTCGGATACCAGACCGAGGACTACGTCGAGGTGGTACGGGTCTTGAACGATCATGAGGGTCTGGCGGGCTATGAGTTGAATGTCTCCTGCCCGAACACCGATCGTGGAGGCATCTTCTTTTCGAGCGATCCCGCGCTGCTCAGGGAAGTGGTCGCGGCGGTGAAGAAAGTGGCTCGCCGCCCCGTCATTGTAAAGCTTTCCCCAAACGTGAGCGCGATTGAACCACTAGCCTGCGCGGCGGAAGAAAGCGGGGCCGACGCGCTTTCGTTGGTGAACACTTTCATCGCGCTGGCTATCGACCCGCGCACCCGCCGCCCGAGGATCGGCGCGGGGTTCGGCGGCCTGTCGGGACCTGCGATCAAGCCGATAGCCTTGCGGATGGTCTGCCAGGCCGCGGGCGCCGTAAAAATTCCCGTGGTCGGTCTCGGCGGAATCGCCACGGGACTGGACGCCGCGGAGTTTTTGATCGCGGGAGCGACCGCAGTCGAAGTCGGCACGGCGACGTTCTGGGATCCCCAAGCGCCGCTGCGTGTTGCCAACGAATTGGGTTCGTTTCTCCACGAAGAGAAGATTGCCAGTGTGAAACAATTGGTGGGGACCCTGAAACTGGGTGCCAACTGATTGGCCGGTGTAGCGTCTAAGTTCTTATGCTGCATAATCTTCGGCTGGCCTGGCGAACTCTAGCCAAAAGTCCCGGATTTACGATTACCGCGATTGCCGTTCTGGCGTTGGGAATCGGCGCGAACACCGCCATCTTCAGCGTCATCAATCAGGTGCTTCTCGAACCGGCCGGCGTGAGTCACCCGGAACGTGTGGTGGCGGTCCGCGGCCGCTACGATAAGCTGGCGCTCAAAAGCATCCCGGTTTCCGTTCCCGGCTATGCGGATTTTCAGCGGAGCAAACAGGTCTTTCAGGCCACGGCTGTGGAAGACAGCAGCGATATCAACTATAGCGGGGAGGGCCCGCCCGAACGGCTGCAAGGTTCCAGAGTGTCCCGGGATTGGTTCGATGTCTTTGGCGCAAAGCCGATCTTAGGCCGCGGGTTCACGGCCGACGAGGATACCCCCAACCAGAATCATGTGGCGGTACTGGCGTATGCCACCTGGAGCCGGCTCTTCGGACGAGATCCCGGCGTGATCGGGCGCACGATCACGTTGAACCAGCTTCCGTACCGGGTGGTGGGCGTGATGGGTCCGGCGTTTCGCTGGCCGGCGGGAGTCGAGCTGTGGGTGCCGATGGGCCTTGCACCCGACGCTTTCCTGGAGAAGGGCCGGTTCAATGAGTCGCTGACCTGCTTCGCGCGCATCCAACCGGGTGTAGGCTTCCCTCGGGCACAGAACTTCGCCGGCATTTTAACGAAGCGCTATTTAGATAGCGGTACACCAGTTGCCGGTTTTGCGAAGAATGCCGGCTGGGGAATGTTTATCGAGCCCTTCACCGATTTCGTGGCGGGCGATATCAAGACGCCGATGCTGATCCTGCTCGGCGCGGTGGGATTCGTGCTGCTGATTGCTTGTTCCAACGTTGCAGGATTGATGCTGGCGCGGGCCTCGCGGCGCGCGCGCGAAATCGCCATCCGCTCCGCATTGGGCGCCAGCCGCTGGAACCTGATAGTCCAGACGGCTGCGGAAAGTCTGCTGTTGGCAAGCTGTGGAACTGTATTCGGTTTGGCAGTGGCGTATGCCGGGGCCGAAGGGCTTGCGCGTTTCGTTCCAGAAAACGCTCCATTCGCGCTTGCCGCACGGTTGGATGGGCGCGTGTTGGTGTTCACTGCCATTACGGCCATTCTCTCGGCCTTGCTGTTCGCCACCGCGCCGGCCTACCAGATTTCCCGCTTGAAACAGTACGAGGTCTTGAAGGAAGGCGGCCGATCGGGCACCGCCGGCCGCGGCCGCCAAAGACTGCGATCCAGCCTGGTGGTCGGTGAGGTGGCGCTCGCACTGTTATTACTCGTGGGCGCTGGTTTGTTCCTGCGGAGCCTCGGCCGCCTCGAGAACGTCAGCCCGGGCTTCGATCCGCACGGCGTGATGATCGGCATGGTGACATTGCCGGATGCGCGGTATCACGAACCTGAAAAGCAAGGCGTCTTCTTAAGGACCGTCATCGACCAGATGGCGCATCAGCCCGGAGTGGTTTCCGTGGCCGCCGCCATGCCGCTGCCATTCTACGGCGAGGATTGGACCGCCTCCTTCGCCATTGAAGGCCGGGTACCCCAGGCTGGCGATCCAGGGCCTCACGGGCAAAACCGCTATGTCTCACCGGGCTACTTCGAGACGTTCAAAATCCCACTCCGCAAGGGCCGATTCTTTACGGAGCAGGATCGGATGGGGACCGAGCCAGTTGCCATCATCGATGAAAACCTGGCGCGGCAGTATTGGCCGAACGAAGATCCCATCGGCAAACGGATCGAGTTACCGCAGGGCAATGGCACGCCGCCGTGGGCGACCATCGTGGGTGTCGTTGGGCACGTCCAACATACGAGTTTGGCCGGCGATACAGGGAAGGGAACGTACTACGGTTCGATTTATCAGCATCCTTTACCGTTAGCCGTATTCCTCATGCGAACGCAATCGAATCCGATGGGCCTGGCTGCCGGCATGCGGCAGGCCGTGCTGGCCGCGGATCCCGCTCAACCCATGCACCATGTCCAGCCCATGGAATCTCTAGTGGCTGCGTCCCTTTCCCAGCGGCGTTTTGTGGTGGTGCTCCTGGGCTTCTTCGCCGTCATGGCGCTCTTGCTGGCCGCGCTTGGATTATACGGGGTAATCAGCTATGCGACGGCGCAGCGTACCTCGGAGATCGGCGTTCGCATGGCGTTAGGCGCGCAAAGAGGCGAGGTCTTGTCGCTGGTGGTGGGCCAGGGCATGCGTCTGGCAGCCGGCGGGGCCGTAGCCGGCTTGGCTGCCTCCATAGTGTTCAGCCGCCTGTTGCAAAACCAGCTTTTCGCCGTGAGTCCGTTTGATCCGTTTACGTTCGCCGCGGCAGCCTTGGTGTTGCTGTGCGCCGCTGTAATTGCCAGCCTGATTCCGGCGATGCGCGCCACGCGCATCGACCCGGTAGAGGCTCTGCGGTACGAATGATATTCTGTCTTCCATGCGATCGGACAAGCTGCTTCTGTTTCTGCTCCCCGCGCTGTGCGCGGCGCAAACCGCCAAGGTCCTAGCGCCCGAGGATCTGTTCCGCCGCAACGTGGGCACGCGCGAGCAGCAGTACGGGCAGTTTCCGCCGCACAAGATCATTGGCAATCTCTACTACGTTGGCACTGAGGCGCTCGGCTCTTTCCTGATCAGCACTCCCGACGGATTGATCCTGATCAACAGCGACTACGAAGGCGTGGTGCCGGTAATTCGAAAGTCGGTGGAGCAGCTTGGGTACAAATTCACCGACATCAAGATCCTGCTGGGCAGCCATGCGCATGCGGACCATATGGAGGGCGACGCTTTAGTGAAGGAACTGACCGGCGCACGCGTCATGGCGATGGCTGAAGATGTGCCTGCGCTGGAAAAGATGCGCCCCGGCGGCAAACCGCATCCCATGGACCAGGTGCTGCACGATGGCGACCAGGTCACCCTCGGCGGGACAACGCTGGTAGCCCATCTGACGCCCGGACATACCCGCGGCTGCACGAGCTGGAGTATGAAAATGCACGACGGCGGCAAATCGTACGACGTGGTGATCATCGGCAGCATGGGCGTCAACCCCGGATATAAGCTGGTGAACAATCCGGAAGTTCCGCAAATCGCAGACGAGTATCAGCGCGGCTTCAAACTACTGCGATCGCTGCCGTGCGATATACCGCTCGGCTCGCACCCGGCCATGTTCCGTTTGGCCGAGAAATACGCCAAATTGGGGAAGGGGCCGAACCCGTATATCGACCCGCAGGGTTACCTGACCGAGCTCGACATCGAGCAAGGAGCTTTCAACTTGCGGTACAACGAACAGAAAGCGGCGGCGCAGTAGACGGTGGGGCATGCTTTAGCTTGCCCTAGCATCATCGCTGGGCAAGCTAAAGCATGCCCAACACGCTCGCCAACTAGTTATCGCCGCGGTGACGAATGGTGTAGCGGCGAGTGCGTTGTGGACCTTCCGCGGAGGAAAAACGTCTTCGGTCCTCGCGATACACAAGTGAGATCGTCGCCCAGATGGACAGTTAATGCCTGGCGGGTGTCATCGTAGACGGCCATAGTCGTATAGGCCGGCCCGGGCTGCACGTCGGGGAACTGTTGTACCCATTCGTTTCGATTCCAGACCCAGGTCTCCTTGCGAAAGTCGTAGTCCCAGCTTCCATCCGCGCCGACGTCCTTGCCTCCGTACCCACCGATCATGACGACCGCACCGAGCAGCGGATGATAGGCGAGTACATGCCCGAAGCGCGCTGCCGGAGGCGTTGCGGTGAGCGCCTGGTGCCAGCCGCTCGCGTCCAACAGCCAGGTGTCGGAAAACCAGGTGGGCGCCGGATCAACCGGCTCGCCTGGAAGGCTGTAAAACATCCCGCCGAAGAGCACGATCTGGCCGCGTTCGGCATCAAATGCCATGGCATGCCCCAGGCGCGGCAACGGGCTTTGCGCGTTGGTTACTTGCGTCCAGTTGACGCCATCCCACGTCCAGGTATCGTTCAACTCGCCAACTCCGCCGCCTGCTCCGACCGGGCCTTCCCCAGATCCACCAAACAACACGACCTTCTGTAGGACGGGGTCGTAAGCCATGGCGTGTTGTGAGCGCGGGGAAGGGCTCGCGGCGGGTTGCGCCTGCCGCCAGTTGTTTCCGTCGAAAATCCAGGTCTGATTGCTGTACATGCCGGCGCCGTCCGTCCCGCCGAACAGCACGATGTTTCTGCGCGCCTCGTCGTAAACCATGGCATGCCCAGATAGGAGTCCCGGATTGTTCGCCGGTTGGAGAAGCGTCCAGTTGGCGCCATCCCAAAGCCATGTGTCCGCGAAAGCGGTCGTGTTCCAAACTCCACCGTATAAAATGGCCTTTCCCGAATGGCCGAACGGCGCCATCGCAGTTAGCAAGCGCGCCGTCGGTGCGTCGTTCGGCGCGAGCAGATCGAAAGTAAGGTTGGGAGATTCCGCGGGGCCGGCCTGCTGAGTCACCGTAAACGGCAGACCGCCGACGCTGATGATTCCCGTTCGCTCCGGTCCTGAATTTACGGCTACCGTGTAACGGACCGTTGCCGGCCCGGCCAGCAGGTAACAGGAGCACTCAGTATCGGTAATCCAGGGCACATTGACGCCCATGGTCCATGCAAGGTCCGGCGCGCTGGTGGCCACGGAGAATTCTCCCGTTCCGCCCGCGGCGGGGATCGAATGGTTTTGTGGGCTGATGGCCATCCATGCGGAGCCGCCCGCCTGGGTGACAATGGCGAACGCATCGCCTACTTGGATCTTGCCCCAGCGCGGCGAGACATCGCTATTTTGCGCCACGGTAAAGCTCACGCTGCCGTTGCCGGTTCCCGATCGGGTCGCGCCCAAAATGATCCAGGGGACCGAGGCCGCGGCGTTCCAGGAACAACTCCCCGGTGCGGTAATCGCAATTTGGCCGGCTCCGCCAGTGGCATCGAACGACTGTGCGCTGCCTGCGGAACTGGGACACGCCGGCACGGGCGCATACGAGACGCTCAGGCTCAGCCCGGCCGAGGTCGCCGAGTTCACGGTGAGGCTCAAGCTGCCGTAAGGATCCTTCCAGGTTTCCCCGGCGTGGAGAATCGGATCGGTTCCAAAGGCAGCGCTTGGGTGGAAATTCACGAGGTTTGTGTAGCTGGCCGCGTCCACTCCGCTGAGCGTCGCCGTAAGAGCAGGGTCGGCGTAGTGCACCAAGGCTCCGGCAAACGCGCTTGGCGGCAGCGTTCCATCGAACGTGCCCGAAGGCTGGCGGTATTCGATCCACAGCCAATCGTCCGCGCCGGTACCTCGACTCACCTTGATTACCTGCCCGGTGCCTGCCGCTTCGTACGGAAGCAGAGTGAAATTGCCGCTGGCGGTGACGGTTTGGATGTTTGTCCCGTCCGCGAGCCACCCCAGGCGCGCCTTCTGCGGTGCGGCCCACTGGCCGGAATTCCGGCCCATGTTCGAAAAGGAATCGCCATAATCGTGCAGCTGGTCCCAGGGCGCGGCGGTTTCGCCGGCCGGGCCGAGCGCGTCGCTGCCATAATCGGCCAGACGCGCGTGCTCTAATCCAAAGCCGTGGCCGATTTCGTGTGCGGCGGTCTCCACCACTTCGGTTTGCGCGACCATGCTCTCGGCGCCCAGCCACATCGACGATGCGGTTAAGGTTCCTTGCGGCGAGTCGATCGTTCCGCAGCCAATGAGCGCCATGCCGCCCGAATCCATACCGGTCTCACCTTGCGGCACGACGACGAAGAACCGGCTGTATTGAGTCAGATCGGTGAATGGCGCGGCAGCCCGCAAAGCTGCGTCTCGGGCGGCCAGAGGCTCATCGAAATAGTCGGCATCGAGGACGTAAGGGCCGAGCACGTCGCCACTGGCCCATGTTTGCCCAAACGAGGATTCGCGCAGAAACGTGTCCAATGTCAGGCCCGGACCGAAGAAACTCGCTTTCATCAGCGCGGGCGTCACGGAAGACAGCAGCGCCTTGCTTGGAAACGACGCCAGAATCACGGCAATCTTCTGTTCGCCGATGGCGGAGCAGGTGGCCGTGGCGGAGTCGGCAGGTACTGCGTTCACCTGGGACGCCATCAGCCGTTTGCCCGAAGCCTGACCGGTGACATCGACCACTTGGCCTGGCTGCAAAGAGAATGCTCCAGGTTCGAGTTCTAAGGACTCTCGCGAAGTGTGAAGGAAAACCCGGCTCCGGCTCGTGCCGGCCTCGAAGTTGTCGACCACTAGCGTTTCGATGCGGCCGCGCCACGTGCCGGCTGCTGCCTGGGCGGCGGACGAGGCCAGCATCAACACAAGACCTGCCAACAGGACCGGGATCTTTGGTCTATGCATGGCAAGCTTATCGGCCGTTCCCGCAGAAGTTTTAGCGGCCGGCGGATATGTGCGCGTTCACCGGCCCGTAATTCAGCGCCGCGGTGCCACAGCTTATAATTAGATTTCCCAATCGTCAGAAAACAGGAGCATTCATGGCAGTGAAGCGAATCGGCATTCTCACCGGTGGCGGCGATGTGCCGGGTTTGAACTCCGTCATCAAATCGGTGGTCTACCGGAGCGGAGAGCTGGGTGGCGAAGTCATCGGCATCCGGCGTGGATGGGAAGGCCTGACCCATGTGAACTTGCAGGACCCGGCCAGCCGTGCCAAGTACGTGCTTCCCTTGAATCGCGAGAACACCCGCACCATCGACCGCACCGGCGGCACGTATCTGCACACCTCGCGCACCAGCCCATCGAAGATGAAACAGCTCCCGCCGGTTCTGGCGGGCCAGGATTTTCCCAAGAAGGAAAGCGCGAAAGGGACCACCTACGACGTTACCAGGGCGGTACAGAAGAACATCGAGGCTCTGGGGCTCGATTATCTCATTGCGATCGGCGGCGACGACACGCTGAGTTATGCGGCCGAGTTGGGGCGGCAGGGGATGCCGGTGATCGCCGTGCCCAAGACCATGGATAACGACGTGCGCAATACCGAGTACTGCATCGGTTTTTCCACGGCAGTGACGCGCGCCATCGACGCCATCGAGCGGCAGCGAACCACGGTCGGCTCCCACGAGCGCATCGGCATTTTCCGTGTCTTTGGCCGCGATGCGGGATACACGGCGCTCTATACGGCCTACGTTACGTCGCTCCGCTGCTGCATTCCGGAATACCGCGTGAACCTGCCCAAGCTGATCGAGCTGGTGCTGACCGATAAGAGGAACAACCCCAGCAACTACGCGCTGGTGATTCTCTCCGAAGGCGCGCAGTGGGAGGGGTACACGGTTAAAGAGTACGGTGAAGCGGATGCCTACGGTCACCGCAAGAAGATGAGCGTGGCCGAAGATCTAAGCAATGAGATCAAGGCCGTGGTAAGCGAAGAAACCATCGTCAGCGACTTGACCTATGAGCTGCGCTCGGGCAGCCCGGATTTCGTGGACCGCATGGTGGCATCCACCTTCGCCGGCATGGCGATCGACGCGATTGCCGCGGGACAGAAGGGCCTCATGACGGCGATCAGCAATGGGTGCTTTAGCATGGCGCCCATCCCGGACCCGGCTATGGGTCCGCGCCGCGTGGAAGTGGACACCATGTACAACACCGACCGCTACCGGCCGAGGTACGACCACAAGCTCGGGCTGCCGATCTTCCTCACTCGGGCGTAAGGTGAACTGGAAGCGCCTGCTCTCGCGCTCCAAACCAGCGGCACTTACGCCGGAACTGCGCGCGCGTATTCAAGCCTCGTTTGATGAATCCGCAGGCGACGAAGAACATTTCCCCGCCACCATCGATCCGCGCATCTACCACGTAAAACTCATCCGTGAGCACCTCGGGGATCTGCGCGGCAAACGCGTGCTCGATGTGGGCTGCGGTAAAGGCCGCTTCGCGCGCATCTTCCACGAGCAGGAGCCCGAAGCGGAAATTTGGGCCCTGGATATTTCCGAGGAAATGCTGCGCTTCGTTCCTGCCGGTATCCACACCCGGGCCGGATTGATGACGGAGCTTCCGTTTGCCGATGGCTTCTTCGATGGGGCCTACGCCACCGAGTCGTTGGAACATGCGGTGGAGATTGAAAAGGCTGTGGCCGAGATTTGCCGCGTGGTCAAACGCGGAGGCCGCATCGCGGTGATTGATAAGAACGCCGAGCACTGGGGACAGCTCCAGACCCCCGAATGGGAGCGCTGGTTCACGCGCAAAGAACTCGAGCGGCTGCTGGCGCGCCATTGCCGCAAAGTCGAGAGCCGGTTCATCTCGTATTGGGAAGATGTGAAGCCCGACGGGCTGTTTATTGCGTGGCTGGGGGTGAAGTGAAACAGGGATTTCCCGCCGGCAGACTCAGCTCCGCAGCCGACAGTAGTGCCTGAAAGGTGCGTTGAAAGAAAAAATCGGGTATCATCAGGGCGAGATGAGAGTCAATTGGATCGCGCTGGTTATCGCCATCCCTTTGAGTTACTTCGGAGCAGCACTTGGATTCCTTTTTACGCACGCTGTCCCAACGTGGCTGAGGGAATTCCTCGCGAACGACCGTAGTCACGCGAGCAGTTCCTCCAATTCCCACACGTGATCCGTAATCCCCGCTTCCATCGCAGGCGTCACACGTAGGCTCTTGTGAATCCGGCAGAATTTGTAGTGTGCCAAGTGCAGGCAGTACGCAGCCCACGGCGCACCTTTAAAGGTGCTATACGAGTAGGATGTTCGATATTACGCGGGACATTCAGCCGCTCACTTATTTCCGCCGGAAGTCTGCAGAGGCCGTCAAACATCTGAAGACCACGCGGCGTCCCATGCTTCTCACCATTAATGGGAAGGCTGAGGTGGTCGTGCAGGACGCCGCATCCTACCAGCGTCTGCTCGATGTCGCCGCCCAGGCCGACGCCCGGGAAGGCATCCGCCAAGGGTTGGAGGATGTTGCCCATAGAAGGACCCGCCCGGCCTCGGAAGTCTTCAGCGAGATCCGGCGAAAGCAGCGAATCCCGCGTTGAACTCTAAACGTGCTGATCTACAACGGCCCCACTGCCGGCATCCCGAAATGCAACCGGCCGGCATTCACCGCGGTGCGGTCCAACTGTAGCGTGATGTGCGTGCGGATCACGGCCAGGTTCCGGAAATAGCGGCCCAGCGGCGAGGATGCTGTGGCCGAGGAACTGCCCGCCGTTCGGAACATGAGCTCCATCGCCTCCCAGGACATGCGCACGCACTGCTGCTCGATCATCAGCAGCCGGCGTTCTTCCTCATCGGCGATCGCGATGCCATCTTCCGCCTGGCGCCGCGCCTGCTCCATGTAGTTGGAAGCCAATTGCGTGAGAGCCGCTTCCGCGGTGTCAATTAAGGATTGCGCATGCCCGAAGTGCCGCTGAAACTCCGCCTGGTCCAACAGCGGCTCAAACGGCGGATAGGGCCGCTTCTTCGTGCGGAGAATCTCGCCGTAAATGTCGAGTGCTCCGCGGGCCGCGCCGACCGCGACCGCCACGGTTTCCGAAACCAGCAACGGCACGACGCGGCCCTGGTACATCGGGTTGGCGTGATGGGCGATGCCGGGATGGCTGTGAACCAAACTACCGGATGCGTCCGTGGTATGCAGCACGCGATATGACGGAACAAAGGTTTCTTCAATCACCACACGCCGCGAGCCGGTGCCTTGCATCCCGATCACGTGCCAGTTGTCGATGATCGTGTACTGGTCGCGGTCGAACAGGACGTACATCATACTCTGCGGCCGTTTCGAAGCCGCATCGAGCAGCATGGCCGCGCCAATGAAGTGAGTGGCAACATCGCATCCCGAGGCGTAATCCCACGCTCCCTTGACGCGGTAACTGCCATCCACGGGCGTAGCCGTTCCGCCAGGCGCAGCCACGGCCGGTGCGCGAAATTCGCCCCTTGTGCCGAATGCCTCGCGCTGCCCGGCGTCGGGGAACAGCGACATGAGAAACGCATGGCCCGCCGTCAACGCCAGGACCCATCCACTCTCCGGGCAGCCGCGCGAAACCGCCGTCATCACTTTCAGGAAACAGGGAAGGTCGAACTCATAGCCACCAAAGCGACGCGGCTGCAGGATGCGATAGAACCCGGCGCGGATAAACTCGTGGTTGGTCTCGTCCGAGATCCGGCCGGCCGCTTCGCACGCCGCCTGCCGCTCGCGCAGCATGGGGCACATCGCTTCCGCTCGGTGCAGTAGCTCCGCAGGCGTCAGATCCGGTTCGGGCGGAGCAATCTTCTCCACCGATTCTGTGAGCGGCATTTGATGAGTATACGCGATGATGCCGCAGCCGCGGACTATCCGCCCGAGCGTTTGGCCAGCTCGACCGGCTTGCCGTGCGGGGTGTGGCGATAGGCGTCCGCCCAGGCTTCTTTGCGTTCCAGAAGCGACTCCGAATTGGTCAGGCCCTTGCTGCCGGCCAGCCGCTCCAGAGCCGCCAACCAGTGGTGGTAGTAGCGGGAGCCGTCATCCGGCTCGCCTCGGCCGGCGGCGGCTTTGAGCTCGGCGGCCAGCGCGTCGGCCCACTCTTTCCAAGTGAAATGCCCTTGCGCGGAGAGGCGCACCGCCAGCGCAAACGCCTGGGCCTGCCAGGGCTCG